>NZ_JBHXMP010000009.1:0-143047 GCF_042720415.1 Agromyces sp. NPDC058484 | reverse complement strand
AACGGCGCATGGCCGCCCGTGTGCCGCCACGGCTGGAAGTGATCGCTCGCGAACACCGACTCCATGCCGTGCCCTTCCGCGGCGACCGCGATCTCGACGAGCTCGCGAGGCGCGAACTGCTCCGCACTGGCCTTGTATCCGAGGGTGAGCGTCATGATGTTCCCTTTCGATCGGCGAGGCGCGCGACGGCTTCGGCGGTGTGATCGCCGACTCCATGGTGCAGCACGGCCTCGAGTCCGTCGGCGGTGTCGACGTCTCGAGTGAGGCCCGGGGCAGCGGATGCGTCGAGCTCGACGAACCCGGCCGCGACGTGCCGCGCGGCCGAATCGGGTCCGAACCTGGGCTCGAACGCCGCTTCCGGCGCTGCGGTCGCCAGGGTGGTGCCGGTGCCGTCGGCGTCGCGCACGAAGGCGAGCGGATGCCGCGACGCGGCCTTCAGGGCCGCATCGAGCTCCGGCGGCCGCAAGCCCGGCAGGTCGCCGAGCAGCACCGCGACCGCGACGTCCCGAGCCGCTCCGCTGCGCACGTGGGCGATGCCATGGCGGATCGCCGACCGCATCCCGCGTTCGTCGCCTCCCGGCTCCGCGAGGAACTCCGCGCCATCGGCGAGCGTCGGGTCGTCGCCCACGACGACGACCCGCTCGACCGAGTCGGCGGCGCGCGCTGCGGCGATCGTGTCGAGCGCGAACGCTCGTGCGAGCAGCACCCGGGCGTCGTCGGCGAGCGCCGGGGTGAGCCGCGTCTTGCCGACGGCTGGGGCCTTCACGGGGATCACGACGGTCCAGGTGAGCGGTGCGGCCGCGGCATCCGTGCGCTCCTTCATGCGTGCAATCCGGGGAGCACCTCGCGGCCGAAGACCTCGAGCCACTCGGCCTGGTTGCGGCCGACGTTGTGCAGGTAGATGCGGTCGAAGCCGAGGTCGAGGTGCCGCTGGATCTCGGCACGGTGCCGATCGGGGTCGGCCGAGACGACCATGCTCCCCGCGAAGTCCTCGGGGCGCACCGTGCGCGCGAGCTGCTCGAACTCGAAGGGCGAGCGGATGTCGCTGCGCCCGAAGCGCATCCCCGCGATCGGCCACTCGACGAGCGCGTCGCGCATCGCCTCCTCGTCGGTGGGCGCCCAGGAGAGGTGCAGCTGCAGCACCTTCGGCATCTTCGACACGTCACGCCCGGCCTCCCGGGCGCCGTCGCGGAACCGGGCGAGCACGGCCTCGAGCCGGTCGATCGGCCCGCTCGTCGTGATGAGCCCGTCGGCCACCCTGCCCGCACGGCGCGCCGTCACGGGCCCTGCGGTGGCGACGAGGATCTCGGGTGCCGTGGCGGGCATCGTCCACAGGCGGGTGGACTCGAGCCGGAAGCTCGGGCCGGAATGCCGCACGTCGCGCCCTGCGAGGGACGCCGTGAAGAGCTTGCGGATGACGTCGACCGCCTCGAACATGCGGTTGATGCGGTCGGCCGCCTCGGGCCAGTACTCGCCGACGATGTGCTCGTTGAGCGCCTCGCCCGAGCCGATGCCGAGCCAGTGCCGGCCCGGGTACATGGCGGCGAGCGTCGCGCTCGCCTGCGCCACGACGGCGGGATGCGTGCGGAACGTCGGTGTCGTGACGCCCGGGCCGAAATCGCCGCTGGTGCGCTCGCCGATGGCGCCGAGCACGCTCCAGACGTGCGACGACCAGCCCTGCCTGGGCAGCCAGGGCTGGAAGTGATCGGTGGCCATCACCCCCGAGAAGCCGTGCTGCTCCGCGAGTGCGGCGAATCCGACCGCATCCGAAGGATGGAACTGCTCGAGCATCGCGGCGTAGCCGATGTGCACTGACACTCCCCTTCGTCGCTACTCGGCCAGCGGGCCCTCGGCCTGCGCCTCGTCGAAGCCGTCGCGATAGCCGTCGTTGTAGGCCTCATCGGCGCCCACACGGAACAGGTCGCGTTCGGCCGGCCGCTGGATGCTGCGCGCGCCGGGCAGGTCGAGGTCCCCGACGAATCGGCCGAGCCCGCGTACGACGGCGACCGGCACACCCGACGACTTGCCCTTGACGAGCTCGGCGGCGCCCGCGATCTCGTCGGCGACGCACGGCATGGTGACGGCGAGCGGCTTGCCCGAGGCATCCGCCTGACCGCGCAGGTCCTCGAAGACGTGCACGCCGGCCGCGCCGATCGCGGTGTCGGTCTGCCCCTCCCGCCACGGGCGGCCGAGGGTGTCGGAGAGGATGACGCCCACCGAAGCGCCGGTGAGCGCACGGATGCCGGTGGCGAGCGCCCGCGCGGACGCGTCGGGGTCGACGGGCAGCAGCAGCACCGTTCCGTGCGGCGCGTTGGACGCGTCCACCCCGGCGGCCGCACCGATGATTCCCTGGCGGTTCTCGACGATGCGGGTCACGCCGCCGTCGTGCTCCCGCGTCGCCACGACCCGGACCGTCTCATCGGTGATGGCCTGCTCGCGGTCGTCGGCCTGCACGACGCGCCCCTCGGACTTCGACACGATCTTCGAGGTCACCACGAGGATGTCGCCGTCGCCGAGCTCCGTGGCGCCGGCGATGAGCGCGGCGAGGTCGTCGCCGCTGGAGATCTCGGGCAGCCCCTCGACGCCTTCGATGCTGAACTTCACGGCCACCCCCGGACTCCATCGGTGCTGCATCGATCCTTGCAGCTTCGGGCGTGCCGCTGCCAGAATTCGGCCATGACGCGCCCGGAGACCGCAGCCACGACGCGCCCGGTGATCGTCTGGGACCTCGTGCTCACGATCGTGCTGCTCGTCATCATGATCGGCGTCGCGCTGCTCGCATCGTTCCTGTCGTTCTTCCTCGCGTTCGCGGGCGACCCGTGCGGGTCGGGCATCACGTGCGACTACGACCGCATGGGCGCGGGCATGCTCATCGCGATGATCGGGCCGATCGCGGCCGCGCTCCTCGCCCTCATCGCCGCCGTCATCGTGCTCGTGCGCACGCGCATCGCGTTCTGGATCCCGCTCGTGGGCGTCGTGCTCGCCGTCGGCGTGTTCGTCGGCGGGGCGGCACTCACCATCTCGGGCGTGCCCGGCGCGACGTTCTGAGCGCTGCCCGGCGGGCGACTCGCGCGCAAGGGCTTGAGCGCCACGCCCCCGGCATGCCTACGATCGACCATGAACGCCCGCCACGCCGGCTCGAACGCCCCCGACGCGCAGTCCTCGCTCCATCGTGACGCCACTCCGGGCGACGGACGAGATGAGACGCCGAACGAGCGAAGCGACCGCAATTGGAACGACATCCTCCAAGAACTCCGCGTCGCGCTCAACGGCACGCAGCTCATCGGCGGATTCCTTCTCGCCGTCGCCTTCCAGGCCCGTTTCGAAGAGCTCGACGGCTACCAGCTCACCCTCTACCTCATCCTCGTGACGCTGGCCGGACTCGCGACGGTCGTCGGCCTCGCACCGGTGACCCTGCACCGAACGCTCTTCCGGCGCCAGGTGAAGGAACGCGTCGTGCGCACCGGGAATCGCCTTCTCATCACGCACCTCGTGGTCGTGGCGCTCCTCGTGATCGGCGTGACCGGCCTGATCTTCGACTGGGCCCTGTCCCGCACCGCCGGGATCATCGCGCTGGTCGTCGGCGCGATCGTGCTCGTCGTGCTCTGGGTGGTGCTGCCGCGCCGCGAGATCGTGAAGGAAGGAGAGGACGAGCCTGCCGAGATCGCCGCCGAGTGAGGGCGGCCGCCCGCTCGGCCGTCGGTGTCGTCGCGCCGTCCTAGGCTTGGATGCATGCGCATGGCCACCTGGAATGTCAACTCGATCCGCACCCGCGTCGGTCGCGTCGTCGACTGGATGGTGCGCGAAGACGTCGACGTGCTCGCGATGCAGGAGATCAAGTGCAAGCCCGAGCAGTTCCCGGCCGAGGAGTTCGAGTCGCAGGGCTACGAGCTCGCGATCCATGGGTTCGACCAGTGGAACGGCGTCGCCATCGCGAGCCGATCGCCCATCGAGGGAGTGGAGACGAGCTTTCCCGGCATGCCCGGGTTCCTGAAGGGCGTCGAGGGTCCCGACCAGCCGCAGGAGGCGCGCGCGATCGGCGCGGTCGTCGACGGCGTGCGGCTGTGGAGCCTGTACGTGCCGAACGGCCGCTCGCTCGGCGACCCGCACTACACGTACAAGCTCGACTGGCTCGCGGCCCTCGCCGAGTACACGCGCGGTGAGACATCCGCTCATCCCGACGTGCCGTTCACGCTCATGGGCGACTTCAACATCGCGCCCTTCGATCACGACAACGGCGACCCTGCGGTGGTCGAAGGGGTGTCGACGCATGTGTCGCCGGCCGAGCGGCAGTCGTTCTTCGCGCTCGAGGGGGCCGGCGTGACGGATGTCGTGCGCCCGCGCCTGCCCGAGGGCTACACGTACTGGGACTACAAGCAGCTGCGGTTCCCCCGCAACGAGGGCATGCGCATCGACTTCATCCTCGGCTCGAAGCCGTTCGCCGACAATGTGACCGATGCTTCCATCCATCGCAACGAACGCAAGGGCAACGCCCCGTCCGATCACGTTCCGGTGCTCGTCGACCTCGCCATCGGCGGCGGCGGCGGCGAAGACCTGCCGATGATCTTCGGCTGAAGGCAGAGACGATCATGACCACGCGACCACGGCTCACCGCCGCGGTGGTCGGCATGGTCACCGCGATCTCGTTGGCGGCGTGCACCGCGTGGTTCGATCCGTCGCCGCCGGAATCCGCCACGCCCCGGCCCCTGCCGAAGGTCGAGACCTCGGCGCCCGATTCGCCGCTCACCGTCATCGCCGACGAAGACGCGGTCGCGACGGCCATCGCGACGAGCACCGCCGTGTTCGCGAGCTCTCCGGCCGTCATCGTCGGTGTCGGCGACGATGCGCAGCAGCTGCTCACCGCGGCATCGGCGTCGGTCGCGCTCGGCGTGCCGATGCTGCTGGCAGCGCCGGACGCGCCCCGCTCGAGCAGGGAAGAACCCGACGGTGGGGCGGCAGACCCGGTCGCTGAAGAGGTGGAGCGGCTCGACGCCGGTCACGTCGTGGTCATCGGCGGCGATGACGACGACGATCTGCGGTTCGGTGACGCGGTCGTGTCGGTGCCCGTGCACGGTTCGACGTCGTCGGCCCTTGCGGAGGACGTGGCACGGGTCCTCGGGATCACGCTCGCTCCGACGCCGCTCGACGCCGCCGACGGCGTGCTCGCATCGGTCGCCCGGCTGGATGCGGCGACGCCGCAGCTCCTGCTCGAGTCCGAGGACTCCGAGCCCGGGGCCTCCGAGTCGGAGCCTTCCGAGCCGGAGGCCTCCGAGCCCGAGGCCGCCGTCTCGGCGACCCCGGCACCCGGCACGGACGACGTCCGACCGACACTGCCCCACGTGCCGCGGGGCGAGGCCCTTCGATCCACGGTCGTCGTGGCCGTCGACGAGCCCGCGCAGCTCGCGGCCGTTGCCACCGCTCGCGCCGCCGGCGCCACGGTCACCGTGCTGCCCGCCGGCGTGCACGACGTGCAGGCCTCGCCCGCAGCGATCGAAGCCCTGCACAGCGCTGCCGGTGGTCCCGCCATCGTGGTCGGCGCGGCCTTCGCGACCCGCACGTCGCTCGACTGGGAGGTGCGCGCCGCCCGCACGGGCGCGCAACTCCCCGGCGGCGGCCAGCGGCTCTTCCCCGGGCACCTGCTCGTGCTCGAGTACGGCATGCCCGGGGTTCCCGCGCTCGGCATCCTCGGCGAACAGCCCCTCGCCGAGAGCGTCGCCCGAGCGAAGGAGCTCGCCGCGGCGTACGTTCCGCTCACCTCCCGCACCGTCATGCCCGCCTTCGAGATCATCACGACGCTGGCGTCGGGGTCGGCGGGCGACGACGGCGACTACTCGACCGAGACCGACGTCGAAGAGCTCCGACCCTGGGTCGAGGAGGCCGGACGCCAGGGCATGTACGTCGTGCTCGACCTGCAACCCGGGCGCAGCAGCTTCCCGAGTCAACTCGAGCAGTATCGGCCGCTGCTCGAGTACCCCTGGGTCGGGCTCGCCCTCGACCCCGAATGGCGGCTGGCGCCCGACCAGCACCATCTCGTCGACATCGGCCAGGTCGACGCCGCCGAGGTCAACCAGGTGATCGCCCTGCTCGCCGAGATCTGCGACACGGGCGACCTGCCGCCGAAGCTGTTGGTGCTGCATCAGTTCCGCACCGACATGATCCTGAATCGCGAGCTGGTCGACGTCACCCGGTCCGAGGTCACGGTGCTGATCCACGCCGACGGTCAGGGATCGCAGCCGGCGAAGCAGGACACCTGGCGGAACCTGCACGAGAACGCACCCGCGGTCGCCTGGGGTTGGAAGAACTTCTACGACGAGGATGCCCCGATGCTCACGCCCGAGCAGACGATGCAGGTGCAGCCCCCACCCGACCTGGTGTCGTACCAGTGATCAGGGCGATGTTTCAGGCACGACGTCTACCCTCGATGTCGTGACGACCTCTGCCGACCGCGTCGCGGGCGACGCTTTCACCGGGGTGGTGCTCGACGCGCGCTACCGCCTCGACGCGCTCATCGGGCGCGGCGGAATGGCGAGCGTCTACCGTGGGGAGGACCTCTCGCTCGGTCGACCCGTCGCCGTCAAGGTGTTCGCCGAGGCCGCCGAGGGCATCGACGACGGCGAGCGCCGCAAGTCCGAAACCGCCCTGCTCGCGAGTCTCGCGCATCGCGCGCTGGTACGCCTCTACGACGCCTCCCGAGACCCCGAGTCGGGTCGCGAGTTCCTCGTGATGGAACTCATCGACGGGCGCGACCTGCGCGAGGCACTGAAGCTCGGGCCGCTCAGTCCGGCGGATGCCGCGGGCCTGCTCGCCGACCTCGCCGAAGCGTTGCACGTCATCCACGAGCGAGGGATCGTGCACCGCGACGTGAAGCCCGCGAACGTGCTGCTCGAACCGGCCCACCTGCCGACGCGCACCTGGAACGCGAAGCTCGCCGACTTCGGCATCGCCCGGCTCATCGACGATGCCCGGCTCACCCGCACCGGCCTCCTGGTCGGCACGCCCGGCTACCTCAGTCCCGAGCAGGTGAGCGGCGCTGCGCCCGGCCCCGCCGCCGACATCTACTCGCTCGGCCTGCTCGTGCTCGAGGCGCGCACCGGCTCGACCGCGTTCCCCGGTCCGGCGGTCGAGGCCGCGAGCGCCCGCCTCGTGCGCGACCCCGAGATCCCCGAGTCGCTCGGCACCGACTGGGCGTCGCTGCTGCGTGCGATGACGGCGCGCGAGCCCGGCGACCGGCCGAGCGCCATCGACGTCGCCGTGGCGGCGACCGCGCTCGACACGTCGCCGTCCACCGCGCAGGATGCCACGGCGCCGACTATCGCGTTCGCCGACGTTGCGGAGCCGGCGACCTCCGAAGCCACCGCCGCGACGAGGGTGCTCCCCGCGGCCGACCGGTCGTTCTTCGGCATGCCGGCGCAGCGGGTTGCACCTGCCGAGCCGGCGACGCGGGCTGCCTCCGCCGAGCCGGCGACCACCGGGGCATCCGAGCACCGTCCGCCTCGCTGGCTGCGACCGGCCGTCGGGATCTCGATCATCGTCGCGCTCGCCGTCGTCGTCGCGGTGCTCCTGTTCTCGTCGCTGACGGCGCCGCAGCCCGCGACGCCGACACCCGAGCCGCTGCCCGCGGTACCGGGCGAGCTCGGCGTGCACCTCGAGGAGCTCGACGAGGCGGTGAGCGGATGACCCGGCTGATGCGTCACGCCCCGCGACGGCCCGCCCGCCGCCGCGCCGCACTCACCGCTGCCGCCATCTCCGTCGCGCTCGCACTCGGGCTCTCGGCGTGCGGCACCTCGGGCGAGCAGGAGACCGCCGACGCGATGCACACCTCGGTCGTGCAGATCGCCGAGCGCGCGGCAGCCGGCGACTACGCCGGCGCACTCGCCGGGCTCGCCCTCCTCGACCGCGACGTGACCGCGGCCGTCGGCGCGGGGATCATCGACGCCGACCGTGAGCAGCGGATCCGCGCGGCGATGGAACTCGTGCGCATCGATCTGGAGGCCGCCGAGGTCGCCACGACGCCGGTGCCCGAGCCGGCTCCCGTCGATGGCGGCGGTGACGAGGGCGGCGATGACGGTGGGGACGAAGGCGGAAACGACGGCCCCGGCAACAGCGGGAACAATGGGAACAACGGGAACAACGGGAACAACGGGAACAACGGGAACAGCGGGAACAACAAGGACAAGGACAAGGACAAGGACAAGGACAAGGACAAGGGAAAAGGGGGCGACTGACCCTCCGACCAGCCTGCCGCACGCGCTGGGCGATCGATGCGTGAACGCGGTTGCTATCGGCCGGTGAACCGCTCCATCGAGCGGTAGACGCCGAAGCCGTCGCCGACGACCCGGTCGAAGACGCGCGTCGGCAGCAGTCCGCGGAGCGCCCGGGAGAGGCCGACGCTCCAGGGCAGTTGGACGAGCGGCGTGCCGGCGAGCATCGCGCGCCACACGCGGTCGACCACGACCTCGGGCTCCAGGATCGGCGCGAGCACCGGCCCGCGCGCACCGGCGAACATCCCCGTCGAGGTGTAGCTCGGGGTCACCGTGGTGACCTTCACGTTCGTGTGGTCGGCCTGCTCGAGCTCGAGTCGCAGGGAGTCGCTCCAGCCGATGAGGGCCGCCTTCGACGCCGCGTACACCGCCATGCGGGGGTTCGCGAGGGTGCCCGCCGCCGACGCGATGTTCACGATGCGCGACTCGCGGTCGGCGTTCGCGATCATGCCCGGCAGGAACTCGCGCGTGATGTACATCGGCGCGAGCGCGTTGACCTGCATGGTGGGCCGGGTGTCCTCGCCGTTGTCGGTCTCCCAGAAGAACCGATTGCCGCGCACGATGCCGGCGTTGTTGACGAGCACATCGGGATTGCCGACCTCCTTGCGCACCTTCTGCGCGGTCTTCGCGATCGCGCCGAGGTCGCCGACGTCCACCACGAACGACTGCACGCGGGAGCGCCCGCGCGATTCGGCACCGAGCTCGTCGGCGGTGCGCCCGAGAGCGGCCGCATCGCGATCCCAGAGGATGACGGATGCCGCGTGCTCGGCCACCGCCCGTTCGGCGTACATGCGGCCCATACCGCCGGCCGCGCCCGTGATCAGCACGTTCGCGCCGCGCACCGTTCTCGTCATCGTTCCATCTTCGCGCACGCGGCATCCGTCGCCTGACGGCGCCCGCCCGCGCCGTCGGTTTCGCGAAGGTTCTCGGATCAGACGACGTATCCGGCCACGCGGAGGTTCTGGAGTCGACGCGCGCCCTTCCCTGCCCACGGTCGGTCGAACCGCGAACGTGAGGCCGACCGTGGGATCGCCCCGCGCGATCACCTGAGGAGCCTCGCCGATGGACGGTGCCGTGCACCCGACCTTGCTCGAATCGCTGTCGGCGTGGGTTCTCGTGGTCGCGTTCGCCCTCTCGCTGGCCTACGAGCTCTGGAGGGCGACCGCGAAGGCGGGAGCATCGCGCCACGACTCTGTGGGCGCATTCGTGCGGGAACTGTGGCTGTTCGTCGTCGCAGCTCTGTTGACCCTCGAGGTCTCAGGGTTCGCTCTCGCGTAGGTCGCGGCCAGAGCCGGCGCCTAACCTCGGAGGAGGCTGTCAGCGTGCGTGCGCTCGGCCGGGCGCACGTCTGCCGGCCGACTGCTGCGGAGTCGCCACGTCGTCACGATGTCGTTGCGCCCGATCAGGCGCTCTCCCGCGAGAGCCGAATCGATCCGCTGACGCACGGTGTCCTCCAGTTCGGGCTCGACGACGAAGAGCGTGCGCAGGTGGAGCACATCGCCCGTTCGCTCGGCGGACGTGTGATGAGGCGCCAGCGGGCACGGTGGCTCGTGCTCCCAGTGACCGCAGAGCGCGGCCGTGATCGCCGCCCCGGGAGCGCCGTCGTCGCCGCCGGGCGCAATTGTCGCCCTGGCTTCGTGCACGAAGACCGTCTGCACATGCAGATTCTGTCACACGTGCTCAGAACGGTCTTCCGCTCGGCAGGGGTGTGAAGACGGATGCCGCCCGCGTCCCCCATGGGGAGGCGGGCGGCATCCGTCGGTGCAGTCGCGCGATCGGGAAGCAGCGCTGGGAGTCAGCTGATCTTGCGGCGGTAGATCGCGATGGCCCAGACGTAGGCACCGATGAGGATGCCGACGAGCCAGGCGAGGGCGATCCAGATGTCGATGCCGACCGGCTGCTCGGCGAACAGCGCCCGAATCGTGTTCACGATCGAGGTGACCGGCTGGTTCTCGGCGAACCAGGCGACCGGGCCGGGCATCGAGTCGGTGGGCACGAACGCCGAGCTGATGAAGGGGAGGAAGATCAGCGGGTAGCTGAACGCGCTTGCCCCGTCGACGGTCTTCGCCGAGAGTCCCGCGACGACTGCGAGCCAGGTCAGGGCCAGGGTGAACAGGGTCAGGATGCCGACGACGGCGAGCCAGGCGGTCACGGATGCCCCGGTGCGGAACCCCATGATCAGTGCGACGCCGACCACGATCGCGACCGAGACCAGGTTCGCCACGACCGACGTCAGCACGTGCGCCCACAACACGCTCGACCTTGCGATCGGCATCGACTGGAAGCGGTCGAAGATGCCGCCCTGCAGGTCGAGGAACAGCCGGTACGCCGTGTACGCGACGCCCGACGCGATCGTGATCAACAGGATGCCCGGGAGCATGTAGTCGATGTACGACTCGTCGGATCCGGTGTTGATCGCCCCCCCGAGCACGTAGGTGAACAGCAGCATCAGCGCGATCGGGGTGACCGCGGTGGTGATGATCGTGTCGGGGCTGCGGAGGATGTGCGTCAGCGAGCGGCCGGTGAGCACGCGGGTATCGCTGAGGACATGGGTGGTCATCGGGATGCCTCCTTCAGTTGTTCGTTCGCCGCGGCGGTGTCGCGCGAATCGCCGGTTTCGCCCTCGGCGCCTGAGCCTGTCGAAGGGCCGACGAGCGCGAGGAAGACCTCTTCGAGGGTGGGCTGCTTCTCGACGTACTCGACCTCGACGGGCGGGAGGAGCTGCTTGAGTTCGGCGAGCGTGCCGTTCTGGATGATCGTGCCCTGGTGCAGGATCGCGATCCGATCGGCCAGTTGTTCGGCCTCATCGAGATACTGCGTTGTCAGCAGCACCGTCGTGCCGCCGTTCGCGAGCTCCTTGACGGTCTGCCACACGTCGACCCGCGCCTGCGGGTCGAGGCCCGTCGTCGGCTCGTCGAGGAAGATGATCGGCGGATCGCCGATCAGGCTCATCGCGATGTCGAGCCGGCGACGCATGCCGCCCGAGTACGTCGACGCCTTGCGGCCGCCCGCCTCGGTGAGCGAGAACCGGGCCAGCAACTCGTCGGCGACCTTGCGCGGGTGCTTCACGTGGCGCAGTTTCGCCACGAGCACGAGGTTCTCACGTCCGGTGAGCACCTCGTCGACCGCGGCGAACTGCCCGGTCAGGCTGATCGACTCGCGCACCTCGTCGGGGTTCGCAGCGACGTCGAAGCCCTGGACCGTCGCAGATCCCGCATCGGCCTCGAGCAGCGTCGAGAGGATCTTGATCAGCGTGGTCTTGCCCGCACCGTTCGAACCGAGCAGGGCGAAGATGCTGCCCCGCGCCACCTCGAAGTCGACACCCCGCAACACGTGCAGGTCCTTGAACGACTTCTCGATGCCCCGAACGCTGATGGGTGGTTGGGTGGTCATTCCTTCTCCTCCTTCTTCGCCTCGTCGATCGCCTTCGTGAGGCGAGCGCGCTCCTTGTCGATCCATCGCTTGCCGCCGTACGCCTGGGCGAACGTCTCGGTGAACTCCACCGGGTCGTCGCCGACGATGTCGCCGACGGGCGTGCCGTCGAGCGCGGCCCGCTCCCAGAGGTCGGCGAGGTCGACGATCATCTGCACCATCGTGTCGCCGTCGGTGACGTCACCCGAGTACAGGAGATAGCGCTGCACGGCGCTGGCCGCCGCCGCGTACGGCTCGGGCAGGGCGTCCATGCGCGCCTTGGCCTGCTTGTACTGCTTCTTCTGCTCGAGCGAGCCGGTGAGGGCTTCGATCCACTTGGCTGCCATGATCACTTCTCTCTTTCGTAGTGCGTGTGGTCGTTGCGGTCGTGGAGTTGTTCGATGCGCCCCGCCAGGAAGCTCCACGACTTCCAGAACTCGTCGAGCACCTCGCCGCCCTGCGCGTTGAGCGAGTAGACCTTGCGCGGAGGCCCCTTCTCGGACGGGACCTTCTCGACGTCGACGTAACCTCGCTGCTCGATCCTGACCAGCAGGGCGTAGACGGTGCCCTCGGCGATGTCGGTGAATCCCTGCTCGCGAAGCCGCGCCGTGATGTCGTATCCGTACGCCGGCTGCCCGGCCAGGATCGCGAGCACGATGCCCTCGAGCGTGCCCTTGAGCATCTCGGTCATCTGCTTGCCCATCGGCCCCTCCCGTCTGCTACTCGGTGTTGCTGACTACTGGTACATAGTAATCACAAGTACCGGTAGATAGCAACACTGAATAGCGACCGCGCAGAAGAAGGATGGAAGCATGAGACCGCGTCACTGCACGAGCAGGAGCGCCCCTGAAGCGGCAAGGAGAGCGGGCATGGTCACGCGCCGTCTCGAAGCGGACTACCTGGTGGTCGGCGCCGGCGCCGCCGGCATGGCGTTCACCGACGCGCTGATCGCCGACGCCGACGTGGACGTCATCATGGTGGATCGGCGCCACGCGCCCGGCGGGCACTGGAACGACGCCTACCCGTTCGTGCGGCTGCACCAGCCGTCGGCCTACTACGGGGTGAATTCGCTGCCGCTCGGCGACGACTCGATCGACGACGAGGGCCTCAACGCCGGCATGTACGAGCAGGCGAACGCGGCCGAGATCTGCGGCTACTACGACCGGGTGATGCGCCGGAGCCTGCTGCCGTCGGGGTCGGTGCGGTACCACCCGATGTGCGAGGTCGTCGGCGACGGGCGCTTCGTCTCCCGCGTCTCGGGTGACGAGTTCGAGGTCGACGTGCGGACGGCGGTGGTCGACGCCGCCTACCTCGAGCCGTCGATCCCGGCGACCTTCGCGCCTCCGTTCGCCGTGGCATCCGGCGTGCGATGCATCCCCGTCAACGCGCTCTCGAACGTCACCGAGCCCGCGGGTCGCTTCGTGGTCATCGGAGCCGGGAAGACGGCCATCGATGCCTGCCTGTGGCTGCTGCAGACCGGAGTCGAGCCCGACGCGATCCGCTGGATCAAGCCGCGCGAGGCGTGGCTGCGCAATCGCCGGCACGCACAGGGCGGCGAACTGGTCGGCGACCTGATCGACGGCATCGCGCTGCAACTCGAGGCCGCCGCGCAGGCGACATCGGCCGACGACCTGTTCGATCGACTCGAGCTGCACGGGCTGCTCCTCCGCGTCGACGAGCGGGTGACGCCGACGATGTACAAGGCGCCCACGATGAGCACGGCCGAGCTCGAGTTGCTCAAACGCATCGACGACGTCGTACGGCTCGGACATGTCCGGCGCATCGACCGCGGCGAGGTCGTGCTCGACGGAGGCACCGTCGCGGCACAGCCGGGCGACCTGTACGTGCACTGCGCCGCGCCCGGCCTGAACCCGGCCCCGGCCGTTCCGATCTTCGTCGAGGGCCGGATCACGCTGCAGCCCATCCGCACGGGCCTCATCCCGTTCAACGCCGCACTCGTCGGATACGTGGAGGCGACGGGCCGCGACATCCGTGAGAAGAACCGGCTGTGCCCGCCGAACCGGCTGCCCGACGTGCCGCTCGACTGGGTGCGCGGGCTGCTCATCGAGATGGGCGCCGATCGCGCCTGGTCGAAGGAATCCGACATCGCGCGGTGGCTCGAGGGGGCGCGACTCAACACTTCCTGCGGGCTGCGGCAGCGCGCCGACGAGCCCCGGGTGCAGGACGCGATGGCGCGGTTCCGGGCCTTCGTGCGGCCCGGGCTCGACCGACTCGGCGCGCTGCTCGCGTCTCGGTGACGGATGTCTCGGTGCCGTACGCACCCCGACATGACAGAAGTCCCCGCCCGGGCTCTGAGTGAGCCGGACGGGGACTTCGTGGCGACGGGCTACTGGACCGTGACGTCGGGGTTCGCCGCGATCGTCGCGAAGACCGCGATCCACACGATGATGAAGATGGCGATCGACACGAAACCGATGATGATGGCGGCGATGGCGAGGCCCCGGCCGCGTTCACCCGTCTTCTTCACCTGGCTGAGGCCGATGAAGCCGAGCACGATCGCGATGACGTTGAAGCCGACCAGCGACAGCACGAACGCGACGATGGAGAGGACGTTCCACTTCTCGGTCGATGCGGGCGGCTGGGCGGGAGCGGGCGTGGGAGACGCGGCGGGAGTGGTCATGTGAGACGTCCTTGCTGTAGGTGATCGACGGTGGTGCAGACCGCATACTGGCAGCGTCGGAAAGCGGCTGTCAACGACCCCGAAGGGGTGTCGCGTCATCCGACGTCGCATGCGGCGTGGACCGCGCTCATCAGCGCCTCGCGCGATACGCCGCCCGCTCCTCGGGCATGAGGTGCTCGGTCGCATACGAGAGCATCGTGCGCGGCATCCGCGGGGCGTACTCGTCGAGGAATCCGAGGAGCGCGCCTCGATCGACCCGAGTGCCGAGCTCGCGGAGCATCCAGCCGACGGCCTTGTGCATGAGATCCTCGCGATCGTCGAGCAGCCGCGGCGCGAGTCGCAGGATCGGTCGCCCGTCACCTGCCTTGATGTACGCGAATGTCGCGAGCACCGCGACCCGGCGCTGCCAGAGCGAAGCGGATGCCGCGAGCTCGTCGAGCAGCGGATCGCCACCGCGCCCGACGTCGCGCAGGAACTCGCCCACGAGCACCTCGGCCGAGCTGTCGACGAGGTCCCAGTTGTTCACGCGGCCGGCGCGCACGGCCGCGACGTAGGCCTCGTGCAACGCGGTGCGCGTGTCGTCATCGCGGTCGGTCCCTGAGCTCGTCGAAGGGCGCGCGCGGCTCGCGAGCCTGAACTGCCGCACCATCGTGAGGAGCGCGGCGAGGCGGTGCTCGTGCACGCCGCTGGCGAGGAGCTCGCGCACCTCGGCCGGCGGCAGGTCCGAGCAGCGCGCGACGACCGCCCGGGTCTGGGGCACGGTCACGCCGATGAATCGGTCGCCCTCGCCGTACTGGCCCGGGCCGGTCTTGAAGAAGCGTGCGGATGCCGCGGCTCGCTCGGGCGAGGCGACCGCGGCGAGTGCGGCCTTCACCGCCTCGGCTGTCGCGTACGCGGCATCCGTGGCGCCCATGGCATCCGTGGCGGGGCTCATGATCGGCACCATACCGGCATGCCGACGGGCGCGGCGGTCGTCATCGACATCGCCGCGCCCGTGAACGGCGCGTAGGGTGTGCGCCGTTCAGCGCCGGCCTTCGAGCGGTGAGAGGACGTCGTCCACCTCGACCGGTACGCTGCCCTTCAGCTCGCGGATCGCCGCGGGGCTGAGCGCTCGATGCTGCGCGGTCGTCGACTGTCCGTGGAACTCGCGGAGCGCCTCAGCGCTCCACGTCCTCGCGGAGCCCGGTTGCGCCGACTGCCCGTGGAACTCGCGGAGCGCCTCAGCGCTCCACGTCCTCGCGGAGCCCGGTTGCGCCGACTGCCCGTGGAACTCGCGACGCGCCTCGGCGCTCCACGCGGTCGTGAAGCGCGACTCCACCGAACGCTGCGCGTGGGAGTCGCGGCGCGCCTCGGCGCTCGCAGCCCTCGCCGCATCGGCCCGTTCCGCATTCCCACCGCCCGGTGCGCCCGATCCGGCGCAGCCGCTCAGCAGTACCACCAGCGACACGGTGGCGATCACCGGTGCCGCCTTCCTTCTGTTCATGACTCCATTCCTTTCCTGAGTGGGGTTGCACCGAAGCTACGGGCCGGGCTGGCTCGCCGGATCCGGGCGGACCCCACGTGCGGTATCCGATATTCCTGAGCTTTCCTCAGTGTTTTCGGTCGGCGGATGCCCCGAACGCGGGCGTGTGCGCCCTCCGGTGAACTTCGCCGCGGAATCTTGCGTGCACGCAAGAAAGCCGCACCGGGGCACAACACATCGCGGGATGCCCGCCTCTAGCCTTGAAGGGACGGCCGATCGGCCACATCACGCCGCGCTCGCGGCCCCGCGCACCTGTCCCTGAGCAGGTCGAAGGGGGAACGGAGGTTCACATGTCGAACATCACCATCGACGCCATCATCGGCGAACCCGAGGCTCTCGAAGACGAACTGACCGCGGCGCAGCTCGCGCTCGCGCTCGGCGTGGAGAGCGACCCGGCGTGGCTGCGCCTCAAGGAGTCGGCGACCAAGCTCCAGGCGCTGCAGGCGAACGACGGCTCGGTTCCCCCTTCGGCCCCTTCGGCGAGCTCAGGGACCGCTGGGACCGACCCGATCGCCGAGGCATCCGCCCTCGTCGACACGATCGTCGAGTCCATCGAGGCTCTCGCGCCGCGGTTCCCGCACGAGCAGGCGTACCTCGCGGCATCCGTCACCGACTTCCGGCGGTGGCAGGCCGGCGGGTTCGACGTGCCCGACTTCCTCGACTCGCTGCTGGAGTTCCAGCCGCAGCGGCACCGCATCGACGGCATCCGTCACCTCGTGGTGTTCCCCATGACCACCCAGAACGGTTCGACCGACCGGCACGTCGAGGCCCTCGTGGTCGAGACGATCTGGCCCGAGTTCATCGCCGCGCTCGAGGCCGGCGACTACTCGAACAAGCTGTTCGTATCGTTGCGGCTGGTCGACTTCACGCCCGGGTACGACACGAACTCGGCGGTGCTGTTCCCCGAGACCGTGGCGATGCGCGAGATCCCGTCGTTCACGTGGGGCGCGATCTTCCAGGACCGCGAGGCCGCCCGCTACCGCCGGGTCGTGCGTGCGGCATCCGAGATCACGAAGCTCGAGCTGCCGGATGCCGCGGCCGCCCTGCTCGGCGACCAGGAGCTCGCCGAGCGCACCTTCGTGATGTGGGACATCATCCACGACCGCACCCACATGCGCGGCGACCTGCCCTTCGACCCGTTCATGATCAAGCAGCGCATGCCGTTCTTCCTCTACTCGCTCGAGGAGCTGCGCTGCGACCTCACCGCGTTCCGCGAATCGGTGAAGATCGAGCGGCAGCTGCGTGCGAGGCAGGCGGCGGTCCCTGAGCTCGTCGAAGGGGCCTCGGCGCAGCCGCTCACCGACGTCGAGCAGCAGTTGCTCGAGCACGCGAAGCTCGTGCAGTACGCGGTGATCTTCGACCGCATCTTCCGCTTCGCGATCACGGGTTCGCGCGTGCGCAACTACGACGGACTCGGCGGCCAGCTGCTGTTCGCGTGGCTGCACCGGAAGCACGTGCTCGAGTGGACGGATGTCTCGCTGAGCTTCGACTGGGACGCCGTGCCCGACGCCGTGGTCGAGCTCGGCGACGCGATCGACGAGCTGTATTGGAAGTCGATCGACCGGCCCAAGACCGCGCACTGGCTCGCCGCGTACGAGCTCGTGCGCTCGGTGCTGACGCCGAACCCCGCGTCGGTGTGGGCAGAGGGCCTGCCGCGCGAGGTGCTCGCCGGCCCGCCCAAGGGCTACACCGACCTCGTGATGGACGACGAGTTCCCGCTGTCGATGTTCTACGAGGCGCTCGACAAGAAGATGAAGCCCGTCATCGAGTCGACGGTCGGCATCACCGCTGCAGATGCCTGAGTCGCTGACCCCTGAGCCCGTCGAAGGGAACGCTTCGACGGGCTCAGCGACCGAGGGCGTCGCCGGCCGCACCGTGCTCATCGCGGGCGCGACGAGCGCCTCGGGCCGGGCGGTGGCGCGCGCGCTCGTCGACGCGGGTGCGCGCGTCGTCGTCGTCGGCAGCGACCAGGGCCGCATCGATGCGCTCGAGGCGGACGTGCCCGGCGTGATCGGCGAGCGCGCCGACCTCACCGACGAGGATCACGTGCTCGAGCTCGCGATGCGCGTGCACGGGCAGGCCGGCGACATCGACGGCGTGATCCACCTCGTCGGCGGCTGGCGGGGCGGCGGCGGCATCCCGGGGCAGACGGATGAGGACTACCGCGTGCTCGAGCGCTCCTTCACCGCGCTCCGCCACGTGAGCCGCGCGTTCTGGAGCGACCTCGTCACCTCGACCGCCGGCCGCATCGCGATCGTCTCGTCGACGACCGTCGAGTCGCCGACGGCGGGCGGCGCGAACTATACCGCGGTGAAAGCCGCGAGCGAGTCGTGGATGCGCTCGCTCGCAAAGGGCTTCGCCCCGCGACCGGTCGACGAAGCCGGAGCGCTGCAGGAGCGCGAACCAGGGGGCGGAGCTGCGGTCGTCTTCCGGGTGACGTCGCTCAGTGGGCTCGAGGAGCGGCTCGCGGCATCCGTCGTCGATCTCTGGCGGGCGGATGCCGCGGGGCTGAACGGCTCCGTCACCGAGCTCGTCGCCGACTGATCGCGCCGCGGGCTCGCGCCGCGCCGCACGCTCGCCCCGCCCGCGCGCTCGCGCCGCGCCGCACGCTCGCGCCGCCCGCGCGCCCCGCCCGCGCGCTCGCCCCGCCCGCGCGCGGTCATCCCAGTCCCTTCCGGGGGTCACTTCTGGCCACATTCCACGCCGGCCGTTCGTGCACGTGGCCGAAAGCGACCCCCGGAAGGGGAAGAAGGCGCGGAAGCGCGGGAGCGCAAGGGGCGCGGGAGCGCGGAAGCGTGGGCGGCGGTGTGTGCGTCAAGCCGGCGGCGGCGTGGCATCCGTCGCCGGCTCATCGTCCGACGCGGGACTCGTGCTGAGCTCTCGGGCCGTGTCGGCGGGCGAGCCCTGCGCGCGGCTGAGGAGCACGAACGGCGTGGCGATCGCCGTGATCACACCGCTCCAGAGCAGCGATGCGCCATACCCCCCGATGTCGGCGGAGCGACCGAGGATCGGTTGGACGACCGCGCCGCCTGCACTGCCGAGCAGCGAGTCGAAGGAGAGCACCGTGGCGCGCTGCTTCGACGGGATCATGTCGTTGAGGTATGCGCGGTGCAGGGGGTCGTCGAGCGACGAGGCGATGCCCCACACGGCGAGCAGCACGACCGCGACCCAGAAGTTCGTCGTGAACGCGAATGCCACGAGCGCCAGCGCACTCGACACGGTGGCGAGGAGGATCGTCGAGGTGCGCTTGCGGAACAGGCGTCGCACGTAGGGTGCGAGCATGCCGCCGACGATGCCGGCCCCCGCGAGGATCGCCGCCGCGAGCCCGGCGATCGAGTACGCGTCTTCGTCGCCCCAGAGCTCGAGCAGGTACGGCTGCAGCGCGTAGAAGGCGTAGATGCCGACGCCCGCGGTGAACGGCGTGGTGAACATCAGCCAGCGCACCGGCGGATTGCCGAGGCCGTACTTCAGGGATGCCCGGAAGACGTTGCCGGTCGCCTTCAGCGGCCCGGCACCGCGCTCGGGCGTGAACCCGAGGTCGCGCATCAGCAGCGCCGCGACCACGAGCATGAGCACGAGCACCCCGGCGCGCACCAGGAACGGCACGCCGAGATTCGTCAACTGGGCCAGGATGCCGCCGAGCATCGATCCCGCGAGCATCGCGACGCTGCCGACGATGAGCGCACGACCGAACACCTTCTCGAGGCTTCCCTGGTATGCGGTCGCATGCAGGGCGTCGACGAGCCAGGCGTCGACCGCGCCGGAGAAGAACGTGAATCCGAGCCCGAGGAGCACCGACACGACGGCCCACGCCCAGAACGGCGATTGCCACACCCACAGCAGCCAGTAGAGCACCGTGGTCACCGCGAGCGTGATCGTGCCGAGCAGGTACGACGCGCGGCGCCCGAGCGTGTCGGCCACCACGCCGGTGGGGATCTCGAAGAGGAACATGCCGGCGCTGAAGAACGCGTTCGCGGCGAAGGCCTCGAGGTTCGTGAGCCCGGCGTCGAGCAGGAACAGCGTGTTGATGCCCCAGATGAACGAGGCGGCGAGCGTGTTGCCGAGCGTCAGCGTGTAGTAGACGGCCTGCACGCCTCGCGGCGTCGGCACGCGGTGCGGCGCGGCATCCGTGGTCATCTCGCGACACCCTGGGCCATCGCTCCATCCTTCACCCGGATGCCTCCCACCGCTACCCTGAGCGCATGGTCCGTTTCCTGATCCGCATCGCGATCTCGCTCGTCACCGCCGCGCTCGGGCTGCTCGTCGCCTCGTGGATCCTGACCGACTTCCACATCGAGTGGGGCGGGTTCCTCGTCGCGATCGTCGTGTTCGCGATCGCGCAGGCGGTGCTCGCGCCGTTCATCTTCAACGTGGCCCGCAAGTACGCGTCGGCCATCCTCGGCGGCATCGGACTCGTCTCCACGTTCGTGGCGCTGCTCATCGCGTCGCTGTTTCCGAGCGGCATCCGGATCGAGGGCGTCGTCACCTGGGTGCTCGCGACGCTCATCGTATGGATCGTCACGGCGCTCGGCGCGTGGCTGCTGCCGCTCGTGTTCCTGAAGGAGCGGGCGGAGAAGGGCCGGTCCGCGCGCCGGGCCTGACGGTGGCGGATGCCGCGGCGCGGGCGAAGTGGCCGAGCGGGCCCGCCGCGCTGGGCTTGCCGTGCCATGCGCCGAGCCCTGTGGAGAACTCCGCACACACTCTTCCTGTTGAGGACGAGTCGATTCGGAATCATCATTCGATCAGCGGTTTTCGTGCCGTTCCGATGTCAGTGGGTACCGGCAGAATCGGAGCATGGCAGGATTCCCCGAGACGCTCGAACAGCTCCGTTCGACGATCGCTGCCGTGCTCGACTTCGACCGGCCGCGAACGCTCGGCGACGACGAGCTCCTTCTCGCGATGGGTGCGCTCGAGAGAGCGGGGCGGCTCCTCGACGCCCACCGCGCCGCGTTCGCCGGCGAGGTCGCGCAGCGCAGTGAGCACGACCTCGGCGCCGAGCGGCTGTCGGCGCGCAAGGGCTGCGGTTCCGCGGGCGAGTTGATCGAGCGGGTCACCCAGGTGTCGGGTTCCGAGGCGCGACGCCGTGCCTCGATCGGTCTCGCGACCATGGCGCGCACCGCCCTCACCGCAGAGCCGCTGCCCGCGCAGCATCCGCACGTCGCCGCCGCGCTTGCGGCGGGTGAGTTGGGTGCGGATGCCGCGGCCACGATCATCCGAGAACTCGCACGCACCCGCACGGTCGCCGACCCGCAGCGGCTCGATGTCGCCGAGCGCGAACTCGTGGCCCAGGCGACCGGCGTCGGTGACGCCTCTCCGATCCGGTGCACGGCCGACGAGCTCGCCGTGCAGGCTCGGGCGTGGGCGGCGTTTCTCGACCAAGACGGCGCAGAACCCGACGACGAGCGTGCGATGCGACGACGCGGGTTCCGCCTCGGCCGGTCGCGCGACGGCCTGGTCACCGTCGCGGGCGACCTCATGCCCGAGGTCGCCGCGAAGCTGAAGCGGCTCTTCGACGCGCACCTCTCGCCGCGCAGCGGCGGCGGGTTCCTGACCGACGCCGAACGCGCCGATGTCGCCGCGCAGGCCGAGATTCGCACCAACGACCAGCAACGCCACGACGTGCTCGCCGCCATCATCGACACCGCTGCCCGCTCCGGTGAGCACCCCACCATCGGCGGCGCCGCACCCACCGTGCTCGTGAGCGTGCGGGCATCCGACCTCGAGTCCGGCCGCGGCGCCGCGCATGCCGACGGCGTCGAGCTTCCGGTTTCACTCCGAACCGCGCGGCATATGATGTGCACCGGCGGCATCCAGACCGTCGTCCTCGACGACACCGGCCGCATCCTGCAGCTCGGATCACCCGAACGCTGCTTCACCGCCCACCAGCGCCGGGCGATCGCCCTCCGCGACGGCGGCTGCATCATCCCCGGTTGCACGGTTCCCTCCGCCTGGACCGAGATCCACCATGTCGTCCCCGACGCAGACGGTGGGCCCACCCACACCGACAATGGGGTGCTCGTCTGCTGGTTCCACCACCGCACCATCGACACCTCCGGATGGGGCATCCGGATGCGGCGGGGCGTGCCCGAGATCAGGCCACCCGTGTGGCTCGACCCCGGCGGCACCTGGCGCACCGCCACCACCTCACCGACACGATTGGCCGACCTGCTGGAACGCCGCCATCGCCCGCGAGCGGAAGCGCGGTCGGCATGAGCGTCGGCGTCCGCCGCGTCACCGCACCTCGCTAGGCTGGAGCCTTCGCGACACGACGGGGGTGCGGATGGACCAGGCCACGACGTCGTTCGTCGAGACGTTCCGGCGCTTCATGAGCGAGGTGGTGAATGCACCGCGTCATGCCCAGTCGAGCGTGACCCCGCTCGGCGAGGTCGTCGCGGAGCACCTCGGCGTCGAGCTCGGCGCACTTCCGATCCTGACCGAGACGATGCTGTCGCACCGGCTCGCGGATGCCGACATCGCGCTCGACGAGCTGAGCGAGCTCGGCGCTGGGCGTCTCGTGGGCGTGACCGGAGGCAACTCGCGCGGACACCAGGCATTCACCGACCTGCTCGACAACCCGCACTTCCCGTATGCGATCGGACCGGTGGACTACACCACGGCGGCCACGGGGCCGTCGACCGAACGACGCACCGTCGCCTTCGGCCTGCGGCTGCTGGAGTTCGCGGGGCGGCCGGTCGCCGTGCTGCAACGGGGCGCCGCTCCTGAGCACGGGCGAGAGGACGCGCGCCTCGAGGTCGTCGCCGCCGACGGCGCGACCGCGGAGGCGTTCGTCGCCGAGGTGCGCCGGCTCATGCTCGAGCGCAGCGTGCTGCGCGGCCAGGTGCTCACCATCGGCGGCGGCCAGTTCGGGCGGGGAAGCGGGCACTTGACCTTCGTCGAGCGGCCTGACGTGCCCGTCGAGCACGTGATCCTCGACGAGGCGACGCTCCACGGCATCATCCGGCACGTCGTCGGCATGGGCGAGCAGCGCGAGGTGCTGCGCGGGGCCGGGCAGCACCTCAAGCGGGGGCTCCTGCTCTACGGCCCTCCCGGCACCGGCAAGACGCACACGGTGCGACACCTTCTCGGGCGCACGCCGGGCACGACCGCCGTGCTGCTCACCGGCCCGGCCATCGGGTACATCGCCCTCGCCGCCGAAGTGGCGCGAGCGATGCAGCCGTCGATCGTCGTGCTCGAAGATGTCGACCTCGTGGCGAACGATCGAGCTATCATGCCCGGCAACAGTGTGCTCTTCGCCATCCTCGATGCGCTCGACGGGCTCGACGGCGACGCCGACGTGACGTTCATCCTCACCACGAACCGGGTGGAGGTGCTCGAGCACGCCCTGGCCGACCGTCCCGGCCGCATCGACCACGCCGCCGAGATCCCGCTCCCCGACGCCGACGCGCGCCGTCGCCTGCTGCGCCTCTACGCCGGGTCGCTGTCGTTCTCGAGTGACGCGCTCGACGCGGCGGCCGAGCGTGCCGACGGCACGACGGGCTCGTTCGCGAAGGAGCTCGTGCGTCGCACGGTGCTGACCGCGGCCGAGGAGGGTCGCGACCCTGCCGACGCCGACCTCGAGCGAGCGCTCGATGAGCTGCTCTCGTCGCGCGCGGAGCTCACGAGGAAGCTCCTCGTCGGCGGTGCGGGCGGGGTGGACGGAGGCGAGCCCCCGCATCCCGCTGTCAGCTTCGGGTTCTTCGGGGGCCGGTGATTGTGGGCCGGGGGCAACCTCGATCGCCGTCGAAGTGAGACGATCACTGATTCGGGATCGTCCTGGCCCGCCATCCATTCGGCGTAGAGCGGAGTGTTCGTCATCCCGGGTGCAACCGCGTTGACGCGGATGTCGTAGGGAGCGAGCTCGACCGCCGCGGCGGCCGTGAGCGCGAGCATCGCCGTCACCGCGGCGGTCGCGGCGAACCCGGTTCGAGCCGGTGCAGCCTCGACCGCCAATCCGCGGGCACGAGGTCGCGCGGCGCGGGCGAACCCTGCTCGACCGGCCGGCTGCCGGGCGGGGCGAGCGGCGGGCCGGGCACGTAGGCACCGCCTGCGTAGTCCCAGAACCAGTCCTCGCCCGGCTCGAACGACTGCGCGATCGGATGCCCCACGTCGCGCGCGTGCCTCGACGCATGCTGCGACGGCGAGCTCTCGCAGCATCCGACGTGCCCGCACTGCGCGCAGCGCCGCAGGTGCAGCCACCATCCCGACGTCGCGAGGCACTCGACGCAGCCGTCGCCCGACGGCGGCACGTCGGGATCGATCGCGGGTGTCTCGTCGGTCACGCGGCCAGCGTAGCCCTCCCCGCGCCGTCGGCGAACCTCCGGACCGGACTCGAGCACGCTCCGTCGCACGACGGATCCGTCCGCCCCCGCTGCTCGGTAGCGTGGAGTGCATGAACGCCTCCGACGCGCCGACCGTCATCGACGGGATCGAGTGGGTGCGGCCCCGTCCGGCGCGCGCCGACTACCGCAACGACCTCGTTCTGGCGCTCGTGCTCGCCGCGGCGACCGCCGCGAGCGTGGTGCTCTACCGCATCACCGGCTGGGGCGCGGATGCGCCGTGGTGGGGTTCGGTCATCTGGGTCGCGGCGATGAACCTGCCGCTCGCCGCCCGGCGCCGCTGGCCCGAGATCGTGGCGCTCGTGGCATCCGTCGCATTCATCCTGGGCGGAATGGCCGAGGTCGGCGAGGCGCTGTTCTCGAACATCGCGCTGTTCATCGCGATCTACACGGTGGGCGCGTGGGGCCGCAACCGACTGCGAGCGAACATCGTGCGCGGCGTCATCGTCGCCGGCATGTTCACGTGGCTGTTCTGGGGGCTGATCGTCGGCTCGATCGCCCCCGACCAGCTGCCAGAGATGTCGCGCGAGGGCGTGCTGTCGCCGTACGTCGCATTCGGGCTCATCAATGTGCTCACGAACCTGCTCTACTTCGGCGGCGCGTGGTACTTCGGCGACTCGGCGTACCGTTCGGCTCGTTCGCGCGTCGAGCTCGAGCAGCGCACGGCCGAGCTCGCCGCCGAACGCGAGCGCACGCGGGTGCAGGCCGTGGCGATCGAGCGACTGCGGATCGCCCGCGAACTGCACGACGTCGTCGCCCACCACGTCTCGGTGATCGGCGTGCAGGCCGGCGCGGCGCGGCGGGTGCTTGCGAAGCGTCCGGATGCCGCAGCCGCCGCGCTCTCGGCCATCGAGTCGAGCGCGCGCGAGGCCGTCGACGAGCTGCACGGCCTGCTCGGCACCCTGCGCGGCACCGACGCCGACGGCCCGCCCAGCGCGTCGCTCGACGGGCTCGCGGACGAGCCGGCGCAGACCTCGACCAGCACCCGCGGCCTCGATCGCATCGACGAGCTCGTCGCCGAGTCGACCGCTGCGGGGCTGCCGACCACGCTCGCCGTCGTCGGCGAACCGGGGAACGCGTCGCCGGTCATCGGGCTGAGCGCGTACCGCATCGCGCAGGAGGCGCTCACGAACGTGCGCAAGCACGGTGGTGCCGGCGCCACCGCCGACGTGCGGGTGCGCTGGTCGGATGCCGCGGTCGAGCTCGAGGTCGCGAACACGGGGGCGGCGCCGAGCCCTGCCCGCGCCGATGCCGACGGCGGCACGGCCGGCCTCGGCCAGCTCGGCATGCGCGAACGCGTCGCGGCCGTGGGCGGCACGATCGAGCTGGGCCCTCGCGCGCGCGGCGGCTATCTCGTACGAGCCACGTTCCCGCTGCGCCGGGGTGAGGCGGTGCGCCCATGATCCGGGTGCTCGTGGTCGACGACCAGACGCTGGTGCGCGGCGGGTTCCGCACGATCCTCGAATCGGAGGACGGCATCGAGGTCGTCGGCGAGGCGGCCACCGGCGAGGAGGCGATCGAGCGGGTCGCGGAGCTCGCGCCCGATGTCGTGTGCATGGACGTGCAGATGCCCGGCATGGACGGGCTCGAGGCGACGCGGCGCATCACGGCGAACGCGGGCGGAGCGGCATCCGCTGCCGCCGTGCTCGTGCTCACGACGTTCAACCGCGAGGACTACCTGTTCGCCGCGCTCGAGGCCGGCGCGAGCGGATTCCTGCTGAAGAACTCGAGCCCCGAGCAGCTCATCGAGGCGGTGCAGGTGGTCGCCCGGGGTGATGCGCTGCTGTCTCCGGATGTCACGCGGCGCGTGATCGAGGCGGCCGCATCGAGAACAGGCGAGAGTGACCGCCCCGCGGCCCCGATTCCTGCAACCACGACAAGGGCGGCGGCGCCGGAACTTGCGGCGCCGCCCGAGCTCACCACCCTCACCGAACGCGAGCGCGAGGTGCTCGAACTCCTCGCCGAGGGCATCTCGAACGCCGAGATCGCCCGGCGCATGTGGGTCGGCGAGGCGACGGTGAAGACGCACGTCTCGAAGGTGCTCATGAAGCTCGGCCTGCGCGACCGCGTGCACGCCGTCGTCTACGCGTATGAGCACGGGGTGGTGCGGCCTCGAGGGTAGGGTCCATTCGGGGATTGCGCATGGTTCGGCCGCGGGCCGGGCCACCGGTTGAGTGGGCACCGGGCCGCGCGGTCCAAGACTCCACGCGGCCCGGCGGGCTTCTTGCTCTCTGCGATCAGCCGCAGGAGCGTGCCTCGTAGTCCGCCGTGAGCGTCGACGTCACAGCGGTACCGTTCAGGGTTGCGCCGGCTTCGACGGTGACCGTTCCGGCGGGCACGCTCGATGCCCGCGTATTGAACGAGTGCACCGCGTTCTTGCCCGCCGACACGCTCGCGAACGACTTCTCGCCGTACGTGGAGCTCACCAGGAGCGAGACCGGCACGGTCTCACGGTTGGTCGCCTTGACGGTGACGAACGCCTTCGAACCCAGGCACCGGGTCTCGGCGACGACGTCGACCTGCAGCTGCGGCGCTGCCACCTCGCACTTCGCCCAGATGTTCGCCCAGTCGCCGTGGTCCTGGCCGACCCTGCCCTGCGGATCGAGCACGAGCTCCAGACTGTCGACGCCGGTCACGTCGACGACCGCACTGCCGGTGGCGCTCGCCCCCGTCATGACCGCCGGTGAGCGCCACAGCTCGCCCCCGTCCCCGCGCACGAGGAACAGGATGGAACCGCCCGCGCCGATCTCGTCGTCGATGCCGTAGTCGAACGACACGGCGTCGCAACGCCCGCCGAGCTCGAGCGAGATCGTCGAGGCGGCGTGGGCGCCGAAGCCCTTGGCGTAGCGCTTGCCGCCCAGCGAGAGCGTCGCGCCGTCACCGGCCGCGTCCTCGCCGTTCGACATGTCGATCTCGACGGGACCCCAGCCGTTCGTCGCGGAGGTCAGCTCCGCGTCGGAGAGGAAGTACCCGCCAGCCACGAGGCTGACGTCCTTCGACGCGAGCACGGTGCCGTCCATCGCGAGCTCGAGGCGCACCTCGTCGAGACCGCTGCGGCCCTCCGGGTCGAGCTCGAGCTCCACCACCCGAGTCTCCCCGGGGGCCACGGCGACGCTCACCGGTGCTCCGGCGAAGGTCTCCAGGCCCGTGGCCGCGAGCGTGACCGTTCGCGCCTCGGCCCCGAGGTTCCGCACCGGAATGCTCGCCGTGATCGTGTCGAGCGGGCTCGCGACGCTGAGTCGATCGAGCTCGATCGGCGCGAGCGGCGCGACGGCGTCGACGATGTCGGCCCGCACGGTCACCGCCTCGACCACCCGAGCACCGTAGGACGTGACGAGGACATCCGCCGTGAACCGCTCCCCGGGGGCACCGTCCACGGGCATCGTCACCGTCCACGTGCCGGTCGAGCCGGCCTCGATCGGCGAGTCGCCCTGGTGCGAGGTGACGCTGATCGCACCGGGAACGTCGACCGTCACGTCGGTGAGCGGCTCCGTGCCCGCGGTGACCGTCACGTCGAAGGTGGCGACTCCGCCGGCAGCGACGACGCCGCCCTCGAGCGACGCGCCGACATCGGCGCCGTCCGGGTTCGACAGCGCGGCGATCAGCGCGGCGCGGTGGTCGAGCATCGTCGCCCACGCGGCAGGCGTGGACGCGCCCGCGGGGTCGATGCCGTCGAGGGCGGCCGCGACGACCGGGTGGTCGGCGCCGAGCTCCGCCTTGGCGATGTCGAGCAGTTCGGCGTCGTCCTGTCCGTCGCGGAACAGCTCCCACCGGGTCGACGAGACCGGTCCGTCTTCGCCGGGGTAGACGATGTACTCATCGCCCTGTCCGTAGCGGAAGCTCGGGTCGGCGTAGACATCCTCGGGCCACGAGTTGTACGTCCACCGCAGGTAGCCGTCGAGATCGCGCTGTTCGACGACCCATCCCAGCGTGCGGGTGTTGTACGGGGGAGTGGGCACCACGGTGTTCGGGACCGTCGGCTCGTTCCAGGTGTAGAAGAGCGTGGGCTTGCCCGCGGCGCGTCGTTCGTCGATCAGCGACTGCGGAACGTCGTCGAGGAAGCTCACGTTGAACGAGATCGCCTCGGCGATGTCGGCCTCGGCGAGCGAGTTCGCCGCGAGCGCGATCTTGTCGCGCCACTCGGGGCTCACCGCGTCGAGCACCGCGAACGCGGCGTTCATGCGGGCGAGCGGCTGCTCGTCGAACGCGAGTCGCGTGTCCTCGAACCAGCCCTTCGCCTGCAGGTGCTCGGTGAACGCCGTGAGGAAGGCCTCCCACGCCTCGTTGTACCGGGCATCGCCCACGACGACCGTCTCGTCGACCCGCTCACCGGTGCGCGTGTCGGTGTACGTGATGCGGTCGTGGTTCTGGAACTGCAGCATGGCGAACGCGTGGATGTCGGTGCCCACACCCGCGGCGCGGGCGTCGGTGACGAGGCGGTCGAAGACCGTGAAGTCGAAGGCGAACGTCGTGCCGTCCCACGTCCAATCGACCGTCGAACGGTACGGGCTCCACGTCTGCGCGCGGATCTGGCCCTGGTGGTTCACGAGCCACGGATCCTCGGTGATCGCGAGGTTGACCACGTCCTGGCCCGCCGCGGCGAGGTCCTCCCAGTAGGGCTCGAGCGCCGCGAAGTGCTCCTCGCTCCACGGCTCGAGTCCGAGCTGGTCGGCGACGGCGTCGGGGTGCGACCAGAGGTCGAGCACGAACGGCCGGTCCGCGACCGGACGGAGTTCAGCCTCGGGCACCACGACGCGCAGGGTGCGCTCGTCGATCGATCCCGCTGCGCTTGACACCGCGACATCCGCTTCGTAGACACCCGGGTCGGCGCCTGCCGGCACCTCGACCGTGAACCAGACCGGCTGGTTCCGTCCGGCCGGGACATCCACCGAGTCGACCTCCCGCAGGGGGTCGGCGATGAGTCCGCCCTCGACCTGGTTCTCGATGTACTCGGGGTAGCGCACGGTGACCGCACCCTCGAGGGTCGCCGGCTGGTCCTCGCCGACCTCGGTGAGCGCGGACACGGTCACGGCGAGGTCGTCGACGGCGTCGCCGGCGGTGACGGCGAGCTGTGCGCTCGCGCGCCCGTTCGCGGGAACCTGCAGCGCCAGGGGCCGGTCACCGCCCGCGGCCGATCCGGCCGATCCGACGCGGGGCACGCGCACGAACGAGGAGGTCGCGAACTCACCCGAGGGGACCGCCACGGAGGCGTCGCCCTCTTCGACGAGCCCCTCCGTCAGGTCGACGGGGAACAGGCGGGCATTCGCCTCGATGATCCGTCCGGCGGCCTGCGCGGTGGCGCGGTAGTTCGTCGACCACGCACCCGCGGCCATGTCGGCCGCGGTGATCGTGCGGTTCGGCGAGGTGTTGCGGCAGACGTAGCTGGCGCCCGGCGCGAGCGACGAGAAGTTGCAGGCGGAACCGCCGGCGGGTTCGACGAGCTGGATGCCGGTGAGCGGCACGTTGCCGGTGTTGTACACCTCGAGCCACGGCTGGATGCGGTCGCCGATCAGGCCGTCGGCGCCGCCCGTGTAGATGGCGTCGAGCACCGGCCGGAGCTCGAGCGACGGCGCGGGCACGAGATTCGAGGCCGTCACGTTGAGGGCGGCGTCGACGAACGAGGTGCCGCTCTCGGCGCGGTACTCGAGGCGCACGGTGTGCGTGCGTGTGTCGGCGGTCGTCGGCGGGGTCAGGGGCACGGCGACGGTCGTGGTCTCGCCCGCGGCGAGCGCGGGGACCTCGACGTCGGCGCCGCTCCAGGCGGAGTCGTCGGACACGGCGATGCGGGCGGCAGGAAGGTCGGCGCCGCTCTGGTTCGCGACAGCGAGCTGCACCGTTGCCTGCTGGCCGGCGGTGAAGGCCGGCGCCTGCTCGACCTTCAGGGAGGCGCAGACCCCGCCGACCCAGTCGAGGTCGAAGCTCGTGTACGAGATGTGACGGTAGCCCTCGCGCTCGTAGAGCAGCCCGTACGATCCGCCGAGCTCGCCGTCGTCGCCGGGAAGCGGGGTGAGGGTCGAGTAGGCGGATGCCCCGGACTGCACCACGTGCTCGACCGGCCACGTGTCGCCCGAGTCGCAGCTCATGCGCACGGTCAGGTTGCGGCGCACGTTCTGGTTGGCGGTGTTCGAGTGCAGGAGGATCTGCGCCCGCGGGTCATCCGACGGCGCGTCGGGGAACGCCCGGATGACGGAGCCGTTGTTCGCCGGGTCGGGCAGCTCGCGATCGGGCGTGAACGCCGTGTACGTCTCGCCGCCGTCGGTCGACTTGGCGGTCAACCGGTAGGGGGCGGCTCGTGAGACCAGGAGCACCGTGCCGTCTGCGAGTTCGACGACCTTGTTCTCGTCGGCGCCCGGGCCCACCGGCGCCGAGGTCTTCCACGTCTCGCCGTGGTCGTCGGAGTACGCGGAGACGGCGAAGTTGCCGCCGCCGATGCGCACCGTGTACTGCTGGATCAGTCGCCCGGCGTGCTCGCCGGTGCGCAGCTGGATGCCCTCGCCACTCGCGGCGAACATGCCGCCCCAGTTGGTGCGAGTGCCCTTCAGCTCGCGCGTGATGCGGTGGTGCTCCCAGGTGGCGCCGTTGTCGCGCGACACCGAGTAGTCGGCGTGCAGCACGTTGGGGTCGTTCGGGTCGCTGCCGGTCGTGGAGCTCGCGAAGCCGGCGTTGATCGAGGCGGCGTAGAACACGAAGATGTCGTCGGTCTCGCGGTCGACGACCACGGAGGGGTCGCCGAATCCCTTCGGTGCGGCTTCCTGGCGGATCACCTGCTGCGGCTGCCAGGTCGCACCGCCATCGGTCGAGCGGCGCATGAGCAGCGCGATGTTCGACGGGAGGTCGTTCATCGTCGGCCGGCCGTCGAAGATCGCGAGCAGGTCGCCGTTCGGGGCCGAGGTGAGCGACGGGATGCGGTACCGCAGCCAGTCGCCCTCGCCCCGGCTGGCGATGTCGACGAGCGACAGGCCGGGGTCGAGTCCGTCGGCGGGCGCGGCACCCGTGGGCGACGAGGTTTCGGTTTCGGTCGTTGTGGCCGGCACCGGCGCGGCAACGGCCGGCGAGGCGACCAGCACCGATCCCGCGACGAGCGAGAGGCTGACGACGACGGCCAGCGCGGATCGAGACATCATTGCGTCGGAATCTCCTTTGATCGGCGATCGCGGCGGGGCGTGTCCATCGCCGTGCGATGATCCCCGAATGCGCGCCCGACCCAAGGTAGTCGGACATCGGACGTCGCACAACCATGTGACGTCACAAGATGAGCAGCAAGAAGGACCGGGCGGATGCCATCGCATCCACCCGATCCTCCTCACCGTCCCGATCGTCCCGTGAGCGACGACGGCTGCATCGCCCGCGAGCGGGACGACCCGCTCGTGCGGCGCGATGGACGTCAGTCGAGCTGGCCGCGCACCGCCCCCGCCGGGTACTCGGCGTTGTGCACGTTGACGTAGTAGTTGCCCGGGTTGGCGTCGAGCGCCGCGGCGAGCGCGTCGTTGTCCACACAGCCAGACGAATAGCCGTCGGTCGGGGCATCCAGCCCCTGCACGACGGGACCCGCCGTATTCTCATCGCCGACGTGGATGTGCGCCGCCGTCGCCGGTGCGATCCGCCGGACGAAGATGTTGTAGCAGATCGTCCCGTCATCGGTGTCCCACCTGACGAACGCGAAGCCGCGCCCGTCCGGGTCGCCGGGTCCCGGCACCTCTGCGGCACCGGTCAGGCGAGTGAACGAGAAGGGCACGAAGTCCGTCGACGAGTGGGCGCCCGCGGCGGTCGGGACCGCCAGCACCGCCACCACACCGAGTGAAGCTGCCATTGCTGCCAGAGAGCGTGTACGCATGTCAGTCCCTTTCCGTATGTTCTTGTGTTGATGGGTGTTCGGAGCGCGAACGGCGCCGGATGGGTCCGATCCGTGTACGCAGGAAATGCGGGTTCACCACAGCTGCTACGGATTGTGCCCACGACGACGGAGTCGCGCGGAACTCCCCTAGGACCTGTGCTACACCCGTACCGCAGCAGCGTCAACCGCTCGGCGAACTCAGGGCGTGATCTCCCCTGAACGACCGCTCAGGTCAGCCGGCGCTGCAGGTGCACGACCACGTCGTCGCCGTCGGCCTTGCCGATCTTCTTCCGAACAGCCGCGGTGATGGGGAGTTTGTGCGTGCCGTCGCCGAGCGCCATGAAGGCGCCGTGGAAGGGCTCGCCATCGACGGTGCCTTCGACCTTGACCAGGCCGCGGGTGCCGAAGATCTCTGCCGAGTCGGGGAGCTGCACGCAGGTCCAGGTGTCACCGTCGCGCACCTTGCCGAGGGTGGCGGTGAAGCTGATGTCGAGGGGACGGGTCTTGTCGGTCATGTGCGCATCCCTTTCTTGATGGAGCGATTCAGAGGAACCAGCCGACGACGGCGCCGACGATGACGAGCTTGAGGAGCCAGTCGAGCAGGTGGGTCGCCGCGACGGGGACAGGAGTGCCTTCGTGGACCACCGCGCCGAGCAGCAGCACTGCGGGCAGGACCGTCAGCGCGAGGCCCAGCAGGGCGCCCGGACCGGCGCCGTGCCAGTCCGCAACGGCCATCAACCCGGCCACGAGCACCGCGGTGATGAGGCTTCGCAGCGCGACCGACAGCATCTGCACGGTTGCCGGCACTCCGGGGCGAGGTGTGCTTTCGCGCGTGATCAGCCGGGAGATGGGCGGAAGCGAGTACAGCCCTGCACTGATGAGGAATGATGCGGCCGTCGCCAGGACGATGCCGAGAACCATGATGAGCCTCTTTCAGTACTAGTCCGTACTCATTACGGTAGAACGATCATTGAGTCCTGTCAAGTACTAAACTCAACGACATGGACGATCATCACGTGCCCCGCCGTCGCGGACGACCCGCCGGCATGTCCGGGAGGGAGCTGCTCGCGGTCGCTCGGGAGGTTCTGCTCGAGCGCGGTTATGCGGGAACCACGATGGATGAGGTCGCGGCCCGAGCGCGCGTCTCGAAGGCTTCCCTGTACCGCGCTCACCCTTCCAAGGCGGAGCTCTACGCCGCCGTGGTCTCCGACTGGGCGGCATCGGGCCGAGATTCCATGCGCCCTGCGCTGCAGCGCCTCACCGAGGGATCGGACGTTCGGAGCGACCTGCTGCGGCTGACGACCACGATGCGGGATGGCATCCTCGGCCCTGACGTGTTCAGGATGCGACGACTGGTCACCGCGGAAGCGGCGACACACGCGCAGGTCGCTGCTTCCTATCTTGCCGACAGCTGGAACCGCAACATCGACGCCTTGGCCGACGCCCTCGCCGATCTCGACCGGCAGGGCCGTCTCGACATCACGGAACCGCGGGTTGCGGCCGATCAACTCACCTGGCTGACCGTCGGCGCCCCGCTCAATGCGCAGTTGCTCACCGACGGCGGCAACACGACACCAGACGAGCAGGCGCTCAGCGCCGCCGTCGATCTCTTCCTCGCCGGCTACGCTGCCGACCGCGGCCCGGGAGACGACGCAGGCCCAGGAGTCGGCAGGCGTTCCGCCGCTCGCTGACCTCATCGGGCGACACCCTTGACGCGGCATCCGCTTCGCCGTAAAGTAAGCGAATCGTTACATAAGGAGTTGCTTACATGCCGCAGGCGGCCGACGAGCTCAGCCTCGTCTTCCAGGCACTCGCCGACCCGACCAGGCGCGCCATCCTCTCGCGCCTGCACAGCGGGCCGACGACCGTTGGAGAACTGGCCGAGCCGTTCGCGATGAGCCGGCCCGCCATCTCGCAGCACCTCAACGTGCTCGAGCGCGCGGGGCTCATCGAGCGCACGGCCAACGCGCAGTGGCGCACGTGCACCCTCCGCACCGAGCCCCTCGACGAGGCATCCGCCTGGGTCGACCGGCATCGCGGCGAGTGGAGCGAGCGGTTCGATCTGCTCGACGAGCATCTCCGCACGATGAAGGAGAGAACGAAGTGAACGAGCAACGAGCATCCATGGCCGAGGCCACGACCGGTGCGAGCACGAACGACCAGGCCCCGCCCCAGTTCACCATCACCCGCATCTTCGACGCCCCTCGCGAGCTGGTCTGGCAGGCCTGGACCGAGGAGGCGGATGCCGCGGAGTGGTGGCACCCGCGCGGCATCTCGATCAAGCCCGGCAGCGTCGCGATCGACGTGCGCGTCGGCGGGCGCTACGCCTACACCATGGTCGACGACGCCACGGGCGACGAGTACCCGACGGCGGGCGTCTACCGCGAGATCGTCGCCCCTGAGCGGCTCGTGTACACGTGGAGGTCTCCCGGCGACGACGACGCCATCGCGCCCGTCATCACCGTGACCCTGCGCGAGCTCGGCGGCGACCGCACCGAGATGCAGTTCCACCTGCGCGGCATCGCGGCCCGGCCCGGCGACGAGAACGTCTACGACGGGTGGGACTCCGCGTTCGACCTGCTCGCGGAGCACCTCGCGAGCCGCGGCACGGACGGGGGCGACCGCTGATGGGCCGCCTCATCGTCGAGCAGATCGTGAGCGTCGACGGGTACGCGGCCGACGCCGAGGGCGGCATCGGGTTCATCGAAGCCGCCGAGGCGGGCAACCCCGACGACGCCGACCAGCTCGAGTTCCTCGAGCACGTCGATGCGATCCTCCTCGGCGCGAACACATACCGGATGTTCGCCGACTACTGGCCGCACGCCGACCCTTCGGTCGAAGTCGTCGCCGAGCCGATCAACCGCCTGCCGAAGTTCGTCGTGTCGAACTCGCTGACGGATGCCCCGTGGGGCGACGGCTCCGTCGAGATCCTCAGTGGCGACGGGGCCGAAGCGGCCGCAGCGCTCAAAGGGCGCTTCGAGGGCATCGTCGTGTGGGGGAGCCTCACTCTCGCCGACGCGCTGCTCGAGGCGGGACTCGTCGATGAGTTGCGACTGCGCGTCGTGCCCGTGCTCATCGGCGCCGGCCGCTCGTTCACGCCGGCAAGCCTCGGCGAACGCCGCCTCGCGCTCGACCACGTCGCGTCGCACCCGAGTGGGCATGTCGGCCTGACGTACCGGGTGGGCTGACTGGCGCCGCCGCACGACGGAGCCGCACATTCCGTCGCGTAACGGATGCCCCGGGCACTACTCAGCGGCCGCGGAGTCGTGAGGCACGCCTGCTTGCACCTCCGACGGCTCGTCGCCCTGGTATTCCGCGGACAGCACCCGGTACGAACGCGTCGTGAACGCGAGCAGCGCGAGCACGGCCAACACGAGCCCGCTGAAGAAGAACACCAGCGCGATGCCGCGGGCATCGCCTTCGCCGAGCAGCCAGCCCCACGTCGTCCGCCCGTCGTCGGAGTCGACGTAGGGGATGATCCAGAATTCCGCGATGGGGGCGATGAGGAAGGCGGTGATCGGCGCGGCCGCCGCCTCGAACGCCTGCGCGAAACCGAACACGCGACCTTGACGCCGGAACGGCACCACCTTCTGGATCACCGTCTGCTCCGCCGCCTCGACCGCGGGGATGAGCGCCATGTAGAGCCAGATCCCGGCCGCGTACAGCCACCACCACTCGCGGATCGTGAAGAACGCGCCCAGAAGTCCCATCACGACGACCACGAGCAGCATCGTGCGGATCGGGTTGCGGCCGAGGCCCCATTTCGCGATCGCGATGCCGCCGAGGATGAACCCCGTCGACGCGATGCCGAACACGACTCCCCACGCCTCAACCGGGAACAGGGTGAGGCCGTACGGGTCCATCAGCGCGATGTACACGCCGCCGATGAGATTGTTCAGCGTCGTGAACAGGATGAGCGCGAACAGGCCCGGAGCTGCCCGGATCGCGGCGACGCTGCCCCGAAGATCCACCGCGGGCGGACGCCCCCCTTCGGCGACGGGCTTCGCCTCGGGGATACGGATGAAGAGCAGATGCACGAGCGCGACGAGCGTCGCCGCAATGGCGATCGCGAGCGTCCACCCCATGCCGACGAGGCCGATCGCCAGACCGCTGAGCACACTGGTGACGACGAACGCCAGGCCCTGTACCGTGCCCACCATGCCGTTGGCGTTCGCGTGCCGCTCGACCGGCACGAGCAGCGTCACCGTGGTCGACAGCGCGATGTTGCGCATGTTCTCGACGACCGAGCCGAACAGGATCACGCCGGCGAACACCCAGAACCACGGCCCTCCCAAGTCGAGCAGCGTCGCCTCGGGCTGCGTGAGATACATCAGCCCGCCCGCGACGAACGATGCCAGGGTGACCACGCTGGAGAGCACCATCACCTGGTGCTTGCGGTGCCGGTCGACGATGGTGCCGAACACGATGCCGAACACGGCGATGAGCAGCATGTAGGCGCCGCCGATGATGCCGGTCGCGAGCACCGACCGCGTCTCGAGGTACACCCAGAAGGTGAGCGCGAACCAGAGGAAGCTCGTCGTGACGTTCGCGATCATCGTGTTCGCGAGCACGTGCACGAACGTGCGCGCGCCTCCCGGCGGAGGTGCCGCGTCGGGAACCGATGGTCTCGGCGCCGGGACGGTGCTCATCGAATCCTCCTCGAACTTAAGGCTGTGCGATTCATGTCACATCGTCAACGACACAGCTGCTTCTTCTAATCCGAACGGTGATGTTCGAGTTATTGACTCGACAGTACCGGTTCGAACTCCTCGAGGGAAGGAGTGGGCGGCTGCAAAGACATCCTTGCAAAGCACTCTTTGCAGCGGTATCTTTGCATCATGGCCACGATGAACCCGGACGACCTCGAAGCCCAACCGAGCAGCTCCCGCCACCCCGGCATCGATCACGTGCTGCCGAGTGCGAGCCTGAAGTCCCTCGCCCACCCGTTGCGTGTGCGCATCTACGACGAGCTCTCGGCCTACGGCCCGCTCACCGCGACCGGACTCGCCGACCGCCTCGGCGAATCGAGCGGGGCGACGAGCTACCACCTGCGGCAGCTCGAACGCGCCGGGCTCGTGCGCGAAGACACGACGCGCGGAAAGGGTCGCGAACGATGGTGGGAGCGCCCACCGGGCTCGGTCGCGATCCCCGATGCGCGCTCCCTGCCACCGGGGAGCGCCGAGCGCCTCGCGGTCAGGCTCGTCGAAGACGAGTGGCTCCGCTCCCGCGAGCAGAACTTCCACGAGTTCATCGCCGAGGGTGATCAGGTGTTCGGCCCCGAGTGGCTCGACATCGCCACGAGCGACACGATCAATCTGCGCCTCACCCCCGAGCAGCTGAGCGCGCTCGTCGCCGACCTCGACATCGTGTTCAAGAAGTACATCGACGCACACAAGCGCACCCCGTCGCCGGCCTCGCGTCCGGTGCAGATCCACCTCAACGCATTCCCCCTCGTTCGAGGGGAACCCACTGACGACACCTCTCCGAAGGAGCAACGATGAACACCGCGACCCTCTCGTCCGGATCCGGCATCCTCGCCGACTGGGCCGTGCGCGGCGGTCTCAGCCTGGCCGGCTGGGGCCTGCAGCGCGCGACACGCCGGAACGACCGCGACCGCCAGCTCGGCCGCCTCGATGCACGCGCCGCCGCCGAAGCTGCCCTGGAAGAACGAGACGCGCTGATCCGAAGGGCCGGATACCTCCCGCTCTGACGACGTGTGCCGGCGAGGCGTACTGTTGTTGAACATACATGTTCGAGTTATGGTTGGACCACCGATCGAACCTGCGCCGTGGACTGGCCCGGGCAATGCGCCGGCCTTCATCGGCGACAGAAGGGAGCGAACACGATGAGCAACGTGATCGTCGGTGCCGTACTGATGGGCCGTCGCTCCTACGATCTGGCCGAGGGCGAAGGCGGATGGGGCGATGCCGGCCCGGTCGGCACGGTGCCAGCGCCGCCCAGCAGTGTCTGGCCGCCGGGCTCATGGACGAGGTCCAGATCCATCTCGCACCCGTCTTGCTCGGAGACGGCACGCGACTGTTCGAGCACCTCGGCGGCCCGATCGCCCTCGAGCGCACGGACGCCGTCGCGACTCCGAACGCAACGCATCTGAGATTCAGGGTGCTCACCCGGGAAGGTGACACGTGACGAACACGACTCATGCACCCGCCAAACGTGCCGACGCGCGGCGGAACATCGCGTCGATCCTGGACGCCGCGGCGATCTGCCTGAGCAGAGACCCGAATGCCAGCATCGGGGAGATCGCCGAGGCGGCCGGAGTCGGCCGGGTGACCCTGTACGGGCACTTCTCCTCGCGTGCCGAGCTCATCGATGCCGTGGTCGCCCGCGCGATCGACGAGGGCAACGAGTCGCTCGAGGCGGTCGACCTGAGCGGGGATCCGCGTGCTGCGCTCGTGCGCCTGATTGATCCGAGTTGGCTGTCGATCGTCCGGATCGGCGCACTCATGACCGCTGCCGGCGCGGTGCTGTCGCCCGAGCGGATGCTCGAGCTGCACGAACGGCCGGCGTCGCGAGTCGAGCGGCTCGTCGAACGAGGCCGGTCCGAGGGGGTGTTCCGAGTCGACCTGCCCACATCGTGGCTGGTCGGCATCCTCCACCGGGTGATGCACGGAGCCGCCGCCGAGATCGATGCCGGCCGTCTCAGCTCAGATGACGCGGCCGCGGTGATCGCCGCGACCGTCCTGGCGGCCTACACCCCGCCCGGACACACGGTGCCGCGGGCAGACACGCGGGTGCGGCAATAACGGTCGCAACGCCTCCCCCGCGCGACGGAGCCGCACAACCAGTCGCACGACGGATGCCCCGGGCCCCGCGGCATCCGTAGCCTGAGGCCATGTTCGAACTCAGCGGAATCACCAAACGCTACGGCGAACGCCTCGCCCTCGACGACGTGGGCTTCACCGTCGGCGACGGACGTCTCACCGGCTTCGTCGGCGCCAACGGCGCGGGGAAGACCACCGCCATGCGGATCATCCTCGGCCTGCTCACCGCCGACGCCGGCACGGTGACCCTGAACGGCGCGTCGCTGAACGCGGTCGATCGGCGCCGGTTCGGCTACATGCCGGAGGAGCGCGGCCTCTATCCGAAGATGCGCGTGCTCGAGCAGACCGTCTACCTCGCGCGCCTGCACGGCTGGTCGCCCGCGGCCGCACACCGCAACGCCGTCGACCTGCTCGACCGGCTGGGCCTCGGCGAGCGCGCGAACGACACCATCGAGTCGCTCTCGCTCGGCAACCAGCAGCGCGCGCAGATCGCGGCCGCCCTCGTTCACCGGCCCGAGGTGCTGGTGCTCGACGAGCCGTTCTCGGGGCTCGACCCGATGGCCGTCGAGACGGTGCAGTCGGTGCTCGCCGAGGCCGCGGCATCCGGCGCCCCCGTGCTCTTCTCCTCGCACCAGCTCGACGTCGTCGAGCGGCTGTGCGACGACCTCGTGATCATCGCCGACGGTCGCATCCGTGCGGCCGGCAGCAGCGACGCGCTGCGCACGGAGCACGCCACCGAGCGGTGGGAGCTGCTCATGTCGGGCGACGCCGGATGGCTGCGTCAGGAGCCCGGCATCCGGGTCGACGAGTTCGACGGCGGCTGGGCGGTGTTCGAGGCGGAGTCGGATGCCGCGAGGCAGGCCGTGCTCGCAGAGGCCGTCTCCCGGGGCGAGGTCGTCACGTTCACCCGCGAGCGCACGTCGCTCGCCCAGATCTTCAAGGAGGTCGTGCGATGAGCAGCACATCTTCGGTCCCTGAGCCCGTCGAAGGGACGACGCGCGCTTCGACAGGCTCAGCGAGCGGCTCGAACTCGGCGACCGCTTCGACAGGCTCAGCGAGCGGAACGAGCTCAGCGACCGAACGCACCGCCCCCCGGTTCATCGACAGCGTCGCGCTCGTCGCGCGCCGCGAGATCAGCATGCGGATGCGCAGCAAGGCGTTCCTCTGGTCGACTGCGATCCTGATGCTCGCCGTGCTCGCCTCGGTGATGTTGGGCAGCATCTTCGGCGGGCAGTCCGAGCCGGCGAAGGTGGCCGTCGTGGCCGGGGCATCCGCCGTCGTCGACGGCAACGAGGCACTCGACCCGGTCGCGGCATCCGATCTCGACGAGGCCGAGGGGATGCTCCGTGCCGGCGACGTCGACGCGATCGTCGTGCCCGCGGCATCCAATCCGCTCGGCATCACCGTGATCGGGCTGGACTCGCCGCCGAACTCGGTGGTGCAGGCGCTCTCGGTGCAGCCCACCGTCGAACTGCTCGATCCCGCGGCGGTCCCGCCCGGGCTGGCGTACCTCGTCGCGATCGGGTTCGGGCTCGTGTTCTTCATGTCGGCGCTCACGTTCGGGCAGACGATCGCGCAGTCGGTCGTCGAGGAGAAGCAGACCCGCGTGGTCGAGATCCTGCTGTCCACGGTGACGTCACGGGCGCTGCTGACCGGCAAGGTGATCGGCAACAGCGTGATGGCTCTCGGGCAGATCGTGGCCATCGCGGTGCTGGCGATCCTCGGGTTGATCCTCACCGGGCAGCAGGTGCTGATCGGCGGGCTCGGGACATCCGTCATCTGGTTCGTCGTGTTCTTCGCGATCGGGTTCGTGATGCTCGCGGCGCTCTACGCGGCGACGGCCGCGCTCGTCTCGCGCGCGGAGGACATCGGCTCGGTCACGTCGCCGGTGATGATGCTCGTGATGATCCCGTACTTCCTGGTGATCTTCTTCTGGAACGATCCGACCGTGCTCGCGATCATGAGCTACGTGCCGTTCTCGGCACCGGTGGGCATGCCGATGCGGATCTTCCTCGGCGAGGCGGCGTGGTGGGAGCCGGTGCTCTCGCTCGCGATCCTCGTCGCGACCACGGCGCTCGCGATCGTCGTCGGCGAGCGGGTCTACCGCAACTCGCTGCTGAAGACGGGCTCGCGGGTGAAGGTAGGCGAGGCGCTGCGCGGCTGAGCGGATGCCGCGAACGCGTCATCCTGCGCCACGCGGTCACGTCGTGTCGCATTGCGTCATGGGCGTCTCGTTCCGCAAACACCGAACGGGCGCCCGGTCTCATGTTCCGTTCGGCTCGTGTGAGATGCGCCTCACGTGCGGCGCATCTCACACGACGAGAACGGATGACGGCTTGGGCGTGCCGGCCTGCCGGGTCTGGGAGAATCGTCCGGTGACCCACGAGTTCCAGCCCCTCCACGACGCCGCCACCCGCGGCTTCGCCTCCGACAACTACTCCGGCGTGCACCCCGAGGTGCTCGCCGCGATCGCCGCCGCCAACGGCGGCCACCAGGTGGCCTACGGCGAGGACGTCTACACCGAGCGTCTGCACCAGGTGTTCGCGGGGCACTTCGGCGAGGGCGCCGAGGTGTTCCCGGTGTTCAACGGCACCGGCGCGAACGTGACCGGCCTGCAGTCGATGCTCCCCCGCTGGGGCGCGGTGATCTCGGCGTCGACCGCCCACATCAATGCCGACGAGGGCGGCGCGCCCGAGCGCGTCGGCGGCATCAAGCTGCTCACCGTGCCGACGCCCGACGGCAAGCTCACACCCGAGCTCATCGACCGCGAGGCATGGGGCTGGGGCGACGAGCACCGCGCGCAGCCGCTCGTCGTCTCGATCACGCAGGCCACCGAGCTGGGCACCGCGTACACGGCCGACGAGATCCGCACCATCGCCGACCACGTGCACGAGCGCGGCATGAGGCTGCACCTCGACGGCGCACGCCTCGCGAACGCGGCCGCGACGCTCCGCCTCCCCTTCCGCGCCTTCACCCGCGACGCGGGCGTCGACGTGCTGAGTCTCGGCGGCACCAAGAACGGTGCGCTCGGCGCGGAGGCGATCGTGGTGCTGAACCCCGAGGCATCCGAGGGCCTGAAGTACCTGCGCAAGTTCAACATGCAGCTCGCCTCGAAGATGCGGTTCGTCTCGGCGCAGCTCATCGCGCTGTACGAGGGCGATCTGTGGCTGCGCAGCGCGTCGCACGCGAACGCGATGGCCCGGCGCCTCCGCGACGCGCTCGACGCCGGCATCGCCGCGGGCGACCTGCCGGGGCTCGGCTTCACGCAGCAGACGCAGTCGAACGGCGTGTTCGCCACGCTGCCTGCGGGCGTCGCCGACCGGCTGCGCGAGCGCGGGTTCCGGTTCTACGACTGGGATGCCTCGCGGGGCGAGGTGCGCTGGATGTGCTCGTTCGACACCAGCGAGGCCGACATCGACGCGTTCGTGGCGGGGATCCGCGAGGAGCTGCACGCGACGGCGTAGGGTGCCCGTGGTGCGTCGGAGTACCGCGCTCCCGGCCGCATTCAGGGCCGCAGCAGCACCTTGACCGCACGACGCTCGTCCATCGCGGCGTACGCCTCGGCGGCCTCGCGCAGCGGCAGCTCGAGGTCGAACACGCGGCCGGGCTCGATCGCGCCCGAGAGGACGTCGGGCAACAGCTCCTCGATGTAGCCGCGCACCGGCGCGACGCCGCCGTTCACGCCGACGTTGCGGTCGAAGAGCGGGCGCACCGGCAACTCGGGCCCGCCGTTCGGCGCGCCCACGTAGCCGACCATGCCGCCGGGCCGGGTGGAGCGAATCGCCTGGTCCATCGACTCCCTCGTGCCGACGCACTCGAGCACACGGTCGGCGCCGATGCCATGGGTGATCTCCTGCACAGCCTTGATGCCGACGGCGCCGCGCTCGGCGACGAGGTGCGTCGCACCGAACACCCGGGCGAGCTCCTGGCGTTCCGGATGCCGCGACATCGCGACGATCGTCGTCGCCCCGAGCCGGCGCGCCGCGATGATCGCGCAGAGCCCGACCGCGCCGTCGCCGACGACCGCGACCGAGTCGCCTGCCTGAACGCCCGCAGACACGGCGGCATGGTGCCCGGTGCCCATCACGTCGGACAGCGTGAGCAGCCCCGGCACCTGCTCGTCGGAGACCGGGCCCGGAACCGGAACCAGGGTGCCGTCGGCGAGCGGCACGCGCACCCGCTCGCCCTGGCCGCCGTCGGCGAATCCGCCGAGCCGGTCGTCGCCGCCCCACCACCCGCCGTGCAGGCACGAGGTGCTCACGCCGTTGCGGCAGTTGACGCACGTGTTGTCGCAGACGTAGAACGGCGCGATCACGAAGTCGCCGACCTCGATGCGCGAAACCTGGTCGCCGACCGCCTCGACCACGCCGACGAACTCGTGCCCGATGCGATGCGGCTCATGCGTCGGGGTGACGCCGCGGTACGGCCACAGGTCGGACCCGCAGACGCAGGCTGCGACGACGCGCACGATCGCATCGCCTCCGGTCGACAGCACAGGGTCGGGCACGGTTTCGACGCGGATGTCGCGGGGCGCGTGGATGATCGTCGCAAGCATGGTTCCAGTCTGCCGTGAACGGCGCGACGACGCCCGAGTCGGAGTCCGTCGAGACGGCCCGGCGCCGAACGGAAGGCGTCGCGTGCCCGATGTCGGTGGAGTTCGGCAGAATACTCAGGTGATCGGCATCAGGACGTTCTGGAGCGCGCTCCCCACCGAGGGTCGGTGGCTGCTGTCGACGGTTGCGATCCAGACGCTCGGCCGCGGCCTGACGCTGCCGTTCACGATCATCTACCTGCACGAGGTGCGAGGCTTCGATCTCGACCTCTCGGGCCTGCTGATGAGCCTGATCGCCATCGTCGGGCTGGTCGTGACCGGCCCGGGCGGCACGCTCATCGACCGATTCGGCGCCCGAATCGTGCTGCTCTTCGGGCTCGCGGCGATGATCGCCGGTTGCACCCTGCTCGCGTTCGCGACCCACCCGGCCATCGCGGCCGTCGGCCTGGTGCTCATCGGCGTGAACTTCGGCGTCTCCTGGCCGGGCTTCAACGCCCTGATCGCAGCGGTGGTCGACGGCGACCTGCGACAGCAGTACTTCGGCGTCAACTTCGCCCTCATCAATCTCGGCATCGGAGTGGGCGGCATCATCGGCGGGTTCTACGTCGACGTCGACTCCCCCGCCACGTTCACCGTGATCTTCCTCGTCGACGCGATCAGCTGCCTCATCCCGGTGGCCCTGCTGCTCGGCCCGCTCCGGCATGTTCGCACGCAGGCCGAACCGACGGGCGAGACCACGCCGGCCGGCGGCTACCGCGAGATCCTCCGGCAGCCGGCGGTGATCTGGCTCTCCCTGCTCACCTTCCTCGCGATGTTCATCGGCTACGGCCAGATGGAGGCCGGCTTCCCCGCCTACGCACGCCAGGTGGCCGAGGTCTCCACGCGCGTGATCGGCTTCGCGTTCGCGGTCAACACCGCGGTGATCGTGCTGCTGCAGTTCGCCGTGCTCGCGCGCATCAGCGGACGACGCCGTACCCGGGTGATGTGGGTGATGGCCCTGGTGTGGGCGGGTTCGTGGCTGATCCTGGGTGCCGCCGGGCTGCTGCCCGATTCGTTGGCGGCGGCGATCGGCGTCCTGGCGTTCATGGGGGTGTTCGCATTCGGCGAGACCCTGCTGCAGCCGACGGTTCCGGCGATCTACAACGACCTCGCATCCGATCACAACCGCGGCCGCTACAACGCGATCAATTCTGCGGCATTCCAGGGTGGTGCGATCGCCGGGCCGATCGCCGCGGGCCTGCTGCTCGACCGGGGCCTGACCGTGGTGTACATCGCCATCATGGTCGTCGGATGCCTCGGCATCGGCGTGCTGGCCACCGCGCTCGAGCGGCGCATCCCGGCGAGCGTGAACGGCGTGCGCGAGCCCGAGTCGGTCGGCGGCTGAGGCGGTGCCCCGAGACCGATGGAACCGACCTCAGGCCGCGTCATCCTGGTGCCGGTAGAGCAACCGCCCGATGATCTCGACGAAGCGCGCGAGCTTCTGATCGCTGCCCAGCAACTCGTCGTTCGATGCCTGACAGAAATGACAAGTCGATTGACATGTCAATGTCACGTAGCAAATTTCGACCGATTTCTTTCCGTGTCGGGCAGACATGCCGATCGACCAGGCGGCGCAGCGCATCCCCAACCCGGTACATGGAACGTCGACCGCTCTCCGCGAACACGGCGATCGAAGTCTGCTCGCTCATCCACGGCCGCGAGGTGGGTGTGCGCCTCGACCCGTTGATTCGGATGGCCATCGCGCATTACCAGTTCGAGGCGATTCATCCGTTCACAGACGGCAATGGTCGCACGGGCCGCATCATGAACGTGCTGTTGCTCATCGAAGCAGGACTGATCCGCCAGCCGATCCTGTACCTCTCGCGCTACTTCATCGAGCACCGCAACGACTACTACCGTCTGCTTCTCGACGTCACCGCAACGGAGGCTTGGGAGCAATGGATCCTCTATGTTCTCGAAGGGGTGGGGCGCACAGCAGCGTCAACGGTCGCCAAGATCGACGCGATCTCCGAGCTCCAGCAGTCGGTGACGCGGGCGATTCGCAACACCAAGGCCGGAGCGAATGCCGACTTGCTCGCCGTGCTTTTCGAGCAGCCATACAGCCGCATCTCCAACGTGATGGACCGATGCGACGTGTCGCGACCGACGGCTGCCTCGTGGCTGAACGCCTTGATCGACGCTGGAATTCTCTTCGACGTGCGGGTGGGCCGCGAGCGTCAGTTCATCAACTCGGCGTTCGTGGATCTGTTGATGCGCGACGAGATCATCTGAGAACCAGCGTCGGCTCCCAGGCCGCCCGTCCACGCCCCTCGACGAGTTCCACGTGCGGGGTGCACGCTGTCGAGTTCGAGGCCCCAGTACTCGAAGCCGGAGATGTTCGTCGTGCAGCGTCCACATGTGTAGACGCGCGTCTACACAACTGGGACAATGGGCAGATGCGAACCATCACCTCTCGCGAACTGAAGCAGAATCCCGCCGAGGTGTACCGGCGCGTGCTCGACAGCGGCGAAGAGCACGTGATCACCTCCCACGGCAGGAGCGTCGGGGTCAAGCTCGTGCCTGCAATTCCAGGCGACCCGCAGCGCTGGGTACCGGCATCCGTGCTCGCGGCAGCACTCCCCAGGCTGCCGCGAGAGAACGTCGATGACCTCCTGCGCGACCTCGACACGCTCCGCGACGCCGAACCACTTCGCGACCCCTGGGAGGACGCACGATGATCCTCCTCGACACCGACACGCTCATCGACATGCCCGGCGACGGCGTGCTCGGCGATGAGACGCTCGGGGCCAGCATCCTCAGCCGTGCCGAGCTCGAGTTCGGCATCCGCATCGCGCGAACCGACGCGATCGCCTATGCCCGTTCCGACTATCTCGCGACCCTCGACACGCTCATCGATTGGCTGCCATTCGATCTGCGTGCGACCCGGGCGTACGGTTTCCTGGCCGCGACGATGCACCGCGATGGGGCCAAGGGTCGCGCGCGGAAGACCGACACCTTCATTGCGGCACAGGCCTACGAACTCGGTGTGCCATTGGTCACCCGCAACGTCGGCGACTTCGATCGCATTGCGCATCTCGTGCGGATCATCGACCCTGGCCCTCCGGGTTCATAGGGCACCACGGCTCAGCGATGAGAGCGGATGCCGCGCCATCCGCCTACTCGATGATCTCGGCGTCGATCACCTCGTCGTCGTCGGGGCCGCCCACGTCGCCACCGCCGGCGACGACGGGGACATCCGCCCGCTCCACCGTGAGCGTCTCCCCATCGGAGTCGAGCCCCACCACGACGTTGTCGCCATCGCGGACCTCGCCGGTGAGCAGCGCCCGCGCGAGCCGGTCGTCGATCTCGTGTTGCATCAGCCTGCGCAGCGGCCGCGCGCCGTAGAGCGGGTCGTAGCCGCGCTCGGCGAGCCACGCCCGCGCGTCAGGCGTGACGCCCAGCTCGAGGCGCCGGTCGTGCAGCCGGGCCGTCAGCCGGTCGATGTACAGGTTCACGATCTCGCCGAGCTCCTCCTCGGAGAGGGAGGAGAACACGACGATGTCGTCGAGCCGGTTCACGAACTCGGGCTTGAACGCCTGCCGCACGGTCTGCAGCACCGCCGCCTCCTTCTCGGGCCACGACAGCGACGGGTCGATGAGGTATTGCGACCCGAGGTTCGATGTGAGGATGAGGATCGTGTTGCGGAAGTCGACGGTGCGGCCCTGGCCGTCGGTCAGGCGTCCGTCGTCGAGCACCTGCAGCAGCACGTCGAACACCTCGGGATGCGCCTTCTCGACCTCGTCGAACAGGATCACCGAGTACGGGCGCCGCCGCACGGCCTCGGTGAGCTGGCCGCCCTGGTCGTACCCGACATAGCCGGGAGGCGCGCCGACGAGCCGCGACACCGAGAACTTCTCGCCGTACTCCGACATGTCGATGCGCACCATCGCGTGCTCGTCGTCGAAGAGGAACTCCGCCAGCGCCTTCGCCAGCTCGGTCTTGCCGACGCCGGTCGGCCCGAGGAACAGGAACGAGCCGGTCGGCCGGTTCGGGTCGCTGATGCCGGCACGCGAGCGGCGCACGGCATCGGCGACGGATGCCACGGCTCGCTTCTGGCCGATGAGGCGCTTGCCGAGCTCCGTCTCGAGGTGCAGCAGCTTCTCGGTCTCGCCCTGCAGCAGCTTGCCGACGGGGATGCCCGTCCACTGCGCGATGACCTGCGCGATGTCCTCCTCGGTGACCTGCTCGTTCACCATGCGACCTTCGTTCGCTGAGCCTGTCGAAGCGAGCGAAGCATCCGCCTGCTCCGCAGCCTCGAGGTCGCGCTCGAGCTGCTTGATCGTCTCGTACTCGAGCTTCGACGCCCGCGCGTAGTCGGCCTCGCGCATCGCGCGATCGCGCTCGGTGACCGCCTCATCAAGCTTCTTCTTCAGCTCACCGACACGGTTCAGGCCCATGCGCTCGCGCGCCCACCGCTCCTCGAGGGCGGCGAGCTCACGCTCGTGCTCGGTGAGCGTCTCGCGCAGCTTCGCGAGCCGCCCCTTCGACGCGTCGTCCTTCTCCTTCTTGAGGGCGAGCTCCTCGATCCTCATGCGGTCGACCTGGCGCTTCAGCTGATCGATCTCCACGGGGCTCGAGTCGATCTCCATCTTCAGGCGGCTCATGGCCTCGTCGATGAGGTCGATCGCCTTGTCGGGCAGCTGCCGGGCCGTGATGTAGCGATTGGAGAGGGATGCCGCGGCGACGAGCGCGGCATCCGAGATCGTGACCCCGTGGTGCGCCTCGTACCGCCCCTTCAGCCCACGGAGGATCGCGATGGTGTCTTCGACCGACGGCTCACCGACGTACACCTGCTGGAAACGGCGCTCGAGCGCGGCATCCTTCTCGATGTACTCGCGGTACTCGTCGAGCGTGGTCGCGCCGATGAGATGCAGCTCGCCGCGCGCGAGCATGGGCTTCAGCATGTTGGATGCCGCGACCGAGCCCTCGCCGCCGCCGGCCCCCATGAGCAGGTGCAGCTCGTCGACGAACGTGATGATCTCGCCCTCGGAGTCGTTGATCTCCTTGAGCACGGCCTTCAGCCGCTCCTCGAACTGGCCCCGGTACATGGCGCCGGCGACGAGCGCCGAGATGTCGAGCGCCACGAGCTGCTTGTGCTTCAGCGACTCGGCGACATCCCCCTCGACGATGCGCTGCGCGAGCCCCTCGACGACGGCCGTCTTGCCGACGCCGGCCTCGCCGATGAGCACCGGGTTGTTCTTCGTGCGCCGGGTCAACACCTGGCTGACCCGCCGGATCTCGGAGTCGCGACCGATCACCGGGTCGAGCTTGCCGGCCTTCGCGAGGTCGGTCAGGTTCACGCCGAACTGTTCCAGCGCCGACTTCTGCTCCTCTTGCGAGCCCGGCGCACCCTGCATGTTGGCCACGACATCCCTTCCTTCCCCCACCGATCACGCTAGACGGATGCCGCGGCCGCCGCCACCGACGCGCAATCGCGGCCGATTCGTGATCCACGGCATCGGGACACCTGCCGGCGCTCCGTGCAGAATGGAAGCAAGCCCCCGACACCGAGTGGATCCGCCGTGCGCAAGCGAACCGTCATCATCGTGTCGATCATCGCCGGGGTCGTGCTCCTCGGCGGCGTGGCCGCTGTCGCCGGCCCGATCGTGTACCGCGACCTCATCGTCGGCGAGGCCGAGGCGGTGCCGACGGTGACGGCCGCGCCCAGGGCCTCGGCCGGCGCGAGCGCGCGCGCGCTCGACCCGACCGAGCTCACCGGCGCGTGGACGGTGGCCGAGGGATCCTTCGCGGGCTACCGGGTCGACGAGGTGCTCAACGGCACGGATGTCACGGTCGTCGGGCGCACCGAGCAGGTGACCGGTTCGCTCGAGGTCGACGACCTCACGCTCACGACTGCCGAGTTCACCGTGGACGTCGCCTCGATCACCACCGACTCGAGTTCGCGTGACGCGTACTTCCGCGACAACGCGCTGCGCGTATCGCAGTACCCGACGGCGACGTTCGCGCTGACCGGACCGATCACCGCGGCGTCGGCACCGGTCGTGGGCGAGGTGCAATCCCTCACGGCCACGGGCGAGCTCACGATCGCAGAGGTGACCCGCGACGTGGCCGTCGACCTCGAGGCCGTGCTGAACGACGACGACGGCCAGGTGGCCGGCAGCATCCCGATCACCTTCGCCGACTTCGGCGTCGAGGCCCCGAGCCTGGGCTTCGTCCTGGTGGAGCCCGACGGCTTCGTCGAGTTCTCGCTCGTGATCGTTCCGGCGTGATCGGCGAAGGAGAGCCGGAACGCGCTGGTCCACCCTGCGGTCGGAATGCCCCGGGTCCACGACGGCGTTAGCCTCAGTGGGCCCACACGACAGGAGGACGGATGCCGCTCGAAGGAGAATACGCGCCGAGCACGTCGAGCTGGGCGCGCACGCAGGCCGAGGCGTTCGAGGCGTCGAACGGCGCGAAGTCGAACACCCTGCAGGGCAAGCCCATCGTCGTGGTGACGAATGTCGGTGCCAGGTCGAGCAAGCTGCACAAGACCGCGCTGATGCGCGTCGAGCGCGACGGCGAGTACGCCGTCGTCGGCTCGAAGGGCGGATCGAGGGAGCATCCGCGTTGGGTCTTCAACCTTCGTGCCCACCCGCACGTCGAACTGCAGGACGGCGCCGAGAAGCACGACTACGAGGCGCGAGAGACGTCGGGTCCAGAGCGCGATCTCTGGTGGGAGCGAGCGCTCGAGGTCTGGCCGGCCTACGCCGACTACCAGAAGAAGACCGACCGGGTGATCCCGGTGTTCGTGCTCACGCGCATCGCGCTCTGACGTCGCTCGCTGAGCCCGTCGAAGCGAGCTCACCGCGACCGGATTCCCTTCGACGGGCTCAGCGAACGGCGGCTCAGAGCCACCGCATGGTGAACGCCCGCGCGAGCAGCGCCCGCAGCGGCGGCACCCCGAGCACGCGCACGGCCGCGTTCCGCACACGGAGCCGCAACCCCGACGCCGGCGCGCCCATCGCCATGTTGAACGCCGCCTGCCGGATGGCGCGCGCGGCCGATGCGCGCCGCACGCGGTCGTAGGCGTCGAACGCCTCGAACGGCGCCCCCACCTTCAGGGCGGCCGCGAGATCGCGGTCGAGGCGCATCGCGTCGAGCCAGCCGAGGTTCATGCCCTGTCCGCCGATCGGGCTGATCTCGTGCGCGGCGTCGCCGGCGAGCGCGACGCGGCCCTGCGACATCCGCTCGGCCAGGTGCTGCCCGGCCTCGAACGCGCTCGGTGCGTCCGCGGCATCCGGGTCGAACGCGCCGCCGGTGCGCGAGCGCACGATCGTCGCGAGCGCGGCCGGCGTCGGTACGGCGGGCGGGCGCCGCACCCACGCGACCCAGCGGCGCTTCCCGCCGGGCATCGGGAACGACTCGACCACCCCCGCCGGCTCGAAGTGCAGCAGCGCCGCCGACGGTTCGCCGGTGTCGTCGCGCGTGTCGCCCATCAGGTAGTGCGCGCGGCCGCGACACTCCTTCCAGCCGATGCCGAGTCGGTCGCGGATGCCGCTGCGCACCCCGTCGGCCCCGACGGCGTACCGAGCGCTCACCGACACCGGCGCCCCGCCCGCGTCGCCCGTGACCTCGACGTGCCTGCCCCGATCGTGGATGGCGTGCACCTCCACCCCGCGGCGCAGCGCCCCGGGACGCAGCTCCCCGAGCCGGCGCTCGAGGAGCGCCTCGGTCTCGAGCTGCGGCAGCGAGAGCACGGTGCCCGCGCGTGCGAACGACATGGCGCCGAGCACGCGGCCCTCGCAGGTGACGCGTCCGCCGGTGATGGCGGCGGCGCGGCGGCGCACCTCGTCCTCGAGCCCTGCGGCGGCGAGCGCACGCAGCCCCGGCGGGTGGATGCCGATCGCACGCGAGCGCCCCGACCTGCCCGTGCGCCGCTCGAGCACGACGGCGTCGATGCCGCGGCGGGCGAGGAGGCATCCGAGCAGCAGGCCGACCGGGCCGCCGCCGACGATGACGACGTCGTGGCGCGGGTCGGGCGCGGGAGCGACCGGCTCAGGCATCCGCCGGCGTTCCTCGGTCGTCGAACCGTCGCAGATTGCGGGTGCGGCGATCGAGCACTCGCATGTTGCGACGGTTCGATGCCGCGTCGGGCGGGGGTACGGCCGGCTCAGCCATCCGCGTCCCAGATCACCTCGAGCCGCGACGGGAATCCGCGACGCACGCGCCACCCCGGCGGCAGCACGGCCGCGAGCTCGGCCGCCGTGTGGCTGCGGCGGATCGACGTGAGCCCGTCGGGGCGGATGTACGATCCCGCGAGCAGGTTGCGTGCGAATGGCAGCGTGCCCAGCCAGAAGCCGAGGTAGCCCGCCCGGCTGCGCTCGATGTCGCCGTGCACGGCGAGGCCCCCGCCGGCCGCGAGCCGCTCGGAGTCGGCGAGCAGGGCGCCGAACTCGTGCCCGTCGAGGTGGTGCAGCACGTGGTTCGACGTCACCACCTCGTACCGCTCGTCCGCGGCGGCGAGCTCGCGGCTGGTCTTGCGGCGCAGCACGAGACCCGGCTCCGACGGTTGACGGAGCACCCAGTCGAGGGCGCGCGAGTCGGGGTCGATCGCGGTGACCTCGAGGCGCAGCCCGTCGGCTCGGGCCCACCGGAGCAGCGCCCGCGGCAGGTCGGCGCCGCCCGTGCCGATATCGAGCACCCGCCGGGTCTCGCTCGCCGAGAGGCGCGGGCGGATCCACCGGGTGTACACCGCGCGCTGGTTCGACACGACCGCGTTCACGAGGCGGAACCGCTCGTACGTCTTCGCGAGCATCCCGGGGTCGGCACCCGGATCGTCCATGAGCTCGTGCGCGTCGGCATCGCGCTCTCGCAACCCGGTCACGTCCTGCCGCCCATCACGCCCGCCACCGCCCAGGCGCACGCACGAACACGCACCTCAGCCACGCACCGTCATCAGCGACGACTCGACGGTCAGCCCCGGGCCGAACGCCATCGCCGCGACACGGTCGCCGTCGGCGGCGGCATCCGAGTCGAGGATGTTCCGCATCACGAACATCACGGTCGCGCTCGACATGTTGCCGAAGTCGCGCAGCGTCTCGCGCGCGGGCAGGAGTTGCGCCTCGGTGAGCCGCAGCCGCGACTCGACCTTGTCGAGGATCGACCGCCCGCCCGGGTGGATCGCCCAGTGCTCGACGGCGCCGCTCGAGGCATCCGTCGCCAGGGCGTCGGCGAGCGCGGGATCATGCGCGAACAACGGCTGGAGGGCGCCGGTGATGTGCTCGTCGATGATCGACGGGATCGCGTTCGAGAGCACCATCTCGAAGCCGTGGTCGCCGATCTTCCACGCCATGTCGCCCTCGCCGTCGGGCGTGATGCGGGTCGCGAACCGGTCGAGGTCGAAGGCCCGCTCGCCCGGCTCGAGCGGCAGCGCGGTGACGATCCCCGAACCGGCGCCGTCGGCGAAGAGAGATGACGCGACGATCGTGTCGGGATCGTTCGACGAACGCAGGTGCAGCGTGCACAACTCGACCGAGACCACGAGCACGACGGCAGCGGCATCCGCTTCGCAGAGCTGCTTCGCGATGCGCAACGCGGGGATCGCCGCGTAGCAGCCCATGAACCCGAGGTGGTAGCGCTCGACGTCGGCGCCGAGGCCGAGGTCGCGGGCGATCACGTAGTCGGGGCCGGGCGCGTAGAACCCGGTGCACGACACGGTGATCACGTGCGTGATGTCGGATGCCTCGACGCCGGGCGTCGCGTCGATGGCCGCCCGGCCCGCATCGAGGTACATGGTCGTGGCGTGCTCGGCGTAGAGCTCGTTGCGCGCCTTCGTGCCGGGCAGCAGCAGCTCCATGCGGGCGATGTCGAAGAACACGGGTTCATCGGGACGCATGTCGCGGCTCAGCTCGGCGAGCACCGTGTGGCGGGTGTCGATGCCCGAGACGTTGAAGGAGGTGGCGACGATGCGCTGGGCCAGCCGGTTGAGCCCCGGCTGGCCGGCGAACACGTCGCGCACCTCCTCCTGGATGAGCACGGTGGGCGGAACCACGGTCGAGAGGCCCCTCAGCGCGACGGTCATGCCTCACCCTAGGCAGAGCGACGGATGCCGCAACAGGGGTCAGTTGTGAATTCGCGATGCGGCGGCATCCGTTCGCCGAGTGCTGACGGGGCTAGCCGAGCAGCTTCGCCTTCGCCGCGGCGAACTCGTCGTCGCTCAGGATCCCCTGCTCCTTCAGCGCGCTGAGCTTCTGCAGTTCGGCGACGAGGTCGACGCCGCCCGCCGGTGCGGCCGGCGCGGCCGGCGCGGCAGCGGGCGGTGCCGCGGCCTGCTGCGCCGCCTGCTGCTCCGCCACCGACTGCTGCGCCGCGGCCTGCATCTGCGCCTGCTGCTGCTGCGCCTCGTACTGCTGGGCCTCGTACTTCTGATCCGCCTTCTCCTGCTGGTGGCGCTGCACGCTGCCGCTCACCGCGGTGGCGGTGCCGGCGACGACAGCCGTACGGGCCGCCATGCCGATCAGTCCCGGTCGTCCGATTCTCCTGAGCATCTTCCTACTCCTGTTCTGCCTCGGCCATCGCGGCATTCACGACCGGCGCGGGAATGCGCTCGGTCTGGAGCACGACGCCGCCCGACTGGGCGAACCTCGACGCGAGGCGCTTCGCCCAGAGCAGCTCGACGGCGAGTAGTGCGCCCGACGTTCCGGGCGGAATGCCCTGCGCCAGCTCTGCCGCGTCTTCGTCGGCCACGAGCCCGATCGTCTCGATCTCCACGGCCTCGAAGCCGTAGTCGCCGCGGATCTCCTCGAACTCGGTGACCCGCACCCCGCCGTCGTGCTCGCGTGAGACCACGAGCAGGTCGAGCAGGCGGATCTCCCCGCCCTCGATGAGCTCCATGATCGCCTCGACCACGCTGGGATCCGGCCGGTCGCCCTCGAATCCGACGAGATACAGCTCCACCGGTCCGTACTCGAATTCCGTCATCAGTGTTCCTCCCCTGTGCTCGAACCTACTGTCTGACTCACTGTCTGGCCATGGCGATGCGCAGGCGCTCGTCGGGATCGATCAGGTGATCGTGATCGTCGTCGCCCGTGTCGATCTGCACCCAGTTGATCCTGCCCGTGAACCGGCTCGACTGCGGGGTGTAGTCGGCGCTGACGGGCGTGCCGGATTCGTAGCCGACATCGGTGGTCTCGTCGGCGGAGAAGACCATCGGCTGCGTGGCACCGACCCGGCCGGCGCCGACCTGATCGCCGTCGTAGTACAAGGTGACGTCGCCGCCCTTGGCCAGCCCGCCCCCGTCGTAGGCGAACTCCATGCGCACCTGATGCGTGCCCGCCGGAATGGGCCGATCGGCCTCGATCTCGAACGACTGGATGCCGAGCACGTTGTAGACGAACTTGGCCTTGTCGCCGCTGACGAAGACGCTCCACCCGCCGAAGCGGCCGCCCTGGGCGATGATCACGCCGTTCGCGCCGCCCTCGGGGATCTCGAGCTCGGCGGTGACCGAGAACGACTTGTTCTTGATGCTCACCACGCTGTTCTCCGAGAGCCGTCCCATACCGGCGAAGAGCAGCTGCGCGTTCCCGCGCACGAGGGTCGGCCGCCCCGCCAAGTCGGGATTCAGTCGTTCACCGGTGCGATCGTCGATCGGCAGCACGTTGTACTTGACCGCCTCGATCAGCCAGAGCCGCTGCAGCGCGTGCAGCTTCTCGGGCTGCTCGGCCGAGAGGTCGCGCGCCTGGCTGTAGTCGCTGCTGCCGTCGTAGAGCTCCCACACGTCGTCGTCGAATGCCGGGATGTTCGCCTCGGTCAGCAACCACGGCGTGCGGTGCTTGGTGACCGCACTCCAGCCCTTGTGGTACACCCCTCGGTTGCCGAACATCTCGAAGTACTGCAGGTCGTGGCGTTCTGCGGCATCCGCTTCATTGAAGCTGTACACCATGCTCGTGCCCTCCATGGGCGACTGCTGCACGCCGTTCACCATGGTGGGCTCGGGAAGCCCGGCCGCCTCGAGAATGGTGGGCGCCACGTCGATGACGTGCGTGAACTGCGACCGCAGCCCGCCCTTCTCGGTGATGCCCGCCGGCCAGTGCACGACCGTGCCGTTGCGGGTGCCGCCCCAGTGCGAGGCGACCTGCTTGGTCCACTGGAACGGCGTGTCCATCGCCCAGGCCCAGCCCACCGCGTAGTGGTTGTACGAACTCGGGGTGCCGAATTCGTCCATCTTCGAGCGCATGAACTCCGGCGTCTCGAGGGCGGCCATGCCGTTGAAGTTGGCCATCTCGTTGAAGGCGCCGTTGACGGTGCCCTCGGCGGATGCCCCGTTGTCGCCGATGATGTAGTAGATGATCGTGTTGTCGAGCACCCCGAGGTCTTCGATCGCGTCGATCACCCGCCCGACGTGGTGGTCGGTGTGCTCGAGGAAGCCCGCGTAGACCTCCATCTCGCGTTCGAGCACGGGCTTCAGCTCGTCGGGCATGTCGTCCCACGCGGGGATCGCGTCGTGCCGAGGCGTGAGTTCGGCGTCGGCGGGGATGACTCCGAGCTCTTTCTGCCGCGCGAACGTGCGCTCGCGCTGCACGTCCCAGCCGTGGGCGAACTCGCCCTTGTACTTCTCGGCCCATTCCGGCGGAACGTGGTGCGGCGCGTGGGTCGCGCCGGGCGCGAAGTACGCGAAGAACGGCTTGTCGGGCATGAGCGCCTTCTGCGTGCGGATCCAGCTGATGGCGTGATCGGCGAGGTCCTCGGTCAGGTGGTAGCCCTCCTCGGGCGTCGCCGGGGGCTCCACCGGCGTGGTGCCCTCGTACAGGGCCGGCTCCCACTGGTTGTTCTCGCCGCCGATGAAGCCGTAGAACGTCTCGAACCCGCCGCCGGCCGACGGCCACGCGTCGAACGGGCCCATCGGCGACGACTGCCACACGGGCACCTCGTGGCACTTGCCGAACTGCGCCGTCGAGTACCCGTTCAGCTTCAGCGTCATCGCGAGCGGCGCCTTCGTGTTCGGCCGCAGCGAGCTGTTGCCCGGCGCCGAGGTGGCGGTCTCGGTGATGCTGCCCATGCCGACCGAGTGGTGGTTCCGGCCGGTCAGCATCGCCTGGCGGGTCGGTGCGCACAGCGCGGTGGTGTGGAAGCGGTTGTACTTCAGCCCCCCGGCCGCGAGCTTCTCGGCGTTGGGCGTCGCGCACGGGCCGCCGAAGGCGCTGGACGCGCCGAAGCCCACGTCGTCGAGGAGCACGATCAGCACGTTCGGCGCACCCTCGGGCGGGCGCAGCGGCTCGATCGGCGGGTACGCCGTCTCGGGATCCTTCGCATCGTAGGTGGTGTGGCCGGGCGCGGGCCGATCCGGAATCGGCAGCATGGTGCGCGCGTGGCGATCAGGAGTCATGACGTTTCCCCTTGTCCAGTGTCGGCCGACGTGTCGTCGCGGCCGCGAACGGGGTCACGCTAACCGAGTGGGCACGCATCCGAATCATCCACATCGGGTGATCAGAAGCCCAGCACCCAGAGCAGGCCGAATCATCCGGTTGGGGTGATGCGTCGCCACCCGACAACGAGGAGCCTGAGCTGAACGCACCGACGTCGGTCGTCGTCGCGGGATCCGGGGGAGCGCATGAACGCCGAGACGTTCGAGATCATCGTCCGGGGCGAACTGGGCCCGAGGATCACCGACGAACTCGAAGGCTTCGCCGTGGTCTCATCCGAGTCGGGATCGACCCGTCTGCGCGGACTCGTGCCCGATCAGGCCCGACTCGTCGGCGTACTCGACCTGCTGCGCAGCCTGAACGTCGACATCGAATCGGTCACACACGTGCATGCGCCGTCGGGATGACCGGATCGAGCAGACCGAGCTCGCGCGCCCGTGCGATCGCCTCGCTCCGGCCCGTGACCCCGAGCTTCCGATAGATGTGCATCACGTGCGTCTTCAGCGTGTTCACCGACACGAAGCACAGCTTCGCGAGTTCAGCCGTGGTCGAGTGCCCGGGGAGATAGGCGAGGATCTCGAGTTCACGCTCAGTGAGCGGTTCGGGAAGCCCGGCGTTCGCGTCGCGCGGCTGCGCCTGCCGCCACCGCGACAGGATCGTCGCGGTGAGACCGCCGCGCACCGACGAGAGTTCTGCAATCAGGTCGAGGACGACGGGGTCGGTTCCGATGAAGACCTCGACGAGCCCGTCGGCCTCGGCCCGGTCGAGCGCCACGCCGATCTGCTCGAGGGCGACAGGATGTTCGCCACCGAGTTCGGCGGCCCATGCCAGCGCGATCGACCGCAGGATGTCGCCGCGCGGCCCCGCTTCGTCGAAGAGGTCATCCATCGTGGGGAGCATGAGCTGCGCGGGCTCGCGACGCCCGAGCGCGAGTGAGGCGGCGACCGTCTCGAAGGCGAGATCAGCCGACGTGGGAGGGGCGCCGCCGCGCAGACGCAGCGCCTCCTCACTCCTCCCGGTGCGACGGAGCACCGACATGTGCAGCGCCACGATCCGGTCGAGGATCACCGGCGCCGGCGCGGAGGCGGTGTCGTGTGTGGAGAGATCGACGAGCTCGAGCGCCTCGTAGGGCCGGCCATCGGCAACGGCCAGGAGCGCCTGCAAGTACCACGAGATCCACATCAGCTGCGTGCGGTGGTTGGACTCGGCGCGGATCATCCCGTTCCGGAGCGGCGCAGCAGCGGCATCCGGAAGTCCGCGCTCGTACGCCAGCATCGCCTCGGCGAAATACGCGTCGGCGGCGATCGGATGCGTCGGCAGGCCGCTCGACGCCGCGGTCTCGAGGGCTTCGGCAACGAGACGTTCTGCATCGCTCGCACGACCGCACCAGATGCGCAGCAGGGCGAGCGAGCCGAGGAGCCCGACTCGGAACGGCGGATAGGCGATGCCTTCGGTGCCGAGAGTGCGCATCATCCATTCATCGGCTCGGGCGAGGTTCCCGGCGAAGAACTGGGAGCGGCCGCCTGAGCCCATCGCCACGGTCGTCAGAAGTTCCGGCGTCGTAAGATGCATGAGATCGGGGAACTCGGCTCCGGGATCGGACTCCAGCAACGCGAGCGAGCGCTCGGTGGCGCGGATGGTCTCAGCCGGATGGGGGTTCCACTGCGCGGTCGCCGAGATCCACGAATGGGCGATGATGCGCTGCCCGACGGTGACTCGCGGATCGTTCGCCACCCTGGTCAGCGTATCCACGGCGCGCGCGGCCTCGCCCCGCATCCCGACCAGCACGCCGAACTCGAGTGCCACATCGAGCCGGTCGTTCCGGATCGCCTCGGGAACGGTGGAGATCCAGCGGATCACCGTATTCATCTCGCCTCGCTCGAAGACATCGCTTCCGCGCGTCATGATCGCGTCGAGCGCGCGATCCCAGTCGCGCGCACGGAGCAGGTATTCGACCGCCGGCGCCGGCTCCCCGTGTGCGAGATGGAATTCCGCTGCGCGACCCAGCAGCCTGGCCTCCTCCCCCGGCTCCTCCGCGTGAAGGTGGTGCCGCAGCAGATCTCGGAACAGGTGATGGAACCGGAACTGCTCACGGTGGGCATCCAGGGCGACGATGAACATCGACTCGCGTTCGAGGCGCTCGAAGAGCCCCTGTGCGTCGGATCGCTCGAGCACATGGTCGACGAGGTCGGCCGTCATCGAGTCGAGCGGCGACATCCGGAGCAGGATGGCTCGATCCGGCTCGGCGATCGCAGCGAGAACCTCCTCTGCCAGGTAGTCGGCGATGAGCCGGTCGGTGCCGCCGAACTCGGTGACGAAGCCCTCGGCGTCGGGATGAAGCCTGAGCGTGAGACCAGCCAGCTGCAACCCCGCGGCCCACCCTTCGGTTCGGGTGATGAGCACGTGGAGGACCTCCACGGGGATGTCGCGACGGCTCACGCTGGTGAGAAGTTCCGCCCCCTCCTCCTCGGACATGGACAGGTCGGACTGCCGGATCTCGAGAAGCTGGTTCCGCAGACGCAACCTGCTCCACGGAATCGGAGGATCCACGCGCGTCGACATGACCACGTGCACGTTCGGCGGCAGGCCGGCGACGAGCCGACCGAGATCGTCGAGCAGCCGTGTGCTGGAGAGGTGGTGCAGATCGTCGAGCACCAGCACGAGATCGGGAAACGACTCCAGCTCCACCTGCAACGCATCCAGCAGCGGTCGCCCGAGCCCGCCGGCGCTCAACGCCGACAAGTGGGTCAGCGCCATCACCTCGGGTCGCACCGTCGCGAGCGCTGCAAGCAGCCTGCGCGAGAATCGCACCGGGTCAGCGTCTGCCGCATCGACTTCGAGCCAGACGAAGGCGAGCTCGGGATGCGCCGCCGCCCACTGATTCAGCAGCACTGTCTTGCCCGCGCCCGCCTGCGCGACGACCAGGGTCAGTGGAAGCGACAGCGCAGCATCCAGTCGACGCCTCAGCGCCGGCCGGTCGACCAGGTATTCGGATGACAGGTGTTCGGCCACTCGCGCCCCCACGGGCAGTTCACGATGCTCCCCTCGGTCAGTATGGCACCACCCGAAGCACGCGACTACGCGTGACGAGCCCCCAGAACGCGGGCCTCATGCCGGCGTGACGCAGCATCATCCGATCGGGGTGATGCGCACCCGAACGCCGCGCAATAGCTTTCGAGCGAGCGGGCGTGACCTGCACACCCACGATCGGAAGGAAGCGCCGTGAACAACTTCTGGGATTTCCTCGTCTGGCTGTTCTGGTTCTACATCCTGATCGCCTGCATCTGGATCTTCATCACGGTGATCATCGACATCTTCAGGGATCACACCCTCAACGGCTGGGCGAAGGCGCTGTGGGTGCTGTTCCTCGTGATCCTTCCGTTCCTCGCCGCGTTCATCTACCTGATCGCGCGTGGCCGCGGCATGGCGGAGCGGAGCGCCGCCACGCAGCGTGAACAGCTGGACGAAACGTCGGACTACATCCGCTCGGTCGCCGGCACGACGACGTCGGCGACCTCCGAGATCGAATCGGCGAAGCGGTTGCTCGACTCGGGCGCGATCACCCAGGCCGAATTCGACACCCTCAAGGCCAACGCCCTTCGCACGCCGGCCTGACGGGCGGCACGGCGGGCTGGGCAACGACACGACCCTCGGATCGGAGACGCTCTCGTGTGGAGGTACAGGCGAGTGGTACGTCCCGACACCGAGGATGACCGGGCATCGATGGACGACGCGAGGTCGGGGGGCCATCGCAACGCGTTCATCATGCTCGGGCTCGGGGGCGCGGTCGTCGCGGCGTTCGGCATCTCCGCCGCCGCGGCGATCGTCGCCCCCGTGTTCTTCGCCCTGGTGCTCACGATCTGCGTGCACCCGCTCCGCGTCGCACTCGAACGGCGGGGGGTGCCGCGCGGCCTCGCCACCGGCTCGGTGATCGTCGCCGTCACGTTGCTGCTCCTCGCGTTCGGCTACGCCGTGCTCGTCGCGTTCGGCCAGTTCGCGACCCTCCTGCCCCAGTTCGCCGATGAGATCCGCGAGTGGGGTTCCGACGTCGCCGCCTGGCTCGGGTCTCTCGGCATCGGCGCCGACGGCGTCGAGTCGATGTTCGCCGACTTCGACCCGTCAACGCTGGTCACCTTCGTCGGCGGCCTCGTCGGCGGCCTCGCCGGCGTGACGTCGGCATTGGTCATCATCTTCACGATGCTGCTGCTCATGGCGATGGATGCCGGCTACCTGCCCACCCTCCTCCGTCAGACCACGCCGCACCGCCCGTTGCTCGTCACCGCCTTGACAGGTTACTCGCACAACGTCCGCCGGTACATGGTGGTCACCACCGTGCTCGGCCTCGCACAGGGTGCCGTGAACTGGCTGGCCCTCGTGCTGCTCGGTGTGCCGGGCGCGTTCATCTGGGGCCTCTTGGCGTTCCTCTGCAGCTTCATCCCGAACATCGGCTACTTCATCGCGATCATCCCGCCGATCATCTTCGGCGGCCTCGTCGGCGGCTGGCCGACCGTCATCGCCGTGATCGTCGTGTACGCGCTCATCAACGCGGTGATCCAGTCGATCATCCAGCCCAGGGTGGTCGGCAACGCGGTCGCGTTGAGTCAGACGATCACGTTCTTCTCGGTGCTCCTCTGGGCCGTCGTGCTCGGCCCGATCGGCGCGATCCTCGCCATCCCGCTGACGCTCCTCCTGCGCGTGGTGTTCGTCGATTCGAATCCGGCGGTGGCCTGGGTTCGCCCGCTGCTCGGAGAGCTCGACGAGACCAAGGCGCTCATCGCAGAGTCGGATGCCGCGGCCAAAGCAGCTCGCACGGCCCGGCGCGCGTCAGCAGCATCCGAATGATCTCAGGTGCCCGTCATGGATGCCGCGACTGATCGAGTGGGGAAGTCCCGCTCATGACCACCGTGCCGACGGGTGTCCCGGCACGCTCCCGTGCGGTCCTGCCGCTCGCGATCGCGCAGTTCATCATGGTGCTCGACAGCTCGGTGATGAGCGTGTCGATCAGCCAGCTCGTCGAGGAGTTCGACACGACCGTCTCGACGATCCAACTCGCGATCACGCTCTACGCCCTGGTGATGGCCGCCCTCATGCTCACGGGCGGCAAGCTGGGCGACCTGTACGGCCGGCTCCGGATGTTCCGGATCGGGCTCGTGATCTACGGGATCGGTTCCCTGATCACGGCTCTCGCGCCGACCGTCGGCGTGCTCATCGCCGGCTGGTCGTTCATCGAGGGTGCAGGGGCGGCTCTCGTCCTGCCGGCACTCGCGGCACTCGTTGCCGGGAGCTATCCCGACGGCGCCGCCCGGGCGCGGGCGTACGGTCTCATCGGCGGCGTCGCCGGGGCGGGCATCGCCATCGGCCCGCTGCTCGGCGGATGGCTGACGACGGAGTACTCCTGGCGCTGGGTGTTCGCGGGCGAGGTCGTGTTCGTCGTGTTCGTGATCGCGGTGAGCGGCTGGATCACCGAGGACCGCGCGTCGCTCCGGCGCTTCCGTCTCGACGTCGTCGGGGCGCTGCTCTCGGCCTCCGGACTGGCGCTCATCGTCATCGGCGTACTGCAGAGCGGGGTGTGGGGCTGGATCCAGCCGCGGCAGTCGCCGATCACGCCGTTCGGGTTCTCCCTCACCCCCTTCGTGGTCGGCGGAGGATTGCTCGTGCTCTGGGGTTTCGCCGCGTGGGAGCGACGGGTCGCACGACGCGGCGGGACGCCGCTCCTCGACCTGCGGAACCTCGGTATCCCCGCACTCAGGGCCGGTCTCGCGAGCCTGCTCGCGCAGAACTTCGTGCTCCTCGGCCTCTTCTTCGCCATTCCGCTGTACCTGCAGGTCACCCAGGGATTCGACGCGTTCGAGACCGGCCTCAGGCTGCTGCCGACCTCGATCGCGATGCTCGTCGCCGCCGCACTCGGGGCACGCTTCGGTCAGCCGTTCGGGGCGCGGACCGTCACGCGCGCCGGGCTGGGCACGATCTGCCTGGCCTGCGTCGTGCTGCTCACCACGATCGACCCCGAGCTCTCAGGGGTGCCGTTCGCGATCGGGATGGCTCTACTGGGGCTCGGCACCGGGCTCCTCGCATCGCAGCTCGGCAACGTCGTGCAGTCGGCGGTCGAACCCGAGGCCCGCAGCGAGGCGGGCGGCCTGCAGTACACCGCGCAGAACCTCGGCTCCTCGCTCGGGACCGCACTCGTGGGAGCGCTCATGGTCGGCGCACTTGCTGCCGGCGTGACCTCGCTCATCGCGGCCGACCCCGACCTCGAGTCATCCGTCGCCGAGCAGGCGACCGTGCGCGTCTCCCAGGGCATCGAGTACCTCCCGCCCGCGCAGGCTGAGGAAGCGCTCCTCGCGGCGGAAGTTCCCGAAGACCAGGTCGACGACCTCATCGAGAGCTACGCGAGCGCCCAGCTCGCGGGCGTGAAGATCGGCATCCTCGTGTGCGCGGCCGCCACAGTGCTGGCCCTGCCGGCGACCCGCCGCCTCCCCGGCCGGTCGTCCGCAGCCGAGGGTCGGCCGGAGCAGGACGAGGTCGGCTTGCGGCCCTGAGGTCCCGCTCCCGGCTCCCAGAGAACGCTCCAGGGCGAGGTTCTCCACCCGATCAGAGGGTTCGTTCCGTTCCCCGGTCGCCGCTCAGTCGGCGCAGCACCCGCAGCTCCGCGTCGGGCTCGACGAGCAGCGCGCGAACCAGCAGGGTGAGCGGGATCGACAGGATCGCCCCGATCGGCCCGATCACGAACGCCCAGAACACGACCGAGAAGAACGACAGGGTCAGGCTGAGGTCGACGGCGTCGCTCACGAACTTCGGCTGCACGAGCACCTGCAGCGTCACGTTGATGACGCTGTAGGCGAGCACCACCACGAGCGCGAGCGGCCACCCGCCGACGACGAGCGCGAGCACGGCGGGCGGGATGAGCCCGAGCACGAACCCGATGTTCGGCACGAAGTTCGTGACGAACGCGAGGATCGCCCACACGATCGGGATCGGGATGCCCAGGGCCCAGAGCAGCAGGCCGTCGAGCACCGCCACGATCGCACCGAAGCTCGCGTTCACCACGTAGTACCGGCGCACGCCGCTGAAGTAGCGACTCCCGATGCGGTCGGCGCGGGGGCTGCCGAACACGCGGTCGAGGCGGCCGAAGCGCGCGGCATCCGCGGCCATGAAGATGACGTAGGCCAGCACGAAGAAGAAGGCCGCCGCGAGCCCGAGCACCGCATTGGCGATCCCCGTGGCGACCCCCACCAGCGTCTCCGGGTCGAGCATCGATGAAGTGGCGTCGGATGCCTCATCCGCGAGCCCCATCGACGCGAGCGTGTCGGTGACGGATGCCGCGGCGGCCCGCAGCTCGTCGGCGTAGTCGGGCAGCATCAGGGCGAACTGCGCCGACGCGAACAGCAGCAGCGCAGCGAGGCTCGCGAGGATCAGGTAGGCGAGCACGATGACAATGGTGGTCGCGACCCAGCGGGGCCATCCGCGCCGCTCCAGCGGGTGCCGGACGGGATGGGAGATGATCACCACGACCGCGGCGACCGCGACTGGCGCGAGCACGTCGCGGGCCAGCCACACGCCGCCGAAGACGACGACCGCCGCGGCGAGCGTCAGAAGCACGCGCGTGCCGTGCGCGAGGCCGGGTCGCGGCGCAGGCGCATCGCTCGCGACATCCGTCGCCGGAGCATCCGCAGCCGGCTCGTCCATGTCAGAAGCTCCCGATGCCCTTGCCGATGACGACCACGCCGATCACGAGCAGCAGCACGGCCATGACCGTCGCGTTGTTGTGCATCAGCCAGCCGCGAAGCGACTCGAGCGGCGCTGCCATGCGAGCGGATGCCACGAGGTAGGCGATCACGGGAACCGCCACCGAGCACGCCGCTATGAGCGTGAAGACGACGATCGCGACCGTCGACTCGCCGGCGCTGAGCCCACCGGTGCCGATGGTGACGCCCGCGCCGATCGCCATCAGCAGGTTCTTCGGGTTCACCGCCGAGAGCAGGAACCCGAGCACGAACCCGCGCCCGGCCGTCATGGTGTCGATGGCGGCCATCCACTTGGGCAGGGCGGCTTCTTCCCCGGGCTTCGGGCGGGTCCGCCACTGCCGGGCGGCGAGGAACAGCAGGCCCGCGCCGAGCAGGAGCTTGATGACGCCCGAGACAGGGTTCGAGGCATCCGGATCCTGCTCGGGAATGATGCCGCTGAGCAGCGTGAACAGCACGACGGCGACGACGATGCCGAGCACCCACCCGATGAGGAAGCCGACGCTCGTGCCCCTCGCCATCGGCGACAGCAGCATGAGGATCGCGGCGATGATCGGGATCGGGCTGACCGCGATGCCGAGCGCGAGGGGGAGGATGTCGCCGATGACGGAGTTCATGATGCTATCCCTTCTCGACGGCGGCGCCCTCGGGGTTCACGAGCGCGACGATCGCTGCCCGGTTGGTCTCGTAGGCCTGCCGGTCGCCGAGGAGACCGAGCTCGACCAGCCGCGTCCGCATCTCCGGCCGAACACGGCTGAAGCCGAGCTCGATCCCATGCCGGTCGAGCCACGCGAGCAGGGCCTCGAAGGTCTCGGCGCCCGTGACGTCGAGGTCGGTGACGGCCTCCATGTCGATCACGACGTGTCGCACGGGCCCGTGCCCCGCGGCATCCGCTGCCCCGACCGCGCGCTTCACGGCGTCGGCGAACACGCTGCCGTTCGCGAAGAAGAGCGGGGCGGCGAGGCGGATCACGACGATGCCCGGCGCGGTGACGGCACCCGACGGCGCCTCGTCGAGGAGGGAGTCGGTCGGCTCGCCGCTGGTCGCCAGCACGTCGATCGCGGGGTTCGCCGCGCGCTCGGCGAGGTTGACGAGCGCGAGCACGAACGCCACGAGGATTCCGGGAATCGCGCCGATGAACAACGTGACGAGGAAACACGCCGCGCCGACCACGAACTCGAACCGGTCCTGACGCCACAGTGCGGCGAACTCCCGCACGCCGAGAAGCGGCAGGATGGCGACGCCCACGATGGCGCCGATCGCCGGGGAGGGGATGTCGGCCAGCAGCGCCGTTCCGAAGAGCAGGAGCAGGAGTGTGCCGGCCGCGAGCACCAGCGACGGCAGTTGGGTGCGAGAACCCGCCTGGTCCATCGCGGCGGTGCGCGAGGTGGACGAGCCGACGGCGAAGCTCGCGCTCGCGCCGGCGGCGATGTTGCCGAGGCCGAAGGCGAACAGGTCCCGGTTCGGGTTCGTCGGGTAGGCGCGCTTCTCACCGTACGATCGCGAGACGAGCAGGCCCTCGGCGGTGGTCACGAGCGTGAGCGCCATCGCCGAGGGGATGAGCATGAGCCACGTCGTCCAGTCGATGATCGGCCACGTGATCGCCGGGGGGCCGGCCGGGACGGCACCGAGCACGTCGACGCCCGCGTCGTCGAGGTCGGCGATCACCACGGCGATCGTGGCGAGGACGAGTACGACGAGCGCCCAGGGCACCACGGCGAGGAACCGCTTGCCGAGGAGCAGGATCGCCACCGAGATCGCCGAGATGGCGAGCGAGACGAGGTTCGTGGTGCCGAGGCCGGTCACGAGGCCGACGACCTTGTCGACGAACTCGCCGCCCGAGTCGATCTTCACGCCGAGCATCTTCGCCACCTGGCTGACGAGGATGTCGAGGGCGAGGCCGCCGACGAAGCCGACCAGGATCGGCTTGGAGAGGAAGTTGGCGAGGAAGCCGAGCTTGAGCACGGCCAGCGCGATGAACAGGATGCCGCAGATGATCGCCTGCGCCATCGCCAGCGTCGCATAGTCGGCACTGCCCGCGGCGGCGAGGCCGCCGATCGACGACGCGACGAGCGCGGCCGCCGCGGCATCCGGTGACGCGACGACCTGGCGGCTCGACACGACCAGGGCGTAGACCACGGTGGGAACGATGAGCGCGTAGAGTCCGGCCGTCGGCGGCAGTCCGGCGATCTGGGCGTACCCGATGTTCAAGGGGATGGCGATCGCGAGCAGCGTCACCCCCGCCGTCAGCTCCCTGACCAGATTCCGACGCGTCAGTCCTGCCAGCGGTGGCGTCATCGGTGTTCCCTCCTGATACCGGTGGCCTCGGCGCAGTGCTCGATACGCCGTGGGGCCGCTCCGAGCGGACCTACGGCAGCACGATCTCGAACGACGGGTCGCCACGGTCGAGCACGCCGAGCAGCGACCGCAATACACCGGAGTCGCCGTCGAGTTCCACTCCTGGGCCGTCGGCGTCACCGCCGAGCATCGCGATCATGCGCGCCTTCGTGAGCCGCATGGTGAGCTCGGCGTCGGCCGCGGCGGGCTTCTCGACGTACACGAGCACACCGTTTCGCACGGTGACCCGGTAGTTCACGTCGAGGTCGGTGAACGTCAGGTCGAACGCGAGGTCGAGATCCCATGCCTTCGGCCCGTCGACCGTGATCGCGATCGCGTCGAGCAGCTGAGTCGGCGAGAGCTGCGCCACGATCGCCGGAGCGGCAGTCACCGTGGGCGTACCGAAGTTGCCCTCGCGCAGCTCGGTCGCACCCGAAAGGAAGAAGTTGCGCCACGTGCCGTTCTCGGCACCGTAGCCGAGTTGCTCGAGCGTGTCGGCGTAGAGGGCGCGGGCGCCGGCGTGGTCGGGCGAGTCGAACACCGCGTGATCGAGCAGCGTCGCCGCCCAGCGGTAGTCGCCCTCGTCGAACGCGGTGCGGGCGATGTCGACCACCGCTTCGACGCCGCCGAGCGCGTTCACGTACCGCGCCGCCAGCTCGGCCGGCGGGTGCGGCCACAGCCGCGCCGGGTTGCCGTCGAACCAGCCCATGTAGCGCTGGTAGATCGCCTTCACGTTGTGGCTCACCGAGCCGTAGTAGCCGCGCGCGTTCCACGCCGCTTCGAGCGCCGGCGGCAGCTCGATGAGCTCGGCGATCTCGGCGCCGGTGAGGCCCTGGTTCAGCAGGCGCAGCGTCTGGTCGTGCAGGTAGGCGTACAGGTCGCGCTGCGTCGAGAGGAACTCGAGGATGCGATCGGCACCCCACGTCGGCCAGTGGTGCGAAGCGAAGGCCACATCGGCACGGCCGGCGAACGTCTCGATCGCCTCGGTGAGGTAGGTCGCCCAGATGTGCGGGTCGCGCACGAGTGCCCCGCGCAACGTCAGCAGGTTGTGCAGCGTGTGCGTCGCGTTCTCGGCCATGCAGAGGGCCCGGTAGCGCGGAAAGTAGAAGTGCATCTCGGCCGGCGCCTCGGTGCCCGGCGCCATCTGGAACTCGATCTCGACGCCGTCGATCGTGTGCGTCTCGCCGGTCTCGCGGATGTAGAGCGTCGGCACGATGAGGCCGGCCTCACCGACCGAGGTCGTCTGCCCGAGGCCGGCGCCGACCTGTCCCGCGGGACCCTTCGCCAGCACCGCGCCGTACATGTATCCCGCCCGCCGACCCATCGCCGTGCCGGCGTAGACGTTCTCCGACACGGCGTGCTCGACGAACCCCTCGGGCGCCAGCACCTGGATCCTGCCCGCTTCGACGTCGGCGACGGATGCCACGCCGAAGACACCCCCGAAGTGGTCGACGTGGCTATGCGAGTAGATGACGGCCACCACCGGCCGATGGCCGCGGTGCTGCCGGTACAGGCCGAGCGCGGCCGCGGCCGTCTCGGTCGAGATGAGCGGGTCGATCACGATCACCCCGGTGTCGCCCTCGACGAAGGTCACGTTCGACAGGTCGAGCCCGCGCACCTGGTAGATGCCCTCGACCACCTCGAAGAGCCCGTGCTTCGCCACGAGCTGCGACTGCCGCCACAGGCTGGGGTTCACCGTGTCGGGCGCATCGCCGGTGATGAACCCGTAGGCTTCTGCGTCCCAGACGACCCGCCCGTCGGCGGCGTGCACGACCCCCGGCGAGATCGAGCCGAGGAACCCCCGATCGGCGTCCTCGAAATCGCGCTGGTCATCGAACGGCAACTGCTCGCGCAGTCTCGCGTTCGCCGCCGTCACCGATTCGCTCGCTGGATTGGTCATCGCCCGCCCTTTCGTGGTCACGTGACCCGAAGCCTGCCGGGTCCCGCCGTCTCTCACAAGCCTTCGATCGGCGCGCCGTTGCGGAACGGGGCTACCCATTCGGTGTCTCCGTCGCGGCCGCTGCTGCCTTCGCCGGCGGCGGCGGCTCGATGCGGAACTCGGGTGCGCCCGAGACGAGCAGCCACGCCGGCAGCACGATGACGCAGAGCACGGGAAGGGTCGTGATGTCGCCCGAGATGGCCACGGCCACGAACAGGGCGATCCACCCGTCGCGGGTGACCACGAGCACGATGCCGAGCACGCCGCACGCGACGGCGAGGCCGATCGGCAGCGACGGGATGAGCGCGTGCGCGAGGAGGCCCAGCGCCACGCCGATGAAGGTCGCCGGGAAGACGCGACCGCCCCGGAACAGCGCGCTCGCGGACACGAGGAGGGCGACGACCTTGATGCCCGCGATCACCGCGAGCTGCCCGGCGTCGTACTCGTCGGTGTTCTTCAGCAGCTCGCCGATCTGGTCGAGCCCCTTGAACATCGTGATCGGGCCGCCGATGAGGCCGAGCAGGCCCAGCACGAATCCGCCTGTGGTCGCGATGATGAGCGGATGCCGCAGCGCATGCAGCGCGCGGTAGACCACCGGGAACGCGGCGAGCGCGGCGAGGCCGATGACCACCGCGCCGCATGCGACGAGCGATCCCGTCACGAAGTCGATCGCCTGCGGCGGGCCGTACGGCGGCATCTCGAACGCGAACGGCGGCGCACCCAGCAGGTGCATCGTCGTGGCACCGGCACCGGCGGCGGCCACCGGGAGGAACAGGCGGTCCCACAGCGATCCGCCCTCCTTCACCGCTGCGACGATGCCGGTGAAGACGAGGGCGGCCGCGACGGGGGTGCCGAAGAGTGCGCCGATCGTCGCCGAGGCGGCGAGGAGCATCGAGATGCGCGCGGGCACCTGCGGCAGCATCCGGGCGAAGATCGTCACGATGATCGCCGTGTTGATCGCGATGATGGGGTTCTCGGGGCCGAGGCTCACGCCGCCGGCCAGGCCGAGTACCGTGACCACGGCGAGGCCGGGCAGCGCGCGCACGGGCAGCGGATCGCCCACGAGCTCGGTCGTCGCCGAGTCGGGGCCGCCGTGCCCGGGCAGGAACGTCAGCGCCAGGCCGACCGCGAGACCGGTGACCGTGAGCACCAGCACGATCCACCACCCCGAGGCATCGACGCCGAGCGCGCCGGGAACCGTGTCCCACAGGAGCCCCTCGAGCGCCGCGGCGAGCTGGTCGAGCGCCCACAGCACGAGCGCCGAGACGACGCCCACGACGATCGCCGGCACCGAGAGCACGAGCAGCCGGCGGGCCGAGACATCCGGATCCCGCGACGGTACGGCGAGGCTCATGTCGACCATCCCCCGAAGTCGATTTCAGTGTCGCTGTAAGTGTCGAGCGCGGGTCGGCCCCCAGCGGCGAGACGTCCCGCGTCGAGCGTAGCCCCGCGCGGCTATGGACGGCCGGATACGCCACGCGATAGGTTCGCCTCAGCAGCGCTCAATCTGGGGGGCGCTCTTCGATATCGGAGGCCGTACATGAGTTTCTGGGAGAGTTTCTGGGATCTGATCTGGTGGTTCATCTGGGCGTTCGCGTTCATCGCCTACCTGTTCGCGCTGTTCGCGATCATCGGCGATCTGTTCCGCGACCGGCAGTTGAACGGCTGGTGGAAGGCGGTGTGGATCATCTTCCTGATCTTCGTGCCGTTCCTCACCGCGCTCGTCTACCTCATCGCCCGCGGCAACGGCATGGCCGAGCGCTCGCAGAAGGAGTACCGGCAGGCGCAGGCGGCCACCGATGACTACATCCGCCAGGCCGCCGGCACCTCGGCGAGCCCGTCCGACGAGATCGCGAAGGCGAAGAGCCTGCTCGACGCCGGCACCATCAGCCAGGGCGAGTACGACCTCCTCAAGGCGAAGGCGCTCGCGCACCCGACGCAGAACGTGTCGGCGTAGTCCTCGAGAGTTCGAGACGAGAGAGGGTCGGATGCCGCGGCATCCGACCCTCTTCATGTGCTGCCGCTGTCCATTCCGCTGCCTATCCGGTCACGGATGCCTCGGGCACGAGCGTTCACGCTCCGGTCGCGCCTGCTCGACCGCTCCGACGCTGCGGAGGAACACGATGATCCAGCTGAAGACCAGCCGGCCGAGACGAGTTCGAGGGCGGTGAGGTTGTCACCACTGGAGGCCGCACCCTCGTCCATCGCGTCGCGCCGCGCGAAGCGCGCCCCGCCCGGAGCCCCACCCGTGGCGTGTATCGAGATCGCGGCGCCCGTCGAGATGGCGGCGCGTTGTGAGCGGCGGGAAAGAGGAGGTCGGCGCAACGAAAATGGTTCGCGCCCGGAGCATCCTCGGAATCGCCGATCTCCTCGCTGCTGCGGGTGCGATGGCGGCGGCATAGCCGGCGCGGCAGCGCCACGCGAAACGCAGCGCGTCTCGAAACGCGACCCGCCCCTCACCGGTCGGTCGGGTCGAGCACCTCGAGCATCGAGCCCTGCACGAACCCGGCCCACTCATAGGCGGCGCGCAGGTAGTCGTCGCGGGTCTCGTCTGCGGCGTCGTCGCCCTCCTCGACGACGCCGACGCGCTCGGCGAGGATGAGCCTGAGGTCGGTGAGGAACGTGAGCCAGCCCCACGCCTCGGACTGGTCGAGCTCGATCTGCACGACGCCGTCGTCGCCGTCGTCGACGGCGGTCGCGTCGCGAACCCGTTGCGCCGCCTGGCGCTTGCCGTCGACGAGGCTGCCGCGCGTGTAGCGGGCGAACTCCTGCGCCGCCGGAGCGTCGTCGGGGTAGGCGTTCGGCAGCAGCCGGCCGAGCGCAGGGTCGTCGGCCTCGCCGAGCAGCAGCACCGAATCGACCTGGTCGGCGAGCTCGGAGAGCAGCATCGCCTCCTCGGCCTCGAGCACCAGGCGCACGCCCTCGCCGCCGCTGCGCCCCGCGACGATCACGACTCGCCCCTCGAGACGGTGGCCTGCAGCCCGTAGCCGTGCATCGCCTCGACGTGCCGCTCCATCGCCTCGCGGTTGCCGGTCGCGACGATCGCGCGCCCCTCGGTGTGCACCTTGAGCATGAGGCGCTCGGCCACCTCGCGCGGGTACCCGAAGTAGCTGCGGAACACGTAGCTCACGTACGTCATGAGGTTCACGGGGTCGTCCCACACGATCGTGCGCCACGGCTCCTCCGAGACGACACGGGTGGTCGTCTCGGAGTCGAGCTGCTCGAGTGTCGAGGTCACGCCTCCAGCCTGACACGACCGCGGGCGAGACGAAACCCGATGATCGCCCGCTGTCGACTACGGGAGCCGACCGGCGATCAGGTGCGCCCGGATCGGCAGGTTCAGCGAGCCGTCGGCCCCTTGATGCCGACGCAGGAGGTCCTCCGACTCGGCCCGGATCTCACCGATCTGGTCGTCCGTGAACCGGTCGACGAGCGGAGTGTTCTTCACTTCCGTCTCGATCAGGTCCTCCCATGAGCCGTACGCGGCGACGCCCATCCGGCTGCTGACACGCTCGACGCGCAGGCCGGCGCGCTCGAAGGTGGCTCGGAGGGCGGGCAGGTCGCCTTGCGAGAAGTACGTGTCGATCAGGCTCCGCGCGTCTTCTCCGGAATGCCGGAGCACGGTCTCGATGAACCGGCCGTAGACCGGCTGGTCGTCGAGGCCGGCGAAGGTCTGGATCGCGACGACGCCGCCGGCCCGAGCCACCCGCGCCATCTCGGCGATCGCTGCCGGGACGTCGGGGAAGAAGAACACCGATGCCTGGCAGAGCACGGCGTCGAACCCGTCGTCGTCGAACGGCAGCACCGCCGCGTCGCCCTGCCGCCACTCGAGGTCGGGGCGCAGCCGGCGCGCCACGTCGATCATGGCCGGATTGAGGTCGACGCCCACGACGTGCCCTTCCGATCCGACGCGTCGGGCGGCGGCGCGGGCCAGCACTCCGGTGCCGCAGGCCACGTCGAGCACCCGCTGGCCGGGCGCGACGCCGGCGATGTCGAGCATCGGATCCGTCCACTGGGCCGTGAGGGCGGGCACGAGGAACTCCTCGTAGGCCTCAGCCTGTTCGGGCGTGATCTGGAACGTCTCGGTCATGGTCTCCTCCTCTGTGCTGCACTCCTTCCACAATCGCCCCTCACGTGGGCGTGAACATCGGTCAGATGGCCCATTCGAAACGCCGAACCGATGGGAGGAAGATGGTCATGTGGCATCCGCGGAGCTTCACATCGCGGCCCGGCAGGCACTCGTCGCCGGCCGTTGGGGGGAGGCGCGCGACCGGTTCGCCTCGGTGCTCTCCACGGGCGAGAACGCAGATGCCCGGGCCGGCCTGGGAGCCGCGCTGTGGTGGCTCGGCGACGTCAAGGAGAGCCTGCGTGAGCGAGAGCGCGCGTACGCCGGGTATCTCGCCGACGGGTCGCACGCCGAGGCATCCGTGATCGCACTCGCCATCGGCACCACCTACTTGAGCAATCTCGGGAACGACGCCGCAGCGGTGGGATGGATCGCCCGCGCCGACCGCGCAGCACAGACCAGTGGCGACCGCCGCCTCGCGGGGTGGGTGTGGCTGATGCAGGGGTACACGTCGACCAGCCATGAACAGCGGCTAGAGCTTCAGTCCCGGGCGCTCGACCTCGCGCGAGAGACCGGGGATGCCGACCTCGAGTTGACTGCGCTGGCCGACTTGGGACTCTCCCTGGTCGGCGGCGGCGAGAGCACGAACGGCCTGAGGCTGCTCGACGAGGCGATGGCGGGCACCCTGGGCGGTGAGTGCGAGCACCTCGAGACCGTGGTCTGGAACAGCTGCAGCATGCTGGCGGCGTGCAGCATGCTCGGGGACCTGAAGCGCGCGGTGCAGTGGTGCGCGGCCGCGGACGATTTCACCCGGCAGTACGGTTGCCCCTTCCTGCAGGCGACCTGCCGGTCTCACTACGGCCGGATCCTCGTGTCGACAGGCGATTGGGACCGCGCCGAGTCCGAGCTCCAGCACGCACTGTCGATGGCTGAGGACTGCGGTCGCGGATCCCAGCTCGAAGCACTGGCCGGGCTCGCGCAGTTGCGGCTGCGACAAGGACGGCTGGAGGAGGCGGCCGTGCTCGCGACCGACCTCGGGGATGGCCCCGACAACGCGGTCGTCGTCGCAGAGGTGCTCTGCGCGACCGGTCATCCGGAGCGCGCTGCGGCGGTGCTGACCGCGGCACTGGATCAGGCGCGTGCGCGGGAGATCCTCTTCCCCGTGCTGGCCGCCGGGCTGGTGGACGCTCAGCTCGCCTGCGGGGAGCCGACGCGCGCGGAGTCCACGGCACGATTACTGGAGGAGACGGCCCGGGGCGGGCACGAGCATCCGCAAGCCCAGGCGCTGTGCGATCGGGCGCTCGGACTTCTCGACGCCGTCGCCGGCCGGCCCGAGGCGGCCGCCCGCCGGCTCCGCGCGGCGATCGCGGAGCTCGACGAGCTGGGCCTGCCCTTCGAGTCGGCACGAACCCGGCTCGAGCTGGCGCAGTTCGTCGCGCCGCCCGATCCGCCGCTCGCCATCATCGAGGCCGACCGGGCGCGGAACGCGCTGGAACGCCTCGGGGCTGCTCGTGAGTCAGCGCGTGCCGCCGCGTTGCTGCGCACGCTGGGCGTCGCCACCAAGCCCGGCGCACGCCGGCTCGGCGTGCTCTCGCATCGGGAACAGGAGGTGCTCGCGCTGGTCAGGCAGGGGCTCACCAACCCCCAGATCGCCGAGGATCTGTTCATCAGCCGGCGAACCGTGGCCCACCACGTCAGCAGCATCCTCGCCAAGCTGAACCTCCGCACCCGGTCGGAAGCCGCAGCGTTCGCCGCCCGCGAGGACGCGCGGCAGCCGACGCGCGTCTGACGCGGGCATCAGATGAGGGGCCGGCGACCGGACTGGCTCACCGCATCCGGGTCAGGCCTTCCAGAGCCGGATGCCGATATGCGGTTCGGCGTGCATGAAGTCGCGGTCCGTGGTGAGAAGTGAATGACGGTGACGGATGCACAGTTGCGCGAGCAGCGCGTCGATCGTGCCGAGCTGCACCCCCGCTCTGCGACAGGCATTCCGTAGGCCTGCTGCCGCAATGTGGTCGTCTCGATCGGGCTGGATCAGCGGCACGTGGGTGAAGCGCTCGATGATCTGCGTGCGCGCCTGCTCGGGGACGAAGCCCTGGACCAGCTCCTGCAGGATCAGTCCCGTCGTCACGACGATGTCATCGCCGGCGAGTGCGCGTCGCAGCTCGGCGACTTCGGGGGAATCCGGGGGAGCGTCACGGCGGAACGCGAGCGACCACACGCTGGTGTCGACGAGGAGCGTCATCCCCGCGAGCGCTCAGCCTTGTAGTCGTACGAAGGGTCCCACTCCAGGGCGCCCATCAGGTCGAGGAGCTTCGCCTGCTCCCGGCGCGCGATGAACTCCTGGAGAGCGAGGGTGACGGCCGCCTTCTTCGTCTTCTCGCCGCTCACCTCCAGGGCGTGCTCGAGAAGGTCGGGATCGATCGCGAGATTCGTGGCCATGTGCATCACCTCACACAGAGTATTACACACGATCTGGTCGTTCTCGACGGCTCGACGCCGTGACCGTGAACTTCGCGTTGCGCGCGACCTGCCGAGTGGGCCCGACGACGCGCGCGAGCAGCGGCCGGTAGCGCAGGTGCGAGTTCCACACGCACCACAGCTCGCCGCCGGGTGCGAGCACGCGCGCGGCGTCGGCGAACAGGTGCGCGGCGATGCCGGTGTGCAGCGCGGCATCCGAGTGGAACGGCGGGTTCAGCACGACGAGCCGCTCGCTCGCGTCGGCGAGCAGCTCGAGGCCGTCGGCTTGCGTCACGGTGATGCGGTCGGCGAGGCCGTTGACCTCCGCGGTCTGACGGGCGGATGCCGCGGCCGCCGCCGAGCGGTCGGTCGCCGTCACCCGCAGCGCGGGCCGCTCGCGGGCGAGCCACGCGGCCACCACGCCCGAGCCGCACGCGAGGTCGACGGCGGACGCGGCATCCGGAACGGCATCGCCGAGCTGCTCCAGCAGGAACCGTGTGCCGATGTCGACACCCGTGCCCGCGAAGACGCCGCCATGCGCGACGAGGGTGAGGCCGAGGTCGTCGTGCCGCTCGCCGCGCGGCCAGCCGGGCGCGGGCGGGAGCCGCTGCGGCCGCCGCCCGCGGGCGAAGAGCACCCGCGACTTCTGCCGCGCGTGCGACACGTCGACGCGCTCGAACCACGCGCCGAGCACCTCGTTCATCGCGAGTGACATGTGCTTGACGCGGCCGCCCGCGACGACCGTCACGTCGGATGCCGCGTGCCGCGCGATCAGGCCCGCGACCTCGTCGAGGCGGTCGAGCGAGCGCGGCAGGCGCAGCAGCACGAGCCGCGCCCCGGTGAGCAGCTCGGCGCCGAGCGGCATGGAGCGGATGTCGCCCGCGTACACCCGGCGAGGCTCCGCGCCTTCGCCAGTGCGGGAAGATCCGTCGGGGTGACCCGGCACGTCGCGTGCGACACGCCGACGATCGACGGATTCTTCCTGCACTGGCATTCCGACGCGCGCGGCGTTCGCGGCGAGCGCGCGCTCGCCCGTGATCAGGTCCTGGTGCACCCGGATGCCGCGGGCCCCCGCCACGGCGGATCCGAGCGCGAGCGCCCCGTATGCGTCGTCGATCACGACGAGCTCGCCCGCCCCGAACGCGTCGGCGAGCGCGGCGGATTCGTCGAGGATCAGGCGGTCCGCGGCATCCGACGCCTCGAGCCCGTGGCCCTCGATGTCGGGATGCCGGCGCAGGCCGCCGAGGTCGAGGGGCATGGCCCAAGCGTACGCGGCTGCGCTCACCGCGAAGCGGGCCCCGCGACCCTTGTGTCGCCGTACGACCCTTCCGAAGAGTCGTAGGACGAGAATGAGGTCGTACGGCCTGATCCGTTCGCTGGATTCGACAAGGGTGCGCGGGCGAGTGTGCGGCTCTCGGAGCGGTTTGGTACCCTCGACTCCGCATGCGCCACACGGATCGGCCGAGAGGACGGCGCGCGGCCCGCCGCAGGGTCGCGGCATCCGTCGGTGATTCCCGGGAGCCGGGCCCGACCCGCCCGGCGGCGCCCTGCACCGTGCGCCGTGCGTTGGCGCCGTTCGCCGCAACCGCCGCCGTGCTCTCGCTCGGATTGACCCTCGCGCTGGCGCCCGAGCCCGCTCCCGTCGCCGCGCCGGGCGCGGCCGGCGGCGCGCTCGTGGGTGAGGCCCAGGCCCTGAATGTCGCAGCGGATGTCGCTGCGCGGCCGGTCTCGCACGAGTCGTATGCGGCGACGACCGGAGCCGAAACACTCGTCGCCTCGGGCACGAACGCGGATTGGGCGAAGCTCGTGCTCATCGCCGGCGACTGGCCGGTCACGGAGCAGAACGTCACCGTGATGCTGCAGTGGATGCGCGAGGAGAACGGCGTCGACAACTGGTGGAACCGAAACAACCCGCTGAACAACGGCCACGGCTCGGGCGGCGGCAGCGGCCTCGGCAGCTACGACAGCCTCGTCACCGCCGCCGAGTACGCGGCCGACAACCTGCTGAAGCGCTCGTTCTACACCGCGATCGTCGTCGCGCTCGAGGACGGCACCTCCGCGCACGCCGTGGCGCAGGCGATCTGGGCATCGCCCTGGGCGTCGAGCCACTACGGCAACGGCGCGTGGTGGTCGACGTCGCCCGTGCTCATCGTGGAGGCGCCCGAGTCGGCCTGGTGAGGGGACCGTGCTGTCGGCCCCGCGGAGTCTCGTCGCGCGGGGGCCGGCAGGTCAGAGGCCCTCGAAGTCGCCGTGCGGTCAATTCCCTCTGTAGGTCGAGTATGAGAATGGGCTGATCAGGAGCGGTACGTGATAGTGCTGCTCGGAGTCGGCAACCGTGAAGTCGATCGACACGACGGGGTAGAACGTGTCCCGGCCCGTGCCGGCGAAGTAGTCGCCGGTGGCGAAACTCAGCCGGTAGTCACCGGCCGCGAGGCCGTCGGGGCCGAGGTCGGTGATCCGGCCGGCCGCGTCGGTGACGCCGGTGGCCACGGTCGCTCCCGCTCCATCGAGCAGAACGACCGAGACGTCGGTCGCCGGTCGCCCGGTCGCCGCATCCAGGACGTGCGTGGTGATCTGGCTCATCCGAGGATCCCTTCGAGTCGGAGCACGGCGATCTCGCGAAGTTGCTCTGCCACGACCATGATCTCGGCCTCCGGCGTGTTCTGCATCCGCTCTGAGAGCGCCTCGAGGATCTCGGGGGCACTCCGGCCGGCTGCACGGATGAGGAACACGCGCGCGAACTTCTCCTCGTACGCGCGGTTCCCCGCGACGAGCGCCGCTGCGACGGACTGGTCCGCCGGATCGACCCCCGCCTGCTCGGACCGCGACAGGTTCGCCTCGGCATTCGCCCCGTCGGCGCGCTCCCCGATGCGGGGGTGGTGCGCCAGCGCACCGTCGATCTCGGCCTCGGTCCATGGTGCCGCGGCACGCCGCGCCACCTCGACGACTTCCTCCACGTTGGAGTAGGGACGGGCATCGACGACGGCGTCGACCCAGCGGTCGATGTCGACGCAGGGGCGCACGATGGCTTGTGCGGCATCCCGGTCGGCCAGGTTGAACGCGTCGAGCTTCACTGCTCCCCCTTCGCTTCGTTGCGCAACCTGAGGCGGGCGACGGCGTTGCTCGGTGATTCGGCAAGTCCCGACGCCAGCAGCTGCCGGTCGGCACTGATCAGGGGCATGTTCAGCTTGTCCGCCGTGGCCGCCCAGCACGCGTCGTAGAAGGTGAGGCCGTGGCGGTGGGCCAGCGCCGCTGCATGGCGCAGCCAGTCGACGGACATGACCAACGGGGGGCCGAGGATGGTGTTGAGGTCGTCGAGTTGGTCCGCGACCTCGGAGGGTTCCCAGTGCAGCGCGCGTACGAGGACGTTGCCGACCTCGTAGGCCGCCAGATCGAGCATGTGGGCATCGACGACACCCGAGAGATGCGCCCTGCGCAGCGTGCGGGACTCAACCAGCTCGCCCTCCCCCTCGCTGTGGAACCACTTGATGAGGACCGAGGTGTCGACCAGCAGATGGGTCACCGTCGCACGTCTCGGTCGGCACGCACGAGGTCAGCGGCCTCGAACGCGCCGGAGTCGCGGAAACGCTGCTCGGAACGCTCGATCGCAGCAGCGACGAGGTCGTTGTCCCTTCGGGCCAGTTCGCGCCTGGCTGCAGCGGCCAGCAGAGCACTCCGACTCGTGGATCGCCGCTTGGCCTCGGCATCGATCTCGGCCAGCAGCTCGTCAGCGAAGGAAACCATCACCTTGGACATATCTCAGTATAGCTCGAGGTAATGCCTTGCCGTGGGGCCGGCGCTCCGATTCACACGCCGCCGCGGCGGATCAGGCGGCCCGTGGGGGTGACGCCGTCGACGCGCTGCCCGCGAAGGAACGTCTGCCGCACGATGCCCGAGAGGGTGCGCCCGGCGTAGGGCGTGATCGGGTTCTTGTGGTGCAGCGTCGTCGCGTCGACAACGAAGGCGTCGTCGGCCGCGAAGACCGACAGGTCGGCGTCGTAGCCGAGCGCGAGCCGCCCCTTGCGCGTGAGTCCGGCGAGCTGCGCCGGGCGCGCCGACATCCATTCGACGACCTGCTCGAGGCCGAGGCCGCGCCGGCGGGCTTCGGTCCAGACGACCGCGAGGCCGAGCTGCAGCGACGAGACCCCGCCCCAGGCCACCGCGAAGTCGCCGTTCTCGAGATCCTTGAGCTCGAGCGTCGACGGCGAATGGTCGGTCACGATGAAGTCGATGGTGCCGTGCTCGAGTCCTTTCCAGAGCAGTTCGCGGTTGGCCGCCTCGCGAATGGGCGGGCAGCACTTGAAGGCGGTGGCGCCGTCGGGGATCTCCTCGGCGATGAACGTGAGGTAGTGCGGGCAGGTCTCGACCGTGACCCGCACCCCGTCGCGCTTGGCGCTCTCGATCATCGGCAGGGCATCGGATGACGAGAGGTGCAGGATGTGGGCACGCGCGCCCGTCCACCTGGCGCGCTCGATGACTTCGGCGATCGCGATGTTCTCGGCCCCCCGCGGACGCGAGGCCAGGAACCTGCCGTAGCCATCGCCCTCGGCCCTCGGCGCCCGGTCGATCGCGCGGGAGTCCTCCGCGTGCACGAGCATGACGGAGTCGAACGTGACCAGCTCGGCGAGGTTTTCCTCCATCTCGTCGGCCTCGAGATAGGGGAACTCGTCGACGCCGGAGTGCAGCAGGAAGCACTTGAAGCCGAAGACGCCGTCGTCGTGCAGGGCACGGAGCGCGGCCGTGTTGCCTGGGATCGCGCCGCCCCAGAATCCGACGTCGACGAACGCCTGGTCGCGCGCCACCGCGCGCTTCTGCTCGAGCGCGTCGACCGTGACGGTGGGCGGGATGCTGTTCAGCGGCATGTCGATGATCGTCGTCACGCCGCCGGCCGCGGCCGCCCGCGTCGCCGAAGCGAATCCCTCCCACTCGGTGCGCCCGGGCTCGTTGACGTGCACGTGCGTGTCGACGAGGCCGGGCAGGAGGGTCTCGTCGTCGGCAAGGGTCACGATCTCTCGGCCAGCGAGGCCGTTGCCGAGCGGCTCGATCGCGACGATGACGCCGTCGGCGATGCCGACCTCACGGGCCACGATGCCCGCCGTCGTCATGACGCGCTCACCGCGGATGACGAGGTCGAACTCGCCGCCGGCAGCTGATTCCGGACGATCTGCGGTCATGCTGAAGCTCTTTCGGTGCTGGTGCTGATCCTGGTCAATGGCGGACGTGCGCGCCGAGGTCGGCCGCGACGAGCGCCCCGATCCGACGGAGGATCCGCCCGGGGGCCCGCATGCACACGTCGGCGTCGGGCTCGAGGTCGGTCAGGGCCAGCGTACGCTCGAATCCGGCCTCCCGTAGGCGCGCCGAAGAGAGCGTGGTGCGGCCGCACACGGCGATCACGGGCACGGATGCCGCGGCCGCCGCCCGTGCGACGCCGATGGGGGTCTTGCCGCCGAACGATTGCTCGTCGAGGCTGCCCTCGCCCGTGATCACGAGGTCGGCGCCGGCGATGCGCTCGTCGAGGCCCGCGAACTCGAGCACCACGTCGATGCCGGGCCGGCGTTCGGCGCCGAGCACGGCGAGCGCCGCGAAGCCGACGCCGCCGGCGGCGCCCGCGCCGGGCGAGGAGACCGCGCGGGCGGCGGCATCGCCGAGGGCTGCGCTGAGCAGGCCGGCGTAGTGGGCGAGCGCGACGTCGAGGGCAGCGACGGTCGCGGCATCCGCCCCCTTCTGCGGCCCGAAGACCGCGGCAGCTCCGGAGGGGCCGAGCAGCGGGTTGTCGACGTCACTGGCCAGCACGAACCGGGTGCCTGCGATCCGCGCGTCGAGCGCCGACAGGTCGACCGCGGCGAGTCCGGCGAGGGCCTCGCCCCCGTCTGGCAGGTCGGCGCCGTCGGCGCCGAGGAGGCGTGCGCCGAGACCCTGAATGAGCCCCGCGCCTCCGTCGGTCGTCGCGCTGCCGCCGACCCCCAGCACGATGCGGGTCGCCCCGGCGTCGAGCGCGGCGGCGATGAGCTCGCCGGTTCCGCGGCTCGTGGCGCCCGCGGCATCCGTCACTCCGCTAGGAAGCACGGCAAGCCCCGAGGCGAGGGCCATCTCGATGACGGCTTCATCGCCGCGCACTGCGAAGGCCGCCTCGACGGGCTGTCCGGTCGGGCCGGTGACGCGCACGATCCGGGGCTCGAACCCTGCGCCGAGCGCGGCATCGAGCGTGCCCTCTCCCCCGTCGGCGACGGGCACCCGATCGACGACGACGGTGTCGTCGACCGAGTGCACCCCTTCAGCCAGGAAGCTCGCCACCTCGGACGCGTCGAGGGATCCCTTGAACTTGTCCGAGGCGATCACGATCCTCATGGCGATCTCGTTTCTCAGGCCCGATCATGGTCGTCGGGGATCGTGCCCCAGCCCATGGGGTCGGGATGACCCGTACGGTGCACGTCACGGACTTCCTTCGACTCATTCCATCTTACGGAATCGAGATCCTGCAGGACTCGAGGTCGCTCATCGGGCACCGCGTAAGCTGGCAGCGAGACACCGCCTCTCGCCACCGTGCCGGAGACCGGCGGCGCGAAGGGATGGTTACCGACGTGTCCAAGGACGACTCCCTCACCTTCTCCGCGGCGCCTCATGCCGAGTTCGAGCATGCTCGGGGCGAACGCGCCGAGCACGCGAGCAATGCGCCGGCCGAGGGTCGGCTGCGTGCACTGCTCCGAACCGACCGCGCCGTGGGCTCGCATCTCGACCTCGCCACCATGCTGCGCGCGATGGTGGATACCGCGATGGACCTGGTCGACGCCCGCTTCGCCGCCCTCGCAGTGCTCGATGAACACGGCGGTCTCGAGGAGTTCATCCATGTCGGGATGACCGGCGAGCAGGCCCGCGCGATCGGGCACCTTCCCGAGGGCCGCGGGTTGATGCGCGCGCTGATCGACGATCCGGAGCCGATTCGCATCGAATCCATCGCCGACGATCCCCGCTCGGTCGGCTTTCCCGACGGTCACGTGAAGATGAGCTCGTTCCTCGGCGTCCCCATCCGAGTCGGCGACGCGGTCTACGGCCACATCTACCTCGCCGACCACGCCCGGGGGCGATTCAGCCTCGAAGACGAGGAGCTGATCACGTCGTTGGCTGCCGGAGCGGGGTTCGCAATCGCGAACGCCCGCGCGTTCTCCGAAGCCGAGGCAGGCAGGGCATGGGCCGCCGCGGCCGCGGAGATCACCTCCGCCCTGCTGTCGGGCGACCCGCACGATGCCATGGTCGAGCTGGTCGACGGGGTGGAGCGCCTGTCCGACGCCGACCTCGTGTGCGTGCTCTCCCCCGCCCGCGAAGGCACGGCGCTGACCGTCGTCGCCGCGCGCGGAAGCGGGGCGAACCGCGTCCCGGGCACCCGCCGGCGCATTGCGAACCCGCATCTGAACGACGCCCTCGAGACCCTGCGATCCCGTCGCGTGGACGCCTTCGGCGACGGCGGCACGGCGGAGGACCACGGCTGGCCGAGCGGTCCCGCCCTGATCGTGCCGTTCGGCTCGGGAGGCGAGCACCCCTCGATCCTGCTGGCGCTGCGCCGGCAGGGTTCGCGACCGTTCAGCCGATTCGAACTGGAACGGGCTGCGGATGTCGCGGTGCAGACCGGCCGGGCGATGGAGCTCGCATCCACCCGCTCCGACCGGCAGAGGATGCGGCTCCTCGAGGACCGCGCACGCATCGCCCGCGACCTCCATGACCACGTCATCCAGCAACTGTTCGCCATCGGTCTCGATCTGCAGAACGTCGAGAATCTCATCGGTCCGGGCCAAGCTGCGGAGCGCATCGATGCCGACATCGGCCGCATCGATGATGCGATCGGTCAGATCAGGACGATCGTCTTCGCACTCTCCCAGCGGCCCGACGACCTCGCCGGTGTGCGGCGCCGCGTGCTCGACATCGCCGATGAGGTGAACGCCATCCTGGCGCATCCCGCGCACGTCACGTTCTCCGGACCGGTGGACCTCGTCGTCGACGATGACATCGCTGATGACCTGCTGGCCGTCGTGCGCGAGGGACTCACCAACGTCGCCCGACATGCGCGGGCGGCGGCGGCATCCATCAGCGTGGGAGTCACCTCCGATCAGCTCGTCGCGACCATCCACGACGACGGCATCGGCATCGGCACCGCCACCCGGCGCAGCGGGCTCGCCAACTGCGCCGGGCGCGCGCACCGCCACGACGGCACCTTCACCATCGACTCGGATGCCACGGGCACGCGCCTGAGCTGGGCTGTCCCGCTCGCACCATGAGGTCGGGATCATGAGCGCCATCCGTGTCTTCCTCCTCGACGACCATGAGATCGTGCGGCGGGGTCTCGCAGCCCTGCTGGACGCCGAGCGCGACATCGAGGTCGTCGGCGAGGCCTCCACAGCCGCCGAGGGCCGCGTCCGTATCCCGATGGTGCGGCCCGACGTCGCCGTGCTCGACGTGCGTCTGCCCGACGGCAGCGGCATCGACGTCTGCCGCGACGTGTGCCAGACGGATCCTCGCATCCGCTGCCTGATCCTGACGGCGTACGACGACGAGAATGCGTTGAGATCCGCCGTCATCGCGGGTGCCGCCGGCTACGTGGTCAAGGATGTGCGTGCGAGCAACCTCCTCCACGCGGTGCGCACGGTCGCCTCGGGGGTACGACTGATCGACCCGCGCACGAGCGAGAAGGTCATCGATCAGCTCAAGCACTCGCGCCGCGACCCCACCTTCGACGTGCTGAGCCCGCGGGAGCACCAGGTCCTCGCACTGATCGCCGATGGCGCGACGAACCGCCAGATCGCGGGGCGCCTGGGGCTCGCCGAGAAGACCATCAAGAACAATGTCAGTTCGCTGCTGGCCAAACTCGGCCTCGAAAGCCGCACCCAGGCGGCCGTGCTGCACGTCGAGCACGAGCGGAAGGCGGATTCGCCGTAGCCCGTCGACCGAATTCGAGACTTCCTCGGGACCTTTGGCCCTCGTGCGAGGGCATACCGCCCCCGTACCGTTGATGCAACAGTACGATCACGCACCGGGACGATGAGGGACGACATCCGGCTGCGTGCAGTGGCGGGGGGAACCGGTATGGCGAGTCTGGACGAGCGGGGGGCGGATTCGGTCACCGGTATGGCCCTTCGAACCGTCGGAGAACGGGACGCCGTCGAGACGTCCCAGATCGTCGTCTCCGCGATCGAGTTCGATCTGGACGAGGTCTCGTTCGAGGGTGAGACCGTGGGGTTCGTCCAGCGCGCCGGCCATGTCTTCGTCGCACTCGAGGGGGCACGTCACGACCGTGCCGAGGAGTGCGGCCAGTACCTGCTGTGGGATCTCGCTGCGACACGGTTGCTCGAACGCAGCCGTGTCCGCAGCCACGGACTCGCCGCCTAGGTCGCCGAGCCTGCCGCTCCTGCTGACCTAGTCGCGGTCGAGCGGCCGCCACACGACGACGGCGTTCTCGCGGCGCACGCGCGTGCCCGCGCGCAGGGAGACCACCTCGCCGGCCGAACCCGCCGCGAAGACGCGACGGCCCGGCCGATTGAGCATCTCGTCGGCGAGCATCCTCTCGAGTTCGCGCACGCGCTCGCGAAGCGTCGACACCTCGTCTTCGAGGCCGAGCACGCGGCGGATGCCCTCGAGGCTCACGCCCTCGCTCGAGAGCTGGGCGATCTCGCGGAGCTGCACGACGTCGCGCATGGAGTAGCGGCGCGACTTGCCGGCGGTGCGGGTGGGCGAGACGAGGCCGAGCCGGTCGTACTGCCGGAGGGTCTGCGGGTGCATTCCGGCGAGTTCGGCGGCGACCGAGATGACGAACAGCGGGCTCGTCTCGTTCATCGCGTCAGCCCCCGGCCTTCCCGAGCAGCTCGGAGCGCGGGTTCTCGTCGGGAAGGAGGGCGGAGAACTCCTCGAGCTTCTGCTCGGCCTCCTTCGAGAGGTGCGACGGCACAGCCACCTGCACCACGGCGAGCAGGTCGCCCTTGCCCTTCGACGTCTCGACGCCGCGGCCCTTGACGCGCAGCACCCGGCCGCTGGGGGTGCCGGGGGCGACCTTGAGCTTCACCGGGTTTCCGCCGAGGGTCGGCACCTCGATGGTCGCGCCGAGCGCCGCCTCGGCGAAGGTCACGGGCACGGTGACCCGTAGGTTCAGCCCGTCGCGCTCGAACACCGGATGCTTGCGCACGTTGACCGTGAGGATGATGTCGCCTGCCTCGCCGCCGTCGGGCGACGGATGTCCCTTGCCGCGGAGCCTGATCTTCTGCCCATCGGCGACGCCGGCCGGAATGCGAACGGTGATCGGGCGCCCGTCGGAGGTCTCGAGGGTGATCTGTTCGCCCTTTGTGGCCGTGATGAAGTCGAGGGTCGTGGATGCCACGACGTCGCGACCTGGCGTCGGGCCGCCGAATCCGCGGTATCCGCCTGACGGCTGCCCGAACCGGCCGCCGCCGAAGAGGCCGCCGAGCAGGTCGTCGTAGTCGCCGCCCTGCTGGAACGTGTACGACTGGCGACCGCCCGGCGCGCCCTGGCCGAACATCCCGCCGAACACGTCCTCGAAGCCGCCCGCGCCGCCCGCGCCGCCGGGCGCGGTGAACCGCGCGCCCGAGCCCATCGCGCGGATCGCGTCGTACTCCTTGCGCTGCTCGGGATCGGCGAGCACCGAGTGCGCCTCGCTGATCTCCTTGAACTTCGCCTCGGCGGCAGCGTCGCCGGGGTTCGAGTCGGGGTGGTACTTGCGCGCGAGCTTGCGGTAGACCTTCTTCAGCTCCGCGTCGCTCACGTCCTTGGAGACGCCGAGGACCTGGTAGAAGTCCTTGTCGAACCAATCCTGACTGGCCATCGGCACCTCCTCTGAGTCTGAATGTAATCGGTGATCGAGTAGCGCCGCCCAAGGCGGGCGCTACTCGATCACCGAAAGGGTCACTGCTGCGGCGTCTTCACGACGACCTTCGCTGCGCGAAGCAGCGAGCCGCCGAGCGTGTAGCCCGTCTCGACGACGTCGGCGACCGTGTCGGTCTCGACCTCGTCGGACGGCTGCTGGAAGATCGCCTCGTGCCGCTGCGGGTCGAACGGCTCGCCGACCTCGCCGAAGGGCGAGAGCCCGAGCTTCTCGACCGACGCACGGAGCTTGGCCGCGATCGTCGCGAACGGAGCGTCGCCCTCGAGGTCGCCGTGCTTCTCGGCCCGGTCGAGGTCGTCGAGCACCGGCAGCAGCACAGCCACCGCCGCGCCGATCGCCCGCTCGCGCTCCACCTCGCGGTTCGCCTCGGTGCGCTTGCGGTAGTTCGCGTACTCGGCCGTGACCCGCTTGAGGTCGGCGAGGTGCTCGTCGCTCGGCTCCTGCACCTCGGCTTGGGCCGCGTTCAGGATGTCGTCGACGGTGAGCACGTCGTCGTCTTCGCCACCGTTCGCTGAGCCTGCCGGAGCGGATGCCGCGGAGTCGCCGCCTGTCCCTTCGACAGGCTCAGGGACCTCGGGCTGCCGAACCTCACCGGTCTCGGGGTCGATGCGCCGCGACGGCTTGCCGTCGGCCTGCCCTGAGCTTGTCGAAGGGTCGCGGATCACCGGCTCTTCGTGGTTCTGGTTCTCGTCCGACACGGACTACCTCCCCTGCCCTGAGCTCGTCGAAGGGTCCTCGTCGTCGATGACCTCGGCGTCGACCACGTCCTCGTCGGAGGCGGCCTGCTCGCCGGTCGGCGTCGCGTCCTCACCGGGGTTCGCCGAGGCATCCGCCGTCTGCGACTGGGCGTAGATCGCCTCGCCGAGCTTGCCCTGCGACTGCGAGAGCTTCTCGAACGCGCTCTTCACGGCGTCGTCGTCATCGCCGGCGAGGGCCGACTTCAGCGCGTCGACGTCGCCCTGCACCTCTGACTTGACGTCTTCGGGCAGCTTGTCGTCGTTGTCCTTGATGAGCTTGTCGACCGAGTAGGCGAGCTGCTCGGCGGAGTTCCGGGTCTCGGCGGACTCGCGGCGCTTCTTGTCTTCGGCGGCGTGCTCCTCGGCGTCGCGCACCATGCGCTCGACGTCCTCCTTGGGCAGCGCCGAGCCGCCCGAGATGGTCATCGACTGCTCCTTGCCGGTGCCCTTGTCCTTCGCGCCGACGTGCACGATGCCGTTCGCGTCGATGTCGAAGGTGACCTCGATCTGCGGGATGCCGCGGGGCGCCGGTGCGATGCCGGTCAGCTCGAACGTGCCGAGCGGCTTGTTGTCGCGGGTGAACTCGCGCTCGCCCTGGAAGACCTGGATCGCGACCGACGGCTGGTTGTCGTCGGCGGTCGTGAAGGTCTCGCTGCGCTTGGTCGGGATCGCGGTGTTGCGCTCGATGAGCTTCGTCATGATGCCGCCCTTGGTCTCGATGCCGAGACTCAGGGGGGTCACGTCGATGAGCAGCACATCCTTGCGCTCGCCCTTGAGAACGCCCGCCTGGAGCGCGGCGCCCACGGCGACGACCTCGTCGGGGTTCACGCCCTTGTTGGGCTCCTGGCCGGCCTCCTGCTTCACGAGGTTGGAGACGGACGGCATGCGCGTCGAGCCGCCGACGAGCACGACGTGCGCGACATCCGACAGCTTCAGGTTCGCCTCGCGGATGACGTCTTCGAACGGCTTCTTCGTGCGGTCGAGCAGGTCGCTGGTCATGTTCTCGAACTGGGCGCGGGTGAGCGTCTCGTCGAGGTTCGCCGGGCCGTTCTCGGTGAGCGAGAGGTAGGGGAGCTGGATGCTCGTGCTCATCGAGCTCGAGAGTTCCTTCTTCGCCTGCTCGGCGGCCTCCTTGAGGCGCTGCAGCGCGATCTTGTCCTTCGAGACGTCGACGCCCGTCGAGTCCTTGAATCGCTTGATCAGCCACTCGACGATGCGCTGGTCCCAGTCGTCGCCGCCGAGGCGGTTGTCGCCGGCGGTCGCTTTGACCTGAATGGTCGAGAAGTCCTCGTCCTTGCCCACCTCGAGGAGGGAGACGTCGAACGTGCCGCCGCCGAGGTCGAAGACGAGGATGAGCTCGTCCTCCTTGCCCTTGTCGAGGCCGTATGCGAGCGCCGCCGCCGTGGGCTCGTTGATGATGCGCAGCACGTTGAGGCCCGCGATCTCACCGGCCTCCTTCGTGGCCTGGCGCTCGGCGTCGTTGAAGTACGCCGGCACCGTGATGACCGCGTCGGTGACCGTGTCGCCGAGGTACTGCTCGGCGTCGCGCTTCAGCTTCTGCAGGATGCGCGCCGAGATCTCCTGCGCCGTGTACTTCTTGGCGTCGACCTCGGACGACTTCCAGTCGGTGCCCATGTGGCGCTTGACCGACGAGATGGTGCGGTCGACGTTCGTGACGGCCTGGCGCTTCGCGGTCTCGCCGACGAGCACCTCGCCGTCTTTCGTGAACGCGACGACCGACGGGGTCGTGCGGAAGCCCTCGGCGTTGGCGATGACCGTGGGCTCGCCGCCCTCGAGGACCGACACGACCGAGTTGGTCGTGCCGAGGTCGATTCCTACTGCTCGTGACATGTGTGTTTCTCCTTCTCTCGCGTCGGTGGTCGAGGTGCGCCGCGGAGCGCGACGCTGCTCGATGCCGTTCAGACGGATGCCGGTTCGGCCGTGCCGGCCCGCCCTTCGACGAGCTCAGGGACCGAACCGAAGTCAGTGTCGCCGGAACTTGAGTGCCAGCGGCTCAAGTGTTTCAGGGGCATCCGGACCTGTCAAGTCGCGGGCGCAAAACCTGAGCGTACTCGACTCAACTCACGGCTGGTTCCCAGTATTCCCGGGCCAGTCGTGTCAGGTCACCAACTCGGGCTCAGTCGCCAGGCGCGAGCAGCCGCTCGAGGAGCGGCGCAAGCGCGGCCCGTTCGGCATCGGTGAGGCGCTTCGACACCGTCGCGCCCTCGGCGACCGCGTCGGCGATCCGATCGCGGAGCTCGGCGCCCTCGTCGGTCAGGCGCAGCAGCTTCACCCGCCGGTCTTCGCCGGGTGAGCGTTGCGCGAGACCGCGTTCCTCCAGGGTGTCGGCGATGTTCGTGACGTACGACGGATCGCACGCAAGCCGATCGGCGAGCTCGCGCATCGGCCTCGGCTCGCCGAGCATCAGGATCGCCCTCGCGATCGGAACGGGGAGGCCGAACGGCGCGACCGCGGCCGCGAAGTCGGCCTTGCTGCGTTCCGCCACGAGGAAGAACATGCGGGAGAGCCGACGTGATTCGACGAGCCGTGCCTCTCGATCCTGCATGGCGCCATACTAGTGCGTTGAATCAACGATTGACTTTCTCAATGATTCGGAGCATTCTGGAATTACTTGAGCTACCCAACTATTGAGGAGTCGCAATGAGTACCGACGGTCGTACGCCAGCCACTGCAACGGATGCCGCGGCCCGGGCATTCATCCCCGTCCGCGTGCTGATCGCGGCGGGCGCTGCCGTGGTCCTCGACCTCATCGTCCTGTGGATCGCATCCGCGGGCGGTGCGTCGCTGATCGTCACGCCGCCGGGTGCGCCGGGGAGCATCCAGGTCGACGCCGTCGCAGTCACGCTCACGGTCGTCGTGCCGATGGTCGTCGTCGGCGCCGGGGTATGGCTCCTCACCCGCCGCTGGCCGGCGATCCGCCTCTGGGCCGCCTGGGCAGGACTCGCCTTCGGGGTGCTCTCCGCGGCACTCCCGCTCACGGTCGAAGCCGACCTCGGCACCAAGCTCGCCCTCGCGTCGATGCACGTCATCACCGGCGTCGCCTGGTTCGTCGCCCTCGTACGAGGTCCGCGGCCGAGCCGCGACTCGTGACGACGCGATCCGCGCGCTGCCGACGCATTGCCCGGCTCAGGTGGTCGGCACCTGGGTCGTCGGTGGTTCCTCGCGGACGCGCGACTCCGCGGGTGCGCCGCGCGCACCGCGCGCACCGCGCGCACCGCGCGCACCGCCCGCACCCGACGCCGCGAGCGCCCGCTTGACTCGCCAAGCGGCGAACACGGCGACGGCGCTCACCGCGAGGTGCATCCCGAGGAACACGTCGGCGAGTCCGGCGCCGAGCAGCACGCCCGCGACGAGCGGCCCCGCCGCCGAGAAGGCGGTCTGCAGGGCGCCGATCGTGCCGAGGGTCTGGCCGACCATGCCCTTCGGGGCGAGCTGCGCGGTCAGCGGATTCAGCACCGGGCTGTAGATCGTCTCGCCGACGGCGAAGATGCCGTACGTCATCACGAACAGGGCCGCGGCGATGCCCGGCGCGAACTGCGCCGCCGAGATCACGAGCCAGGAGACCACCCAGATGGCGCCGACGGCCATGAGCAGCGACGGGGCGCTGCGCTTGGCCGTGAGCCGAACGACGAGCACCTGCAACGCGACGATCACGACGCAGTTCACCGCGGCGGCGATGCCGATCGCGCCCGGGTCGACGCCCAGCACCGTGAGGCCGTACGCGGGCAGCCCCGACTCGAACTGGGCGTAGAAGCCGAGCGCCAGGGTGATCGTCACCACAGCGGTCCATCGCAGCGCGGGCGTGGCGAGGATCGCCCGCACGACGCTGCGGTCGCGACGCTCGACGGGCCCGTCGATCACGGTGATCGCCCCGGTCGCCGCCTCGATCGCACCCATCGAGCCGGTCGCCGCCGCAGACCGCGGCGCGCCCGTCCCCGGGGCATCCGCCGCCGGGGTATCCACCGCGAACTCGGCGGGCACCTGCGCGCCCCGGCCCGCGAGCGCGATGATCGCCGACGACAGCACGAAGCCGGCCGCGGCCATCGCGAAGCCGATGTCGAGGCCATCGGCCCGCTCGAGATCGACGATCTGCCCGGCGAGGAAGGCGCCCACGGCCATGCCGAGCGATTCGCCGGTGAACTTGTAGGCGAACACCTTGCGGCGGTCGTCGCTCGACGACCACTGCAGCGCGAGCACCTGCTTGGCCGGCACCGCGGCCGCGAGCCCGAGTCCGAACACGAGCATGCCCGCGAGGAAGCCGCCGGGCACGTCGACGAAGACGAGCGAGGCGACGCCGGCGGCGCCGAGCAGCTGCGCGGCGACGGCCACGTGCACCGGGTTGAAGCGATCGCTCAGGCGCCCCGCGATCGGCGCGGCGACGAGCGCGCCGACCGAGAACAGCGAGGAGGCGCCCGCCGCGATGAGCGCGCCCCAGCCGCGGGTGTCGGCCGCATAGGCGTACTGGAAGGGCAGCACGGCACCCCAGCCGAGCATGCCGATCGCAGATGCGAAGATGAGCAGTTTCGCGCGCACAGTACGGGCCCCCTTTCAGGCCTGAGACGGTCGGTCGCGACGACGGATGCCTCGCGCCGACGTGCGGCCGAGGCATCCGTGCGCTTCGAATACGAACTATTCGATATCGAAATATTAGCAACCGAAGAACGCATGCGAGAATTCCCGCATGGCCAGACGCACCGCGACCGCACCCGAGCTGCACCGCCGCGCGGTCGCGACCTACGTCGCCGCGGGCGGCGAGGAATCGGTGCAGCGGGTCATCACCGCCGTGCAGAGCCTGACGAAGAAGCTCGATCAGTGGTATGCCAGGCAGCTCGCCGACCTCGACGTGACCGCCGGCGAGTGGGCCGTCGTCACCTCGCTCGCGAAGGCCGGCGAGGCGCTCACGCCGAGCCAGCTCGCCGACCTTACGAACGTCGCCCCTTCGTCGATGACCCACCGGCTCGACAAGCTCGCCGACCGCGGGCTCGTCGAGCGCACTCCCGACGCGGGCAACCGCACGCGCATCTTCGTGAGCCTCACCGAGGAGGGCTGGCAGCTGTTCAGCCTGGCGATCCGTGGCTCCGACGTCGTGGAGTCCGACGTGCTGCAGGACCTGGGCGACGCAGAGCGCGGCGAGCTCGCGCGCCTGCTCGAGGTCGTCATCGCGCGCCTCGACGACATCGACGCCTGAACGTGGCCCTTTCGGCGACCGCGGGCACCGAGTATGCTCGCCCACGGACCGAACCACGCGGCATCCGTTCGCCACGGAACGGAACGAGACCGGAAGGAGAGCCTGATGAACGCCGTCATCGTCGTGCGCATCGCAGACACCCTTCCCGGTGAGGCCGCCCCCTAGCAACGCGACGGTGGCCTCCTGATCTCGGAGAGCCACCGTGACCTTTCTCTCGTCGCTTGACGACGCCGTACCGAATGACGCTGTCGCCGCGCGCTTCGACGCGCCAGACGACATGAACACTGTCGACGCCCTCATGTTCCAGGCCGCCGAGCCCGGTGAGGGCCAGCGCTGGTCGACCTGGCCGGCGACCATCCCCACCGAGCGCGGCCCCGAGCCGCGCCCCGACTGGCTCGTGACCTCGGCCGCGGCGATCGACACCGAGCTCGGCGTCGTGAAGACCGGCAAGGAGGCGAACCTCGATCTCATCGAGCGTGCGATTCCGGATGCCGCGCCCGACGTGCCCGGCAACGCCGTGCTGCTCGCCGCGAAGCGCTATCGCGGCAGCGAGCACTCGGACTTCCACCGCTCGTCCGTCTACACCGAGGGACGCGGCATCCGCCGCACCCGCGACGTGCGCGCCGTCGCGAAGGGCACGTCGTTCGGCCGAGCCGTCGCGCGCGTGCAGTGGGCGTCCGCCGAGTTCGACGCGCTCAGCCGCCTGACCGAGCTCGGGGCATCCGTGCCGTACCCGGTGCAGGTGCACGAGACCGAGGTGCTCATGGAGTTCATCGGCGACGGCCGGGTCGCCGCGCCCCGGCTCGCGCAACAGCGAGCGGATGCCGCGGAACTGCGCGCGCTGTTCCACCAGGTGATGGACTTCATGCGGCTGCTCGCGCGCTCAGGGCTCGCGCACGGCGACCTCTCGCCGTACAACCTGCTCGTGCACCACGGACGCATCGTCGCGATCGACCTGCCGCAGATCGTCGACCTCGTGTCGAACCCGCGGGGCTTCGACCTGCTGCACCGCGATTGCGTGAACGTGTGCGAGTGGTTCACGAGGCAGCGGCTCGAGTGCGACGCCGAGGAGCTGTTCGGCGAGCTCGTGGGGGAGGTCGGGTTCTGAGGGGATGCCGCGGGGCGGGCTCGTTCGTCGAGAGTGCGGCTCGCGCCCGGATCCGGGCGAGACGTGCACGCTCGGCACGAACGTCGATGCGTTCGCGCAGCGCGATTCGTGTCGACGCGGCATCCGTCGGGCGATACAGTGCCCGCGGATCGACGACGATCCGATTCGAGTGAGGAGACGCCATGTCCGAGCACCGCTCCGCCCCCGACACCCCTGCACCCGGCAACGCCGTCCCCGCGGCCGACGAGGCCCGGCGTGGATGGCTCGCGCTCGGCACGCTGCCCGTCGTCGCCGCGGTGCTCGTCGCGCTGAACGGGTTGTACATCCTGCTCGTCGCGTTCGGCAACATCACCGACTTCGGCACGAACCAGGCGTTCGTGCAGCACGTGCTGGCGATGGACACGACGAACTTCGGCGCACCGGCAGGTGAGGACCTCGATCCCGACGTCATGTGGCGGGCGATCACCGACCCCGTGCTGCAGAACGTCGCCTACATCGGCCTCATCGCGTGGGAGTCGGCCACCGCGATCGTGCTCGTCGCCGCCGTGGTGTTCTGGATCCGCGAACGCCACCACGGCTACCGCACGGCGCGCGCCATCTCCACGATCGGCCTGCTCATGCTGATCGCACTCTTCATGGGCGGGTTCATCACGATCGGCGGCGAGTGGTTCCAGATGTGGAAGTCGACGTCGTGGAACGGCCTCGACCCGGCGTTCAACAACTCGGTGCTCGCACTCATCGCGCTGGTGCTCATCCACCTGCCGAGCCTGCATTGGACGGCGCGCGACCGCGCATAGCCGAGCGGATGTCGCGGCGGGGCATCCCGGCTGACCATGTGCCCTCAGTCGGTTCCAAGGTGCCCGGAGTAGATCCGCACCATGCGGATCACGCGCACGCCGTCCTCCACGTTCACCGTGCCGTCGGCCACGAACCCGTGCTTGCCCGCGGTACGCCTCACACCACGACTGCACATTCACGCGCGCCATCTCGGAAGCGTCATCGACGCGTGCGCGACGAACCTGACCGGGGCACCCACAGGCGAAACCCTACCGACGGCGGCGTTGCCGGCTACCGTTCCCGCGGGACGTAGCCCAGGCGGTCGAAGGCGAGGCGGATCTCGACGATCTGCCCGTCTTCGACGGTGAACAGCTCGCTCGCGAGGGTCGTCGTCGTCACCGCGGTCTGCGGGAAGTACCACAGCGCCACCCGATTCCCGTTCGTCATTCGGGCGTGCTCGGGAGCGCCGGTGAGCATCGGCACGAAGCCGGCCAGGTACTCGCGCCAGTCGTCCTTCGTCGAGACGTTCTCGTCGGGTGCGAAGCAGCGGACGTCGTTCGAGATGTGTGTCAGGGCTCCATCGACGTCGCCGCTCGTCCAGGCCAGGTGATAGGCCTCCACGATCGACAGCGCATCGTGATCGATGTTCGGCATTGCGACTCCTTCGTTCTCAATGTTCAGGGTCTCGGTACCCACGTATCCGGATGGAGTCGCTCGCCCACGACGACGCGCACGAGTCGGGGAAGGAAGTGGCTCCAGCCTTCGATGTGACCGGCGACTTCGGCGTCGGGAAGATCGGTGTGCACGAGCTCGACCCGCGTTCCAGTGGCAATCGCCGTCAGCTCGAAGGACACCGTGGACGCACCGGGAGGCAGACTCTCGCTTCCGGCGAACCCCCACGAGACGGTGACCCGGCGTGGCGGATCCACCTCCAGGAACATGCCCCGCGCAGGGTATCCGGCGATGTCCACCGCGAACTCGCCGCCCGGCACCGGGTCGAGGGAGGCCCACTGGCCCATCCACGAGGTCATCCCCCGCTCAGTCACCAGGAACTGGAAGACGGTCTCGGGGCTGGCATCGATGTCGATCGAAGTCCTGTATTCAGCCATCACCGCTCCCGGCCGAAGACTCCTCCACCGCTTGCTTCAACAGACTCAGCCGCTCGGGCCAGAAATCGTCGAAGAACGCCTTGCCGACGGCGAGCCCTTCGACACGCACCGCGAAGAGGTGACGAGTGCCCGACCGAGAGCCGGTCACCAGCCCTGCCGTGCGAAGCACCTTGAGGTGGTGGGACACGTTCTGCTGCGACATCCCCAGCGCGTCGGAGAGTTCGCCCACCGCACGACGGCCGTTGCGAACGGCTGCCAGGATGGCGCGACGGTTCGGGTCGGAGAGCGCATGGAACGTTCGATCGATCGCAGCTGTCGGATCGCTCATCGTCGGCCACCTCCTTGCGATCGAGACTATCACAAATACACGTTTGTACAAATGAACTTGATGGGTGCGTGGTCGGTATCGGGCCGCCCGCACACGGCGCGGTGCGCTACCGCCGCGGCATCCGCTCGCGTTACAGTGCAGCGAAGATCGCCGCCGATCCAGCGGGATGCCGAACCGAGGCTCGTCATCCTCCGTTCATCCGACCGAACGAGGCTTGCGTCATGACCCAGCACCCCGCAACCCCGACCGACGCGACCCAGCCCTCCGGCGGGGGCTCGGACGTAGGCGCGAGCAGGAGGCGCATCCTCGCATGGGGGCTCTGGGACTGGGGCTCGGCGGCGTTCAACGCCGTGGTCACCACGTTCGTGTTCACGGTCTACCTCACGGGCGAGTCGTTCGGCCCGACGGGCACCGTGGAGGCGCAGCTCGGCTGGGCGCTCGCCATCGCGGGGCTCCTCATCGCCGTGCTCGCGCCCATCACCGGCCAGCGCTCGGACACGAGCGGGCACCGCAAGCTGTGGCTCGCGGTGAACACCTACCTCGTCGTCGCGCTCAGCCTCGCTATGTTCTTCGTGTACCCGGCCGCCGAGTACCTGCTGCTCGGGCTCTTCCTCGTCGCGGCCGGCAACGTGTTCTTCGAATTCGCCGGCGTCAACTACAACGCGATGCTCGTGCAGGTGTCGACGCCGCGCACGATCGGCAAGGTCTCGGGTTTCGGCTGGGGCATGGGGTACGTCGGCGGCATCGTGCTGCTGCTCATCGTGTACTTCGGCTTCATCCAGCCCGAGGTCGGCCTGTTCGGGGTCACCGGCGAGAACGGCCTCGATGTGCGCGTCACCATGATCGTGTCGGCGCTGTGGTTCGGGCTCTTCGCGCTCCCGGTGCTGATCGCGGTGCCCGAGTACCGCAACCCCGCGGCGATCGACCGCGGCAAGGTGGGCTTCTTCGCGTCCTACGCCCGGCTCGGGCGCGACATCAGGCGACTCTGGGTCGAGCAGCGCAACACCGTGTGGTTCCTGCTCGCGAGCGCGGTGTTCCGCGACGGCCTCGCCGGGGTGTTCACGTTCGGGGGCGTGCTCGCGGCATCCGTCTTCGGATTCTCGGCCGGCGAGGTGATCATCTTCGCGATCGCCGCCAACGTGGTGGCCGGCATCTCGACGATCGCGGTCGGGGCGCTCGACGACCGGCTCGGTGCGAAGCCCGTGATCATCACGGCGCTGACCGGGCTCGTCGTGAGCGGATTCCTCGTGTTCCTGCTGCACGACGGCGGCCCGATCGTGTTCTGGACCGCGGGACTCGCGCTCACGCTCTTCGTCGGCCCGGCGCAGTCGGCGAGCCGCACGTTCCTTGCGCGGCTCATCCCGCCGGGCCGCGAGGGCGAGGTCTTCGGCCTCTACGCCACCACGGGGCGAGCGGTGAGCTTCCTCGCGCCGACGGCGTTCGCCCTGTTCGTCACGATCGGCGGCGCGCCCTACTTCGGCATCCTCGGGATCGTGCTCGTGCTCGCGCTGGGGCTGGCGCTGCTCATTCCAGTGCGGGCGACGCGCAAGTAGGCCCTGCGTCAGAACCGGTAGCCGAGGATCGCGTCGGCGGTCTGCAGCACACGCCACCGGTCGACGTCGCGTTCGAGACGTTCCGTCTGCTCGGTCGACGCGAGGTCGAGCGGATCGTCGTCTCCCGGGCCGTCGGCGAGCGTACGCCAGGCCTCGTCCTGCTCGGCCCACGATGTGCCCACCGAACGCACCGCGGCAACCGAGAGCGGCTCATCGACCGGGCCGTCGGGCCCGCACGCGGTCGCCACCGAGCCAGACGTGAACGTCACGATGTCGTTCGTCGGGTTCGAGTCCTCGTGCGCGTCGAAGGTGGCGTCGAGCAGGCACCCGACGCGCTCGGCTTGTGCGAGGTCGCGCGCCGCACCGGTCTCCTTCTCGACGAATCGTGCGCTGCCGCCGTCGCCGATGATCTCGTACCCGTCGACGGAGGCGAACGCGTGCGAGGCCGCATCCTCGTCGGTGTAGTCGGCCACGTCCAGGTCCCACCTCGACGTGCCCGTTCGCGGGTCGATGCGCTCGAGTCGCGCGGCCCCCGCCTCCAGCTCGAAACTGCTTCTCCCGCCGAACGCCGCGGCATCGTTGCGGCGATAGCCGATCTCACCCGTGCAGAACGTCGCCCACCCGCACAGCATCTCGCCGTCGCGCTCCCACAGCCGCTCGCCGGTCTCGACATCGAGTGCGACGACGGATGCTCCGGCGAAGTCCGTGAAGCCGTCGGAGTCCGGGGCCGACGGCATGTGCCAGATGAGCAGCGTGCGCTGATCGCCGTCGATGTGCAGTTGCCGCGTCGTCAGCGAGGTCGTGAAGCGTGTGCCATCGCCGAGGAGCTTCTCGACCGGCATGCGCCACACCGGGTCGGCGACGACGTCGCGACTCTGCGTGTCGATGTTCGAGTCGTCGAGGCCGAGTAACACCTCCTCCTCGCCGTTCGCTGCCAGAAACACCCCGCCGCCCATCGGCATCGAGTACTCGTATCCGGGAAGCACGTCGTCGAACGGCTCGAATTCGCCGGTGTCGGGATCGAGCCGCATCGCAGTCGCCTGTTCGACGTCACGCTCGCGTCCGTCGAAGCAGAGGCCGTCGGTCGTTCTGCACGTGTGCGGGTCGGCGATCCAGATGCTGTCGCTCTCGCCCACCACTGCACCGCTCCGCAGGTCGCGGAGCTGCACCCGGTGCCCATGCCCTGGTCCCGCCGCGAGTGACGGCGGCGTGATCACCACGGCACGCGGATTCCGTTGCTCGTCGCGCAGCACGACCGGTGTGATCCTCACCTCTGTGCCGATGCTCGCCGTGCTGGCGGGAGACGACCAGAGTTCTCGCCCGGTCGTCGCATCGAGAGCGAGCAGCTGGAGTCGTTCCTCGGCGTCGAGCGTGTAGGCGAGCGCAACGCCGTCGGTCACGGCGACGCTGCTGCCCACCGGTCGCGCGGCGGCCTTCCACACGGGTTCGGCCGTGCGCCGCATCTCAGCGTCGCTGCGCTCTGCGTCGCCGGTCGGCGCCGCGCAGGCGCTGAGGCCGGCGGCTGACGCCAGCAGGATCATCGAGGCAGCGAGGGAACGGCGCATCCGGGTCATGTCGAGCGAGCATAGGGATGTCCCGAGGTGTGCCGACCGCGTTCTCCACAGCGGTTCGCGGGGCATCCGGACTGTGAAGAACTCCGGATGCCGACCGGTCGACCCCGCTATCGTTCGCACGCCCACTGTTGGACGCGGATGGAAGACGATCAGCTGCCCCGCGCGTTGTAGACCACGGCGTCGGATGCCCCGAATGCGCGGAACACTTCGATCGCGTCGTCGTGACCGACGCCGACGGAGACACGGATGCCTCGCCGCTCGAACTCGCCTGCCCAGTCCGAGGGCATCGGCCCCTCGTCGAAGCCGGTGAGCGCTTCGACCTCGGCGCCTTCGCCGGCGATCGTGAGGGCACGCACACCCGACCACATCGTCGCGCCGTAGCACATGACGCACGGGCGCCAGTTGACGACGAGCTCGAGCTCCGCGCCGTCGGCGCCGAGGTCCCACCTGCCCAGCGCCCGCTGCGCGAGGCTCAGCGCCATCACCTCGGCGTGCGTCGCGCTGAGTCCGCTCTCGAGTACGACGTTCACACCCACCGAGACGAGCGCTCCGGATGCCGCATCCACCACGATCGCCGCGAACGGGCCGCCGTTGCCCGCACGCCAGTTGCGGTCCGCGAGCTCGTTCGCAAGAGACATCCGTTGCGGGGCGGTGGCGAGCGGCCTGGCCGAGATACCGTCGAGATCGTCGACGAGCCATGCCGGAAGCGCGACGGAGAAGGCGGTGGCGAGCGCGGCATCCATGCTGCCCATTCTGCCGCGCCCGTGACATTCGCATCAGAACCGGTGCCACGGCAGCAGCGTGACCCGCACCTTCACCTCACGCGTCGTCGTGTTGCCGCTCGGATCCGTTGCCTCGTAGACGAGGGTGTAGGTCGACCAGATCGAGGCGCGCACCCTCACCTCGGTGTCGGAGACGACCTCGATCGCCGCCTTCCTGTTGCCCGAGGCGCGTGTCTCGACGAGGGCCCACGACACCTCGCCCGAGTCGTCACTCGCCTCGACGTCGATCGTGACCGTGCGCCACTTGTTGTTCGGCGGCCAGATGACCGACGGGTCTGCCCTGACCGTGAGCTCGGGCGCCGTCGTGTCGGGCGGCGTGAGGTCGAGGCCGATGAGCACCGGGTCGTGGTCGCTCGAGCGGAACGCGTCGGGCGCGAAGAGCGCGTCTTGGGCATCCTTCTTGAACGTCATGTCATAGTCGATCAGAGTCGGCTCGTCGGCGTTGATGTGCCAGGCGGCCGCCCCCGTCACCTCGTCGACCAGGTCGGCGCCTGCGAGCGCGTAGTCGAGGTATCCGAGCTGGCCGTCGAACACGTAGGAGTACGCCTCCTCGCCGTGGAACTGCTTCTCGAGATCGGTGAACCCGGCAGCCGTGAGCACCTGGATCGGGTCTTCGTGGTCGTACGAGTTCAGGTCGCCGATGATCAGCTCACGGCCCGCGCCCTGACCCGTCGGGTCGCCGGCGAGCCAGTCGACCATGGCCTCGGCCGCGGCCGTGCGCACGCCGTTGCAGTTGCCCTGCCCGTTCGGGTCGGTCGGATCGCCGACATCTTCACAGGAGGAGCCCTTCGACTTCAGGTGGTTGACCGCCACGGTCATCTCGCCGCCGGTGCCGAGGTCGGTGAACGTCTGCGCCAGCACCGGGCGGTTCTTGTCGTCGAGGAACCGCGGGTCGACCGAGGAGTCGAGCACCGCGAAGTCGCCGACCGGCGCAACCTCGGCCGGCTTGTAGATGAGCGCGGTCGTGATGGCGTCGGTGCCGAGCACGCCGGTGTCGATCGCGGCGTACGTGCCCGCGCCCATCACCTCGTTGAGCGCGTCGACGAGCGTGTTCAGCGCGGTGCCGCCGTTGTTCTCGATCTCGATGAGCCCGAAGATGTCGGCGTCGAGCTGCGACATCGCACTGACGATCTTCGCCTCCTGGCGATCGAACTCGACCTGGTCGTCTGCGCCGCGCGAGCCGAACGTCGTGAAGTAGTTCAGCACGTTGAAGCTCGCGACCGTGGTGGTGCCGCCGACCTCGGGCACCTCGGGGCGCGGGTTCGCGACCGTGAAGTCGGCGCCCTCGGTGGGCTGCACGGCCCACAGGTCGAAGCGGAAGTCGAGCACGCCGGTGGCGTTCTGCACGACGTCGCCGCTGCGGAACGTGTTGTCGAGGGTGAAGACCTCGCCGTTCGGGTGGATGGCCGGGTCGGGGTTCTGTGCACTCCGCCCGTCGTCGATCGTGATCGCGTTGCGTGCGTTCGCCTCGGCCAGCGCGATGGCCTCAGGAGACCCGGCGTCATGGATCGCCGTGGGCTGGTTCAGCCGTTCGGTGCCGAGTGTGAGCTGGCCGAAGCGGGCGAACTCGAAGGTCTCGCCGATCACGAGCGGCTGCGGCAGCGTCACGCGCATGCCCTCGAGGGGCTCGTAGGCCTCGGGGCCGGCGGGGAGCGTGAACTCGACGGGGTCGGGCAGGGCCGCTCCGGTCTCGCAGACCGCGACGGCGTCGGCCGTGACCTCCGTCATGCCGAAGAACTCGCTGACCGAGCCGACGACATGCACGACATCGCCCATGGCCACATCGACCCCGCCGGGCGCGAAGACGAAGACGCCGTCGGATGTCGCGGCATCCGCGTCACCCGCATCCTGCAGGTAGTACCCGTCGAACCCGCCGGTCTGGAAGTCGCCGACGACGACGCCCTCGATCTCGACGGTCTGACCTGCCACCGGCGAAACGTCGCCCGAGCCCTGCACCGACCCGACGGAGACGACGGATGCCTCGCAATCCGCCTCGTCGGGCGGGTCGACCACGATCGTCGTCGAGTTCTCGGCGCCGGGAGTGTTCACGGCTTCGCCGTCGATGAGGGTGCCGACGTTTCCGGGGATGCCGGCGAGGTCGAAGTCATTGCGCACCCAGTCGGCGGTCGAGTCGGTGTCGGTGCCGTCGGGGATGCGGGATGCGCCGCCGGGGGCGAAGGCGAGCCCGTCGTACGAGACCCCGAGGGTCACGCCGCCGTACGTCGCGTCGCCCGTCGTGCCGTCGTCGACCGCGACCGCGTCGACGAGGGCGACGCCGTCGGGGAGCTCGAGGACGCCGTCGTCGTTCGCGTCGAGGTCGTCTCCGACCGCACCGGCGAAGCCGGTGACCAGCAGCAGCGAGATCGTGCCGTTCTCGAGGGTGTTCGCGGCGAGGGACGCGAGCGCGCGACCGTCGGCGTCGGGGGCGCCGAATGTGATCACCTCGTCGGCGGTGCCGGGAGCCGTCGGGGTGGGCGAGCCGTTCGAGCTCGTCGTGTCGCCCTCGATCTCGAGCACGGCGTAGCCGCTGACGTCGGTGCCGGGCTCGACGAGCAGCTCCACGTACTCGACGTCGGTGCCCGCGGTGCTCGCCGAGAACTCGTTGATCACGGGGGCGGCGGGCTGCGCGTCGCCGCAGTCGGCGGTGTGGGAACCGAGCCCGTCGAAGGTGTCCTGTGCGTGGCCCTCCCACTCGGCTGCCGGATCGAACGCGTCGCTCGGGTCGGTGTCGCCCGCGCACACCGACCCGGCTCGCCGGAGCGTATTGTCCTGCGTCGAGACGAGGTCCGCGCCCCATTGCGATCCGGGGTCGACCCCCACCTGGCCGAGTGAGTCGACGACCGCGGCGCCTCGTCTCAGCACGACCGCGTCGTCGCCGTTCCACAGGCCGGCCCCGGTGGTCTGGTCGGCGTATGCGGCGAGGAGGTTGTCGGCGAACACGAAGGTGCCGCCGGCGGCGACCGCGCCGGCCAGCGCGTGGTCGGTGCTGGTGGTGCTGCCGTTGAAGTACACGCTCAGCGCGTACTGCGTGAGATCGATGCTCGTGTCGGTCGGGTTGTACAGCTCGACCGCCTTGTTCGTCGAACTGCCCTCGACGTACTCGCTGATGATGAGATCGCTCGGCGGGTCGGCCGCCGCGGCCGGGGCCGCGTACAGGCCGACCGTTAGCAGCGATGCCGCGGCGATGGTGACAGTGGAACGACGGACGAAGCGACGCATCTGGACTCCCCAGCCTCACTGCACGGGCACCCTCGTTGGCCCCGCAATGTTCGCCAGACTATGGGAGCGGCGACGCGATGCGGAAGGCCTACGCGCGTGAACGGTCGATGAAGCGATCAGATGTGCAGGATGCCGCGGCGGTGATGCACATCTGAGCAATGCGGGCCCGGGCTCGTCAGACGAGGGCCGCGGCATCCGCTCATCCCCCGCCGACGCTTCGGTAGTGTGAACGTGGGGGCGGAAACACACGAGCGCGAAGAGCGGAGAGGTCGGGCCCCGGTGACCATGACCCTCAAGGCGAAGCAGCGACGACGGCAACGCCGGCGGGCGATCGCCTATGTCGTGATCACCGCCGGATGGGCGGCCTCGATCTGGCTGGGCGCCACGCTGACACCGCCTGGATGGCTGCATGCCATCGCGCTCTTCATCCACCTCGCCTCGCTCGTCGTCAGCCTCGGCGCGGTGCTGGCGGTGGAATGGTACGGGCTGCTCTGGGCGACCGAGTGGCGTTCCGTGCGCGACGTCGCGAGGATCGACATCACCATGAAGCTCCCGATCTGGACCGGACTCGTCGGTCTGCTCGCGAGCGGCGCCTTGCTGCAGCCCGACCTCGCATCACCGGCCACATTCGTCAAGCTCGGCGCCGTGCTCATCGCGTCACTGAACGGCGTGGCGCTCACGCGGTGGACCGATCGCCTCTCCCGGTTCCCGCGGAAGCTGCGCTTCCGGGCGCTGCCCCGGAAGGCTCGCACCTGGTACGTCGCGAGCGCCGTCGTTTCCCAAGTCGCGTGGTGGACGGCCGTGATCATCGGAATGCTCAATTCGACGACCTGAGCGACGGACGGGTCGGCTTGGGCCGGCCCTCCTACGGGGGATAGGCTCGGCGATATGAGCACCGAGGGCGCGCACCTGCGGCGCGACCGCCGCCGGCAGCAGCAGCAGCAGCAGCGACGCCGCCGCAACGGGTGGGCGATCGTGGCCGGCGCCGTCGTGCTCCTCCTCGCCGCCGGCGGCGTGACCACCGCACTGATCGTCGGGGCTCAGAGCGGAGCATCCGATACGGACGCCACAGCCGAGCCGGCGGAGCCGATCGCCTTTCCCGATGACGAGCCGGCCACGGCAGCCGGCGACGCCCCGTGCACGACCGTGACGGTGCTCTCCTCGTACGAGAACGCCGAGATGGTGTCGAGGCTCGCGGAGGGCTACAACGCGCAGCCGCGAGACATCGACGGGAACTGCGTGACGGTCGTCGCGACGAAGGAGAAGTCGGGTGTCGCCGCCGAGAACGCCGCGGAGGCGTTCAACGTGCTGCCCGAGGATCAGCGCCCGATCGTGTGGGCACCCGACGCGAGCTCGTGGGTCTCGATCGCCCGGAACACCGGCGGCGGCGTGACCGTGCCGCCCGAGAGCACGAGCCTCGGGGCATCCGACATCGTGCTCGCCATGCCCGAATCTCTCGCATCCGCGATCGGCTGGGACGCGGAGCCCCCGAGCTGGGACGACGTCTTCGCGGCCGCCGCGAACGAGAATGCGTGGAGCGACCTCGGGCATCCCGAGTGGGGGGCGTTCAAACTCGGGAAGACCAGCCCGCTCATCGCGAGCTCCGGCGAGGCGGCCCTGCTCACGTCGTACGGTTCCGAGGCGGGCTCCATCGGAGAGCTGACGGTGAGCCAGATCGCCGACGACGAGGTGACCGAGGGGGTCAGGCAGCACGAGCTGGCGACGAGCCACTACATGGCCACCCCCGAGCACTTCCTCTGGCACGCGCGGCAAGCCGAGGAGCAGGGTTCCGCGGCGGACTTCCTCTCGGCCGTGATCGTCGATGAGAAGTCGGTGTGGGACTACAACCGCGGTATCACGAGCCGTGACGGCGTTACCCGGGTCGAGGGCGAGCCGCCGGCGGAGAAGCTCGTGCCGATCTACCCGGCCGACGGATTCTATGTGGCCGACAACCCCGCCGTGCTGCTCACCGGCTCGTGGATCGACGACCGCGAGACCGCTGCCGCAGAGGACTTCATCCGATTCACCGGCACGCAGCAGGGGCAGCAGATCGTGCGCGAGTCCGGCTATCGCGACCTCAACAATGAGCTGGACCCCCTGGTCGCAGAGGTCGGCGGATTCACCGCGGACCCGTCGGGGGCCCTGCCGTTCCCTGGAGCCGGCGTGCTCCGCGAGGCGCATGCCGCGTTCCCCGAGGTGCGCAAACGCGCCCAGGTGCTCTTCCTCCTCGACGTCTCGGGCTCGATGGAGGAGCCGATCGTCACGGGCGACACGAAGCTCGCCGCGGCGAAGGACGCGATCACGCAGGCGCTCGGTCACTTCACGCCGGGCGACAACGTCGGCCTCGCGGCGTTCTCGGCCGACGACGTCGGCCCCATCGCCCCGGGACTGGTGAGCCCGGTCGAGGACATCGGCAGCGGGCGTGCGGGATTCCTGCGGGCGCTCGGCGCCCTTCGGCCGATCGAGTTCACGCCGCTGTTCGCGGCGGTCGACGAGTTCGCGCGTCAGCGCGCCGCGGATTGGGACCCCGACCGCATCAACGCGATCGTGCTGCTCAGCGACGGCAAGAACGAGTACTTCGGTCCCTCGGTCACCGCCGAGCAGATGATCGCGAACCTGAACGAGCTGCACCACCACAGCCCGGTGCTCATCTTCACGCTCGCCTACGGCGCCGACGCGGATGTCGCGACGCTGCAGTCGATCTCGAGCGCGACCGGCGCCCACTACTACGACGCGACCGATCCGACGAAGGTGAGCGAGGTGCTCGGCGACCTCGTGACGAGCTTCTGACCTGTCATGCGGCGAGCTTCCCGCCCGCGCTGACCGCAGCGCCTCAGTCGCCGTGCTCGGCGAGCGGCCGCAGCACGTCGAGATCGGCGCCGACGGCGAGCAGGCGTGACACGAGCGCGCGGCGCGCGAGACGGTATGGCTCGTTCGACCCGGTCATGACCGAGCGGGAGTTCGCGGACTCGAGGAGCGCCGTGAACTCGAACGCGAGCTGCGCCGCGTCGGCGTCGGCGTCCAGCTCGCCGAGCTCGACCGCGTAGCCGAGCGAGAATCGCAGGTAGCCGTTCCAGCTCTCGAGCGCATCGGCGATGGCATCGCGCACCGGCCCCGGCTTGGCGTCGAAGTCGGCCACGGCGGTGTTGAAGAAGCATCCGCCCGGGAACACCCGGTCGCGGGAATACGCGATCCAGGCGTCGAGCAGGGCGACGATGCGACGGATGCCGCGGGGCCGGGCCCGCGCGGGCTCGAGCACGGTCTCGCGGAACCGCTGCGACGCCGCCTCGACCGTGGCGAGCTGCAGCCGCTCCTTCGTGCCGAAGAGCGTGGCGACGCCGCTCTTGCTGACCCGCGCCGCCGTGGCGAGGCGGCCGATCGACAGCCCGTCGAGGCCCTCGACCGAGGCGATGTCGACCGCGTTCGCGAGCACGACGCGGCGCGAGGCAGCTCCTCGCAGGCGTCGTCCGTCGATCTCGGTCATGCTCTTTATTTTACGCACGAACGTTCGTATAGTGTAAGCACGATCGTTCGTATTCATTGAACGGATGTCGCGAGGCATCCGGCATCCGCCAGATATCCGCCTGACATGCACCACCGGAGGCCGCCATGAACGCCACCACCGTCGCCGTCACCACCGTCGCCGTCACCACCGTCGCCGTCACCGCCGTGCGCGCCGCCGACCGCATCTCCCCCGCGCTCGCGGGGCGTCTCGCCCTACCCCTCTTCCGGCGGGTGCGCCCGCCGTTGCCGGTGCGCCCGACCGACCGCGCGGTGCACGACCACGCCGAGCGCGGCACGATCACCGTTCGCGGACGCGACATCGCGACCTACGCCTGGGGACACGGCCCCGAGACGGTGCTGCTCGTGCACGGTTGGCGCGGCCGGGCATCGCAGTTCGGCGCGATCGTGCGCGAGCTCCGGGCCGAAGGGTACCGCGTCGTCGCGTTCGACGCGCCCGCCAACGGCGACTCGGCGGGCCGGCGCACCGACATCCGCGACTATCGCGCCGCGATCGACGAGCTGCAGCGACGGCACGGCATGTTCCGGCTCATCATCGGCCACTCGTTCGGCGCGCTCGCCGCGCTCACCGCGGTGCGCGAGGGCACCGCGACCGGGGGCGTCGTCGCCATCGCCGGCATGGCCGACGCCCGCTACCTCGTGGACTCCTTCGCCGCTCGCGTCGGCATCGGGCGCGCGAGCGCCGACGTGCTCGCGCGCGAGTTCGCACGACGGGTGCTCCCCGACATCGACGAGCCGTACGCTCGCTTCGACGCGGTCGCCGACCCGCTTCCGGCAGACGTGCCGCTGCTCGTCGTACACGACCGCGGCGATCGCGAGGTCGCCGCATCCGAATCGCTGCGACTGCACGAGGCGCACGGCGAGCGCTCGCGGCTCGTGCTCACCGACGGCGCGGGCCATTCCCGCGTGCTCGGCGTCGATCCGACGCTCGACGCCGTCACCGCGTTCGCCACGGGCGGGCTCGCCGCGCTCGATGTCGCACTTCGACACAACGATGCCGAGACGGTCGTCCGCTTGCCACGATGAGTGGATGCATCGCCAGCCCGCCCTCGTCGGCATCTCCCACGGCACCTCATCGCCCGACGGCCGGCGCGCCGTGCGCGGGCTGCGTGACGCCGTCGCGGCGGAGGTGACGATGCGGTATCCGGATGCCGCGCCGTCGGTGCGGCTCGGACACGTCGACGTCGAGCAACCCGACGTGCCCGCGACGCTCGGCTCGCTCGACCCGGGCGAGCCGACGGTCGTCGTGCCGCTCCTGCTCTCGGCGGGCTACCACGTGCACGTCGACCTCACCGAGGCGGTCGCCGCGGCATCCGACCGGCCGGTCGTGCTCGCCGCCGCGCTCGGACCCGACGACCGGCTCGCGACCGTGCTGCTGCGGCGCCTCACCGAGGCGGGGCTCCGCGACGACGACCGCATCGTGCTCGCCGTCGCAGGGTCGAGCGACCGGCGCGCGGTCGAACACTGCCGTGACATGGCCGGGCGCCTCGCTGCGGCATCCGCTCGCGAGGTCACCGTCGGATTCCTCTCGGCCGCCGAGCCCGCCCTTCCCGGCGCGGTGGACGCGGCGCGGCGGGCGGCGGGCAGCGGCGCGCCTCGCTCGCCTCGTGTCGTGCTCGCGAACTTCCTGCTCGCTCCCGGATACTTCGACGACCTCGCTCGTCGCGCCGGAGCGGATGTCACGGCCCGGCCGCTGCTCGTGCCGGGCGAGCCGGCGCCCCCCGAACTCGTCGAGATCGTGCTCGACCGCTACGCCGCGGCATCCGCTCGCCTGAGCTGACCGGCCTCGTACCCGGTTCGGCCCTCCCTCGCCTGCGACCCGTCGGCCGCTCGCCCAAGCCCTCCGGCCCGCTCGCCGGAATCTGCCAGCCGATTTCATCGTGTGAGACCCGCCTCACGTGAGGCGGACCTCACATGAGCCGGCCGGAACAGCCTGCCGGAACAGCCTGCCGGAACAGCCTGCCGGAACAGCCGGCCGGAACAGTCAGCCGGAACAGGGAACCCCGGGTACCGCTCGCTGGTTGCGATTCGCGACGCCGTGTGACGCTATGCGACACGACATGACCGGGCATGACACACGGGCTGTCGGCGGCGACCGACGTCGCCTAGCTTCGACCCCACGCACCCGCTCGGGTGCCCGGCCGAGGAAGGAGAGCGACCGTGACGACACCCACGACGGATGCCGCGACCACAGAGACGACGACGGATGCCGCGACTGCGCGCACCCGCACCGAGCGTGCTGTCGGCCCCGCCCGCCCGGGCCGCGACGCCCACGCCGAACGCCCCGCGCGCGCCGACCGCCCCACGCACGCCGACCGCCCCGCGCGCGCCGACCGCCCCACGCACGCCGACCGCCCCGCGCGCGCCGACCGCCCCACGCACGCCGAACGCCCCACGCGCGCCGACCGCCCCACGCACGCCGAACGCCCCACGCGCTCCGACCGCCCCACGCGCCCCGCCCGCCCCGCCTCCCGCCCCCACGGCCAGTGGAAGATCGACGGCACGGCCCCGCTCAACGCGAACGAGGTGTGGAAGCAGGAGGACGGCGGCCTCGCCGTGCGCGAGCGCATCGAACGCATCTACGCGAAGGGCGGGTTCGAGTCGATCGACCCGACCGACCTGCACGGCCGGTTCCGCTGGTGGGGCCTCTACACGCAGCGCAAACCCGGCATCGACGGCGGCAAGACCGCCACGCTCGAACCGCACGAGCTCGAGGACGAGTTCTTCATGCTGCGCGTGCGCATCGACGGCGGGCAGCTCACGACCGCGCAGCTGCGCGTGATCGGCGAGATCTCGACCGAGTTCGCCCGCGACACCGCCGACCTCACCGACCGCCAGAACGTGCAGCTGCACTGGGTGCGCGTCGAGGACGTGCCCGAGATCTGGCGCCGCCTCGAGGCCGTGGGGCTCGGCACCACCGAGGCGTGCGGCGACGTGCCCCGCGTCATCCTCGGCTCGCCCGTGGCCGGCATCGCGGCCGACGAGCTCATCGACCCGACGCCCGCGGTCGAGGAGATCCAGGCGAAGTACATCGGCGACCCCGCCTACGCGAACCTTCCGCGCAAGTTCAAGTCCGCGATCACCGGGCATCCCAGCCAGGATGTCGTGCACGAGATCAACGACGTCGCGTTCGTGGCCGTCGAGCATCCGACGCTCGGCGTCGGGTACGACCTGTGGGTCGGGGGCGGACTCTCGACGGCGGCCCACCTCGCCGTGCGCGCCGGCACGTTCGTCGAGCCCGCCCGCGTCGCCGAGGTCTGGGAGGGCGTCGTCTCGATCTTCCGCGACTACGGCTACCGGCGCCTGCGCAACAAGGCCCGCCTCAAGTACCTCGTCGCCGACTGGGGCGCCGAGAAGTTCCGCGAGGTGCTCGAGACCGAGTACCTCGGGGCTGCGCTTCCCGACGGCCCGGCGGCACCGAAGCCGCGCGCGCAGGGCGACCACGTGGGCGTGCACCGTCAGAAGGACGGCCGCTTCTACATCGGCGTGACCCCGTTCGTCGGCCGAGTCTCGGGCTCGACGCTCACCGCGGTCGCCGACCTGCTCGGGCGCCATGGCTCGACGCGCCTGCGCACCACACCGCACCAGAAGCTCGTGCTGCTCGACATCGAGGAAGCCGCGGTCGAGCAGGTGATCGCCGAGCTCGACGGGCTCGGACTGCAAGCGCGCCCGAGCCTGCTGCGCCGCGGCACGATCGCGTGCACGGGCATCGAGTTCTGCAAGCTCGCAATCGTCGAGACGAAGCAGACGGCGACCGAGGCGGTGCTCGCGCTCGAGGCCCGGCTCGCGGGCATCGACCTGCCGCATCCGATCAGCCTGCACGTGAACGGATGCCCCAACTCGTGCGCACGCATTCAGACCGCCGACATCGGGCTGAAGGGCCAGCTCCTCCCCGACGGCGACGGCGGGCAGACGCCAGGGTTCCAGGTGCACCTCGGCGGCGGCCTCGCATCGGCCACGCGCGAGGAGGCCGGCACCGGACGCACCGTGCGCGGCCTCAAGGTCACCGCGGAGGGCCTGGCCGACTACGTCGAGAAGGTGGTGCGGCGCTTCCTCCAAGACCGCGACGCGACCGCCGACGAGACCTTCGCCGAATGGGCGCACCGCGCCGACGAGGAGGCCCTGCGATGAACACTCGCCGTTCCGCCGACGCGCTGCGCGCACTGGCTGAGTCGGGCAGCGCGCTGCTCTCTCCCGAAGGCGGGCCCGAGGCATCCGCCGACGAGGTCGTGGCCTGGGTCGCCGAGAACTTCCAGGCGGATGCCGCCGCGGTCGCCTGCTCGATGGCCGACGCCGTGCTTCCGCACGTGGTCGCCGCCCGGCTGCCCGGCGTCGACGTGCTGTTCCTCGACACGGGCTACCACTTCGCCGAGACGCACGTGACGCGCGACGAGGTCGCCCGCTCGCTCGACGTGCGAGTGGTCGACGTGCTGCCCGAGCAGACCGTGGCCGAGCAGGACGCGGAGTTCGGCGCCGGGCTGTTCGCACGCGACCCCGGGCTCTGCTGCGCACGCCGCAAGGTCGCCCCGCTGCAGCGAGCGCTCGGCGGGTACGAGCTGTGGTTCACGGGCGTGCGCCGCGAGGAGGCGCCGACGCGCACGAGCACGCCGCTCGTGACGTGGGATGAGCGCAACGGCCTCGTCAAGGTGAACCCGCTCGCGGCGTGGACCTTTGACGAGCTGCTCGACTACGCCGGTGCGCACCAGGTGCCCGTGAACCTCCTGATGGCGCACGGCTACCCCTCCATTGGCTGCGAGCCGTGCACGAAGCCCGTCGCGGCGGGCGAGGATCCGAGGTCGGGCCGCTGGGCCGGCCTCGCCAAGACGGAATGCGGGTTGCACTTATGAGCGTCACCGACACGATCCTCACCGGCGAGCGCCTCGACGCGCTCGACACCCTCGAATCCGAAGCGATCCACGTCATCCGCGAGGTCGTCGCCGAGTTCGAGCGGCCCGTGCTGCTGTTCTCGGGGGGCAAGGACTCGGTGCTCGTGCTGCACCTGGCCGCGAAGGCGTTCTGGCCGGCGCGCGTGCCGTTCCCGGTGCTGCACGTCGACACCGGGCACAACTTCCCCGAGGTCATCGCGTTCCGCGACAACACCGTCGAGCGCCTCGGGCTGCGCCTCGAGGTCGCGAGCGTGCAGGACTACCTCGACGACGGCCGCCTGCACGAGCGCGCCGACGGCACCCGCAACCCGCTGCAGACGCTGCCCCTCCTCGACGCGATCGCCGCGGGCCGCCACGACGCCGTCTTCGGCGGCGCGCGGCGCGACGAGGACAAGGCTCGCGCGAAGGAACGCATCCTGAGCCTGCGCGACGAGTTCGGCCAGTGGGATCCGCGCAACCAGCGCCCCGAGCTCTGGGACCTCTACAACGGCCGCCACACCGTCGGCCAGCACGTGCGGGCCTTTCCGATCTCGAACTGGACCGAGCTCGACGTGTGGCGCTACATCGAGCGCGAGGGCATCGAACTGCCGCCGCTCTACTACGCGCACGAACGCGAAGTGTATGCCCGCGACGGCATGTGGCGCGCCGTCTCCGAGGTGTCGCCGCCGCGGCCCGGCGAGCAGGTGGAGCGCCGCACCGTGCGGTACCGCACCGTCGGCGACATGAGCTGCACCGGCGCAGTGGAGTCGGACGCGGCATCCGTCACCGAGGTCGTCGCCGAGGTCGCCACCTCGACCCTCACCGAGCGCGGCGCGACCCGCGCCGACGACCGCATCTCGGAGGCCGCCATGGAGGATCGCAAGAAGGACGGGTACTTCTGATGAGCGACTCGACGCTGTTCCGCTTCGCGACCGCCGGCTCGGTCGACGACGGCAAGTCGACGCTCGTCGGCCGGCTGCTGCACGACTCCAAGGCGATCCTGGCCGACCAGCTCGAGCAGGTCGCCCGCACGAGCGCCGAGCGCGGATTCGGCGGCGAGCCCGGAGCGATCGACTTCGCGCTGCTCACCGACGGCCTGCGTGCGGAGCGCGAGCAGGGCATCACGATCGACGTCGCCTACCGCTACTTCTCGACCGGTCGGCGGTCGTTCATCCTCGCCGACTGCCCCGGCCACGTGCAGTACACCCGCAACATGGTCACCGGCGCGGCAACCGCCGACGCCGTCGTCGTGCTCGTCGACGCGCGCAAGGGCGTGCTCGAGCAGACCCGCCGCCACCTCGCGGTGGTGCAGCTGCTTCGCGTGCCGCACGTCGTCGTCGCGGTGAACAAGATCGACCTGCTCGGCTACGACGAGGCCGCATTCCAGGCGGTGGCGACGGATGTCTCCGCGCTCGCGCGCGACCTCGGCCTGCCCGAGGCACACGTCATCCCGGTCTCCGCGCTCGCGGGAGACAACATCGTCGAGCGCTCGGCGAACACGCCCTGGTACGACGGCCCGAGCCTGCTCGAGCTGCTCGAGACACTGCCGTCGCTCGACGAGCTCGAATCCGAGCTCGAAGCGTTGCGGATGCCGGTGCAGCTCGTCATCCGCCCGCAGGGCGCGCTGGCGCACGACGTCGACGACACCGAGTCGTACCGCGACTATCGCGCCTTCGCCGGACGCATCGCGTCGGGAACCGTGCGCGTCGGCGACGAGGTGGCGGTGTTCCCCGGCGGGGCGACGACGGTCGTCACGGGCATCGACGCGGGGCACGTGTCGCTCGAATCCGCGTCGGCCCCGCAGTCGGTGTCGCTGCGCCTCGCCGACGACCTCGATGCGGCCAGGGGTGCGGTGATCGCGGCATCCGGATCGCTGCCCGCGCCGCGGCGCGAGCTCGAGGCATCCGTGTTCCAGCTCGACCCCAGGCCGCTCGCGCCCGGAGCGCGCGTGCTCGTGAAGAGCGGCACGCAGACCGTGCAGGCGCTCGTCACCGCCGTGCGCGGCCGTCGCGACCTCACCACGCTCGCGCTCGAGCCCACCGACCACCTCGAGGCGAACGACATCGGGCAGGTCGAGCTCAGGCTCGCGGCCGAGCTCGCCGTCGAGCCGTACGCCGACCACCGACGTGCGGGTGCGTTCCTCGTGATCCACCCCCAGGACGGCGCGACCCTCGCGGCCGCGATCGTCACCGACCCCGCCGCATCCGCGACGGCCACCCCCGCCCGCACCGCCACCACCGAAGGAGCAGCAGCATGAACGCGACATCCCGCGTCCGCACTCGCTTGGGCCTGGTCGGCGGCATGATGCTCGCCACCGCGATCGTCGCGGTCGCCGTGCTCGCTCTCAGCGGCTGCGCGCCGCAGGCGGCGGCCGGTCAGGCGACGGATGCCTCGGGCTCGGCCGGCCCCGCCGAGGAGCTGCGACTCGGCTACTTCGCGAACGTCACCCACGCGCCGGCGCTCGTCGGACTCGAGGAGGGACTCTTCGAGGGCGCGCTCGGCGACACGAAGCTCACGACGCAGGTCTTCAACGCGGGCCCCGCCGCGATCGAGGCGCTCTCGGCCGGTGCGATCGACGCGGCGTACATCGGGCCGAACCCGTCGATCAACACGTTCATCCAGTCGGGCGGCGAGTCGGCGCACATCGTCGCCGGTGCCGCCACGGGCGGCGCCGCACTCGTCGTGCGCGACGGCATCGACTCGGTGAGGGACCTCGATGGCGCCACGCTCGCGACGCCGCAGCTGGGCAACACGCAGGATGTCGCGCTGCGCTCGTGGCTCGCCGACGAGGGCTACACGACCGACACGACGGGCGGCGGTGACGTGCACATCACGCCAACCGAGAACGCGCAGACCCTCACGCTCTTCCAGCAGGGCGGCCTCGACGGGGCATGGCTGCCCGAGCCCTGGGTCTCGCGGCTCCTCGCCGACGGCGGCAACGGCGCGCACGTGCTCGTCGACGAGACCGACCTCTGGGAGGACGGCGAGTTCCCGACGACGGTGCTGCTCGTGCGTGCCGAGTTCCTCGCCGAGCACCCCAAGACGGTGCGGGCGCTGCTCGAGGGGCACGTGGCATCCGTCGACTGGCTCGCCGAGCACGCCGACGAGGCGGCCGGTGTCATCAACTCGGTCATCGAGGCCGACACCGGAAAGCCGCTCGCCGACGCCGTGATCACCCGCGCACTCGAGCACGTGACCTTCTCGTTCGACCCGCACGCCGAGACGTTCGAGACCCTCGTCGAGAACGGCCTCGAGGCGGGCACGCAGAAGGAGGGCTCGATCGACGGGCTGTTCGACCTGCGGCTGCTGAACGAGCTGCTCTCGGCGTCCGGCGACGGGGCAGAGCCGGTCTCCGCCGGCGGCCTCGGCGAGGAGTAGGGCGCACCATGAACGGTCAGACGGCCATCCGCATCGAGCAGCTCGGCAAGCGCTTCGGCGCCGGTCCGCTCGTGCTCGACGACGTGAACCTGTCGATCGAGGCGGGTGAGTTCGTGTGCCTCCTCGGCGCCTCGGGCTGCGGCAAGTCGACGCTGCTGAACCTCATCGCGGGCCTCGACCGGCCGACAGCCGGCACGATCGACGTACCCGCCGAGGGCGCCGCCGTGATGTTCCAGGAGTCGGCGCTCATGCCGTGGCTCACCGCCCGACAGAACGTCGAACTCGCGCTGCGCCTTCGGGGCGTCGCGCGGGCGGCCCGGCGAGGCGAGGCGCTCGAACTCCTCGACACCGTCAACCTCGCCGATGCCGCGGAGAAGCGCCCGCACGAGCTCTCGGGCGGCATGCGCCAGCGCGTCGCCCTCGCCCGCGCCCTCGCACAGGACCGGCCCGTGCTCCTCATGGACGAGCCGTTCGCCGCCCTCGACGCGATCACGCGCGACCTGCTGCACGAGGAGCTCGAACGCGTGTGGCGCCGCACCGGCCGCACGATCGTGTTCGTGACGCACAACGTGCGCGAGGCCGCGCGCCTCGGGCAGCGCGTCGTGCTGCTCTCGAGCCGGCCGGGCCGGGTCGCAGGCGAGTGGCGCATCGACTCGACGGCCGGGCGCCGCATCGAGTCGCCCGAGGTCGCGGCGCTCTCGATCGAGATCACCGCCGAGCTCCGGAAGGAGATCCGCCGAAATGCCGCATGACACCGTATCGGTCGCTGAGCCCGTCGAAGCGACCCCCGACGCCACGCTCCCTTCGGCGAGCTCAGGGAGCGACGACCACGACCTCCGCAGCCTCGAAGCCGGCCTCGACCGCCTGCAGACCGACCCCGAGCGCGCGCCGAACCCCTGGCGTCGCTTCACCACGAGCGTCGTGCCGCCGATCGTCTTCGTCGTCGCGCTCGTCGCCGCGTGGCAGGCCTACGTGGCGATCGCCCAGCCGCGCCCCGACATCGTGCCCGGCCCGCTCGACGTCGTGACCGCGATCTCGCAGGCGTGGGAATCCGGCCGCCTGCAACTCGCCGTCGCCACGAGCCTCGAGCGCGGCGTGCTCGGATTCCTCATCGCGATCGTCGTCGGCACCCCGCTCGGCCTCCTCCTCGCCGAGGTGAAGCCCCTGCGCCGCGCGATGGGCCCGATCATCTCGGGCCTGCAGGTGCTGCCGTCGGTCGCGTGGGTACCGGCCGCGGTCATCTGGTTCGGGCTGTCGGATGCCACGGTGTACTTCGTCGTGCTCATGGGCGCGACGCCGTCGATCGTGAATGGACTCATCGCCGGCGTCGACCAGGTGCCGCCGCAGCTGCGGCGGGTGGGCACGGTGCTCGGCGCGGGACCGGGACGCCTCGCGACGCTCGTCGTGCTCCCCGCCGCCCTTCCAGGCTATGTCGCGGGCCTCAAGCAGGGCTGGGCGTTCTCGTGGCGCTCGCTGATGGCCGCCGAGATCATCGCCGTGGGCGGCACGATCGGCTTCGGCCTCGGCTCGATGCTCGACCAGAGCCGCGAGCTCGCCGACCTCGCCGGAGTGCTCGCGACCATTCTCGTGATCCTCGCGATCGGCATCCTCATCGAACTCGTCTTCTTCGCCCCGCTCGAGCGACGGATGCTCCGTCGCCGCGGCCTGCTCCAAGGAGGTGCCAAGTGACCCACACCCCGAACACCCCCACCGAGTTGCCCGAATTTGCACAAACTCGGGCAACTCGGGAGGGGGGCGCGCCAGGGCGGGTCACCCTCGTCGGCGCCGGCCCCGGCGACCCGGGCCTGCTCACGATCCGGGGCCTGCGCGCGATCGAGTCCGCCGACGTCATCGTCGCCGACCGGCTCGGCGCCCGCGGCGTGCTCGACGGCCTCGCCGCCGAGGGGGTCGAACTCCGCGCCGAGGTCGTCGACGTCGGCAAGCTCCCCGGCCACCATGCCGTGCCGCAAGACGCCATCAACGAACTGCTCGTCGCCCTCGCCCGCGACGGCAAGCAGGTCGTGCGCCTGAAGGGCGGCGACCCGTTCATCTTCGGACGCGGCGGCGAGGAACTCGCCTTCTGCCGCGACGCCGGCGTCGACGTCGAGGTGGTGCCGGGCATCACCAGCGCGATCTCGGTGCCCGCGATCGCGGGCATTCCGCTCACGCACCGCGGGTTCGCCACCACGTTCACCGTCGTCACCGGCCACGACCAGATCCAGTCCCTCGGCGGCGGGCGCGACCACACCGTCGTGCTCCTCATGGGCATCGGCACGCTCGCGAACTCCGCGATCACCCTCGCGCGCGGCGAGCGCGGCGGCGGATGCCCCGTCGCGATCATCGAGGACGGCTACGGGCCGCGCCAGCGCGTCACCGTCGGCACGCTCGACACGATCGCGCTGCAGGCGGCGCGTCGCGGCATCCGTTCGCCCGCCGTGGTCGTAGTCGGCGACGTCGTGACCCTCAGCCCCTACGCCCCCGAGGCCATCAGCACCGAGGCGCTCTCCCTCAACCGAAAGGCACAACAGCAATGACCCTCTCCCTCCGCATCGCGATCGTCGGAGCCGGCCCCGCCGGCATCTACGCCGGCAACATCCTGCACCGCCAGGTGACCGAGTCGGGCGGCGAGGTCGCGATCGACCTGTTCGAGTCGCTGCCCGCGCCGTACGGCCTCATCCGTTATGGTGTCGCGCCCGACCACCCGCGCATCAAGGGCATCGTGAACTCGCTGCACGAGATGCTCGACGCGGAAACGATCCGCCTGATCGGCAACGTCGAGGTCGGCCGCGACGTGACGGTCGACGAGCTGCGTGCCCGGTACGACGCCGTGATCTTCGCGACCGGCGCCCTGAAGGACGCCCCGCTCGACATTCCCGGCATCGACCTGCCGGGCTCCTACGGCGCCGCCGATCTCGTGGCCTGGTACGACGGGCACCCAGACGTGCCGCGCGAGTGGCCGCTCGAGGCCGAGCAGATCGCGGTCATCGGCAACGGCAACGTCGCGCTCGACGTCGCGCGCGTGCTGGCGAGGCATCCGAAGGACCTGCTTTCGACGGATGTCCCGGCCAACGTCGTCGCCGGACTCGAGGCGTCGCCCGTGACCGACGTGCACGTGTTCGGCCGGCGCGGCCCCACCCACGTGAAGTTCACCCCGATCGAGCTGCGCGAGCTCGGCGAGGTGCCGGGCGTCGACGTGATCGTCTACGACGACGACTTCGAGCGGGCCGCCGACGATCCGCACGCCGACCAGTTGCTGGCCTCGAACAACCAGGTCAAGGTGATGACCCGCACGCTCAACGGCTGGCGCAAGCCCGCCGAGGTCCCTGAGCCTGCCGAAGGGACCGGCCGCGGACCGCGACGTCGCCTGCACCTGCACTTCCTGCACGCGCCGGTCGAGGTGCTCGGCTCGTCGCGTGTGGAAGGCGTGCGCTTCGAGCGCACCCGCCCCGTCGGCGACGGCTCGGTCGAGGGCACGGGCGAGTTCGTCGACGTGCCCGTGCAGGCCGTCTACCGTGCGGTCGGCTACGCGAGCTCGCCGGTGCCGGGTGTGCCGTTCGACGAGCGCACCGCGGTCATCCCCAACGACGGCGGACGGGTGACGGATGCCGCGGGCACCCCCATCCCGGGCGTCTACGCCACCGGCTGGATCAAGCGCGGTCCCGTCGGCCTCATCGGGCACACCAAGGGCGACGCGCTCGAGACCGTCACGCACCTGCTCGCGGACTTCGGGTTCCCTGAGCCCGTCGAAGGGAACGCTCCCCGCCGCGCGACGCTCGCTTCGGCAGGCTCAGCGAGCGAGGACATCTTCGAGCTGCTCGAGGCCCGCGGCATCCGCTTCACGACCTGGGCCGGATGGCTGGAGCTCGACGCGCACGAGCGCCGGCTCGGCGAGGACTTCGAGGCACCCGCCGCGTACGCCGATGTGATTCGCGAGCGCGTGAAGGTCGTGCCCCGCGACGAGCAGGTCGAGATCTCGCGCGCCGACGTCCTGGCCCTGTCGTGACGTACGTCATCGCGCTGCCGTGCGTCGACGTCAAAGACCGCGCCTGCATCGACGAATGCCCGGTCGACTGCATCTACGAGGGCGAGCGCTCGCTCTACATCCACCCCGACGAGTGCGTCGACTGCGGCGCCTGCGAGCCGGTGTGCCCGGTCGAGGCGATCTACTACGAAGACGACCTGCCCGACGAGTGGTCCGACTACTACAAGGCCAACGTCGAGTTCTTCGAGATCTCGACCGGCTCAGAGCGAGCGCTCGGCTCGCCCGGCGGCGCTGCGAAGGTGGGGCCCCTCGACTTCGATCACCCGCTGGTGGCGGCGCTGCCGATGCAGGCGGGGACACACGCCTGAGCCAGAGCCTCGGCGTTTCGCTGGACACCCGGGGCTGCTCGATCCTGCCCGCCGCATGGCGTCACGCCCGGCGCCGCCCCCGCGGGCGCGGCCGTGCGGCATCCGCACCCGCGACCGCATCCGCCTCAGCATCGGTATCCGCAGGCACTCGCTGCGCACCGCCGAACGAGAACTCCGCGGCCTCGGCTGCAGCATCGTAGGCAGCGACCTCGGCGGGCGGCATCCCGAACAGCGACTGTGCGACGCGGGCGAGCGGCGGCACCTCCTGGCGCACCATGAGACGAAACGCCTCGTCGCCCTTGCCCTGCGGGTCGATGATGTCGTCATCACCGTGGGCGGTGCTCCTGACCGACCGTTTCTCGGCGATCGACGTGACCAGGGCGCGCATCTCGTCGACCGAGTCGGGCGCCGATCGCTCGGTCAGGCTATCGGCGATCCGGCCCGCCTCGCGGATCGTGAACGTGGAGCGCAGCACCGCTGGAACGAGCCGGAGCACCTCGTCGCGCTGATCACTCGAGGAGACGAGGACGAGGTCAGCCGCGCGAATCGCGCGCTCCGTGATCTGGGCGGCCCGATGCGCGGAGCCGTCGGTCCCGAGCGCTTCGGCGATCGCACGGGAGCGACGGCTCATCTTCGCTCCCACCGGTGCGCCGAGCCCCGCGCTCGTCACCCGTACCTGCGCGGCGACCGGCGCGGGCAGGTACCATCCGGCCCACCTCTCGAGCAGCACAGCGCCGAGCGCCGAACGGTTGACGTTTCCGGTGCACACGACGAGCACTGTGAACACATCAGTACTCACCAAGCAGCCTTCCGCCGATTCGGCCCACGAACCGGGCCCGTTCCCCGAACAGGGTTTCTCCGGTAGGAGTCTACGAGGCGGGATGCAGGTGCGGTTACTCAGGGTGCCGCACAGCGCCGTCGTCGACGAGTTGGTGGGGTCGCGAACGCGGCTCACGGCGGTGGGCGTCGGCGTCACGGTGCTGAGCGCGCAGCGCTGGCTCGACGAGCGGCTCTTCCTCTACGCCCAGTGGCTCGGGGCGATGGCGCGCTCGGTCGCGCTCACCGGCGCGGCGACGGCATCCGCTCGCTCAACGCCCGGCCGAGCCGGCCGCGGCATCCGCCTCGCTCAACGCCCGGCCGAACCCGCCTCGGTCACGCCAACGTCGGTGCGGTGGAAGTTCTGGAACGAGCGCGACGCGGTGGGCCCGCGCTGTCCCTGGTAGCGGTTCGCGTACTCGGCCGAGCCGTAGGGCCGCTCGCTCGGCGACGAGAGACGGAAGAAGCACATCTGGCCGATCTTCATGCCGGGCCAGAGCTTGATCGGCAGGGTCGCGACATTCGACAGCTCGAGCGTCACGTGCCCTGTGAAGCCCGGGTCGATGAAGCCCGCCGTCGAGTGCGTGAGCAGGCCGAGCCGGCCGAGCGAGCTCTTGCCCTCGAGCCGCGCGGCGACGTCGTCGGGAAGGGTGACGGCCTCGAACGTCGATGCGAGCACGAACTCGCCCGGGTGCAGGATGAACGGCTCGTCGGGCCGCACCTCGATGAGGCGGGTGAGTTCGGGCTGGTCTTCGGCCGGGTCGATGAACGGGTACTTGTGGTTGTCGAAGAGGCGGAAGTACCGGTCGAGCCGCACGTCGATGCTCGACGGCTGGATCATGCCGGGCTCGTACGGCTCCAGCCGGATGCGCTGCTTGTCGAGTTCCGCCCTGATGTCGCGATCCGAGAGAAGCACGTGTGCCAGCGTAGCAACGCGGGCCGGCATCGCTTGCTACGATGGTCAGCGCTGCATCCAACGGATGCCGCACGCCGATGTAGTTCAATGGTAGAACTTCTGCTTCCCAAGCAGACAGCGCGGGTTCGATTCCCGTCATCGGCTCTGAGCGGATATTACCTGATCAGGTCGAGGTTTTCGATGCCACATCGACGCCCCCGAGTTTGGTTTGTTTCGTGAGCCAGCTCCGCTCAACTTCGTGGGCTGACCACCCCGTGGTTATGTAGGTTGATCAGCTCAGCTGAGCAGGCGGGTCCGCGGCATTCGTGTTCGAACCGAGTGGGATGCCCCGCCCGTCGACGAGGACGGAGCGTTTCGTGCCCTGTTTGCCGCGATCCACGGGGGAACGGCCGCCGCGTCACCACCGCAGGGTGCTTTCACGATGCACCCGTCGACGGCGAGGTTCTCCAGTTCGAGGCCGATCATCTGGTCGTACGCGTTCGGGCAGAGCTGTTCCAGTTCGGTGAAGATGTCGGCGTCGATCCACTCGTCCCGGCGGTGCCGCAGGGTCGTCGCTGAACAGCTGGTGTCGGCGATCTTCGCGTACGCGGCGCCGAACACGAGGACCTGCACGAGCTTGTCGAAGATCACCCGGTCCGGGATCCGCGGCCGGTGACAGCCCAACGGGTGAGCGTCGATCACCGGCGGGATCAACGCCTCGAACTGGGTCCAGATGGGTTCGATGATGGAAGATGAAACAGCAGGCACGAGGCTCCTGGGACAACGACGATTTCTTCGTCGAAACCGTGTTTTACAGGCCTCGTGCCTGCCCTATCCGAACGCCACGCCGTCACCTATCCGCGCAACCTGTAACATCAAGGTACGCGCAGAACTCCCATCGACCCTCCCGGTGGACCCGTCATCTGCCCGACACTACCGGGTGCGGGATACTCGCGAGCACAAGCCTCGTCCTGCCCGAAACACCTACCGCGGCGACGCCAGCGTCGGGTACACCTTATCCAGGCTTAGGTTCGGATGCCCGTCACTTCAGGCCAGTCGTCGCGACGCTCTGGATAAAATACCGCTGCAACACGAGGAAGAGCGCGAGCATCGGCACCACGACCACCACGGCACCTGCGATCAACAATCCATAGTTGGTCGAGTGCTGCCCGACTGCGTATAGCGCCAGTGCCACAGGAAGTGTGTACGAGTCTTCGTTAGAGGCGACCACGGCCGGCCACATTAAGCTGTTCCACGAGGTGAGGAACGTGAGCACTGCGAGCGTCGACAGTCCCGGTAGGCACAACGGGGTGACGATTCTGCTGAAAATCCTCCATTCCCCGGCCCCGTCGATACGAGCCGCCTCGAGCATCTCATCCGGGATCGACATGATGAACTGGCGCATCAGGAAGACACCAATGGGTGCCACGATGAACGGGAGGATCAGCCCTGCCAGTGTGTCTACGAGACCAAAATTGCCCACCAGCACGAATAGGGGCACAAGTGTCACGACTGGCGGCACCAGTAGGGTGAGCATGACCAGATAAAACACCCACCGCGACCCCCTGAATCGCAGCTTCGCGAGAGCGTAACCGCACATGGTACAGAACACCAGGTTACCGACGGTAGTCACCACCGCTACGACGACGCTATTGAGTGCGAAGGTGCCGAACGACATCCGCTGGAAGAGCAGATGGTAGTTGTCCCAAGTAGGCTCAATCGGGAAAAAGGCGGGATTGAAGGTGACGATCTCGCTGTTCGGTTTGAAGGAACTCACAAGGAGCCACGTGAACGGCACGATGATCACCAGGAGCCCAAGAGCGAGCCCCAGCGAAATGACCAACCTCGACATCGAGCTGAACTGCTTCATGTCTTCGGCCTCAACAACCTGAATAGCAGGATGACGCCGGCGAGTACGCCAACAAAAAGTACATAACTAGCGGCAGATGCCGAACCGTAGTTCCCGAAGCCGAACTCTTCGAAGGCGTAGAGGGAAAGCGAGGATGTCGAGTCCAAGGGCCCGCCACGCGTCATGACATACGGCTCCTCGAATACCTGCCATACCCAGAGGCTCATGGCCACAGCCGCGAACAGGGTCGTCGGTCTGAGCATTGGGAGTGTCAGTCGATAGAAGCGCTGCCACGCATTAGCTCCATCGATCCGCCCGGCTTCGAGCATCTCATGCGGCACATCCTGCAGCCCCGCGAGAAAGACGATCATTATCATGCCGACATTGCGCCAGATCACGATGAAGATGAGCGAGGGTAACGCGGTCCCTTCGTTCTGCAGCCAAGCCTGACCGCCAACTCCAAAAAGGGCGAGTGCCTCGTTGAGGAGCCCGGAGTCAGGTGCGAGGATGAATCGCCACATCACTGAGATGCCGACGATGCTGGTCACGAAAGGAAGGTAGAATCCCACCTTTACCACCGTGCGGAACCGCGTGATACCACTGTTGACAGCCAATGCGAGCGCCAGCGCGAGCGCCAGAGTCACCGGTACCGATACGCCGACGTAAAGCAAAGTGTTCAATGCAGACCGCACGAACACCGGATCGGCTAACAGTTCGATGTAGTTCTCAAAGCCGACGACGTTGACGTTAAGAGGATTCCGTGTGTCACGACTACTCATGTCCGTCAGGCTCATCGCTAGGGAGCCAACTACCGGACCCAGCACAAACAAGAGGAAGAGTAGAACGAATGGAAGCGAGAAGCCCCAGCCGGCCAGTGATGAGCGAAAAGCGCTGCTGGGCCGGGCAGGGGGTTCGCTATTTCGGGAGGCCGTCTGGTTAGTTGCCTGTGCCAATGCGGGTAGCTTTCGCCTGGAGATCGCTGACAGCGTCTGTGACCGGGGTTCCACCCTTGACTATCGCCGCCACAGCCTCGTCGACCGCGGCGGTGATCTCCGTGATCGTGGGGATGGAGGGCATCGGTGTCGTCGCCTCCAACTGCTTACGGAACACGAGAAGTTCGGGATCGTTGAACACGGGTAGTTCCCACGCCTCGACGGATGCCGGGATGCTACCGGCGAGTTCGTAAAGTTTCTGCTGCGCCTCGGGCTGCGACAGGTAGTCGACGAATTTCCAGGCTGCATCGCGGTTTTCAGTGTCCTTGAACACGGCGAGGTTGCCACCACCATAGTACGAGTGCCCATTGACCTCGCCCGCGGGGAGCACCGTCACACCGAACTTGCCGTCCTCGAACCCTCCCTGAGTCAGACCCTCCAGCGTGCCGATGTCGTCAGGCCCTGCGATGAAGGATCCGATTACGCCTTCGCCCATCGCAGATTCCCACTCACCCCAGGCGTACTCGCGCGGTGCCGCAACTCTCTCCTCGAAGAATGAGCTGTAGAACGACAGGGCCTCTCGCCACTCCGGTGTGTCGAATGCGAACTCAGTGCCGTCGTCATTGAGCACTGCACCCCCTGCCTGCCATCCCATCGGGATCGCCGTGAATGCGGGCCAGTCCCAGCCCGACGGCGGGAGATAGATTCCGTACTCTGCGCCCGCGCCCTGCAGCGCCTTCGTGAAGGTCATCAGTTCCGCCCAAGTAGTGGGAGGCTTGACACCAGCCTTCTCTGCGAGATCAGCGCGGTAATAGTACGCGAAGGTGTCGGCGTACCAGGGGTAACCGTAGTTCGTTCCGTTTACGCCGATCATCTCCCAAGCGCTATCGAAAAACCGCGTGGGCGTCTCCATGCTGCTTGGAGTGATGTCGAGCGCCCCCGTGCCGGCGAACTCACCCATCCACGTCGTACCGATTTGGGTGACATCGGGGGTGGTACCGCCGGCAATGGCGGTTGCGATCTTGTCGTGTGCTGTTTCCCACGCGAGCGAGGTGACGTTGACCTTGACTTCCGGGTTGATGGCTTCGAAGTCCTCCGCGATCTCCTTCAGCGCATCGCCGCCAGCGCCAAGCGCCCAGACAGAGAGTTCACCGGTCGCCGGGCCGTCCGAGATCGGACCCGCCGCGGCAGAGTTCTCATCCGCTTCAGTCCGCCCGCATCCCGACACCGCCAGAAGAGTGATAGTTGCGAGCACTACAACTGTGGATTTCCTCCACTTGACCATCTCTGTTCTCCTCCCGGGGGAATGGCCGCATCATTGCGACCGCTGAGCAGCGCCATCGGACAGCTCCAGCGAATTATTGCACGTTCATTCAAAGATCGGGAATGGTCACGATCGAATGTTACAAGACCGTAATCTAATTCCTTGCACTCATCATCAAACCACGTACGTCAGGGCAGGGGATCGTCCATCAGTTCGCGAGCCCGCTCCATTAGGCCGATCGTGGCCAACGTCTCATCGAGCGGGCGCAGAGGTGATTCGATGAGCCCAGCACCGATGCAACGGGCAACTTCGAGCGCCTCCCAGAAGAGTTGCGTGTGCTCGAGTGCGGGCTCGTCGTACCTCAGTTCCTCACCATTGTGGAAACGAACGACCACCGGGCCAGGTTGGTAGAAGGGTGCCTCAAGCAGGAGGGTCGCCTTGGTCCCCGCGATGTATGCGGGCGTGGGAGTCGTGGCGAGCATAGAAGCGCCGACCGTCGCCAGACGATCAGCATCGTCGGGCATCAAGACGTCGAACTGTGCGATCACGCCGCGCCCAGGGTGACGCCGACCATGCGCCGCGACAACGCGTAGGCCCGGTATTGCCTCGTTCGCAAACATCATTGTGTAAAAGCCAAGATCGTTCATCGCACCGCCGCCCTGGTCGGGATCCATGGCGCGATGATCGTCTGGGTGCCGGTCGCCGAGGTTCGCGTGTGCCTCGACAACTTCTCCGAGCAGGCCAAGCTTGAGTACCTGCCGGACCACAGAATAGCGAGAAAGCGCGAGGGTCCACGCGGCCTCTATGGCAAAGAGTCCCTTCGCGCGTGCGAGGGCCGCGAGAGCCCGCGCTTCATTGAGTCGCGGTGTCATCGGCTTCTCGACCAGCACCGGGCGCCCAGCCTCGAGGGCGAGCGCGGCGTGCGCGAAGTGATCGAGATGACCCGTCGCCACGTACACGACGTCGACATCGGAGGCAACCAGTTCCTCATACGATCCATGAGCACCTCAATGTCGTGGTCGAACGCGAATGCCTCGGCGCGCTGAGAATCTCTAGATCCGACGGCTACGACCCTCTGAGCAGTGAACTCCTTCAACGAATCGACGAATCGAGCGGCGATCCAACCGGATCCAAGTATCCCCCACCACAGGGAACCAGAACCTAAGAGTCGAACCCCAGCCGGCACTTCTCGAGCAGCCAGAGCCAGAACCCCTGCTTGCCCTCGCGCCGATCCGAGCGCGCCATCATCGCTGAGGTGAAGCTTATGGCCGGCCACACGAACGGTTCGGGAGGGAAGGGCGTCGGTCGGCGGCGGACGAGCTTCGTACGCACGCGCTCGCTATCCTCTCCGTTCAGGAGATCGAGTACAACGTCGGCTGAAAAGCGGGTCGCTGCGACTCCGAGCCCGGTAAATCCAGCTGAGGTCGCGATCTGCCCGTGACCGGCCTGGGTGAAGAAGGAGAAGAATCGGCTGCAGGTGTCGATCATTCCGCCCCAGGCGTGTGTGTAGTGGATGCCTGCAAGCTGCGGGAAGATCACTCCCATGTGAATGGCGAGCCGCTCGAAGGAAGACTCACTGACATCGTATTCAGGCTTGACCTTCCTGCCGAAGTAGTAGATCGCGTCATAGCCGCCGAGCAGCAGGCGCGAACGCCCCTCGCGATCCTGGAGGAGCCGCATGTAATGGAAGCGGTTGTTCAGGTCGGCTACGCCCTGTTCGGTCGCCCAGCCGAGGCTCTCCCGCTGCTCGACAGTGAGAGGCTCCGTCACGATGGCGTAGTCGTAGACCGGCACGGTGAACAGCCGCGAGCGGCGCAACAACGAAGGGAATCCGTTCGTCGCCAGCGCGGCCCGACGTGCGCTGATCCGCCCGCCGGGGGTCTCTACGACGACCCCGGCCCCCCGACCGCTGCTCCTCACCCGAAGCGCGGGGGTGTGCTCGTGGATCCTGACGCCCAGCTCTTCGCAGGCGCGCACGAGGCCCTCAGCAAGTTTGACCGGGTGGAGCACGACACCCTCCTTGGTCGCCCACCCTCCGACGCGAGCCGCAGCCGTGCGCACCTGCTCCTGAAGCTTCTCGCCCTCGAGCAGGATCACCGATTCGTCTGATTCCGCGAGTTCTCGCAGCGACCTCTCCTGGTGTGGTTCGGTGGCCAGCTTGATCACACCGTGGGGCCGCACATCGCAGTCGATGTCGTAGCGCTCGATCGTCTCGAGCAGCTCTTCGAGATTCTGCTCGCCGAGGCGTTTGAGGAGTCGCTCCTCTCCGGGAACATGGATCTTGGCGTTGGCGCTCCCGTGGGTGAGGCTCGGCTCGCAGAATCCGCCGTTCCGGCCGGAGGCCGCCCACCCGATCCGCTTCGCCTCGATCAGCACCACGTCCTGTTCCGGGTAGCGCTCCTTCGCGCGCAGCGCCGTCCACAGGCCGTTGTAGCCGCCGCCGACGACCACAAGGTCGGTGACCGTGTCGCAGGAGAGTGCGGGCGAGTCCGCCGGAAATCCGCGGTCATCGAGCCAGAAGGGCGTGTGCGCCGCATCTGCGAGACGCGAACGGATCTCTCGGATGTCGGCGGCCGCTTCGGCCATCTCAAAACTGGTCGGACGCTGCAAGAGTTGCCTGCTCTCCTCGGATCGGGCTTGCGGACAACCGGCTGCTCGCGAGTCGAGCAGCCGGTTGATGCGGGTTGGTGCCGGGCCGCTTAGGCCGGGCGGAATCCCGTGGTTTCCGGCGGAAGGGCGTGGCGAATCATGAGGTGCCTGGTGACCGAGTAGTCGAGCAGCGGCTCGATCGACATGTCCTTGCCGAAGCCGGAACCCTTCACTCCGCCGTGTGGTGCTTCCGAGGCGATCGGCAGGTGATCGTTGATCCAGGTGACGCCGACGTCGAGCTGGTGGCTGACCCGGATGGCACGGGCGACGTTCTCGGTCCAGATCGAGGATGCGAGGCCGTACGCGCTGTCGTTGGCGAGGCTGAGCGCATCCTCTTCCCCTTCGAAGGGGAGAACGACGAGGACAGGGCCGAAGATCTCGCCTTGGACGATCTCAGAATCCTGAGCGGCGTCGACGATAAGGGTCGGCGGGTAGAAGTTGCCAGGGCCTTCGGGCACCACACCACCGGTAACAACCCGCGCGCCTGCCTCGACGGCGCGGCTGACGAAACCGTGCACGCGGTCGCGGTGATCGGAGGTGATGAGCGGGCCGATGTCGGTAGTCGGGTCCTCCGGCGGGCCCACCTTGATCTGCTCGAGCTTGCCACGCAGAGCGTCGACCGCCGCATCGTATTGCGCGCGCTGAACGTACACGCGCGTCGCCGCGGTGCAGTCCTGCCCGGTGTTGTAGGTCGCGCCCATCGCGACTGCGTGCGCCATCGCGTCGATGTCGGCGTCGTCGAACACCAGCACGGGGGCCTTTGCCGCCCAGTTCCAGGTGCACTCGCTTGACGCCATCGACCGCACCACGCATGACGGCCTTGCCGGTCTGCGTCGACCCAGTCACGCTCACCATGTCCACTTCGGGGTGGGCGACCAGCGCCGCACCGATCTCGGCATCGCCGGTCACGACGTTGAACAGACCCTTCGGAAGTCCGGCCTCGATTGCAAGCTCGGCGAGACGCAGCGTGGTCCGGGGGGTCATCGGTGCTGGCTTGACAACCACCGCGTTACCCGCGGCGAGCGCGGGGGCACATTTCCACATACCCATCATGAGCGGGAAGTTCCACGGGGCGATGCCGGCGATGACACCGACCGGTCTCCGGGTGAGAATCGACGTGAAGCCCTCGCTGAACCGACCGGCACCCGTGCCGTCGAGCGATCGAGCCGCGCCCGCGAAGAAACGCAGATTGTCGACCGCGAACGGAATCTCGCCGTCATGGATTGTAGTAAACGGCACACCGCGTTCTTCAACCTCGAGACTGGCAAACTCCCTGGCATCACGCTCCAGAAGCTCAGCGAGCTTCAGCAGAACCCGTGCTCGGACGCTTGGCGTCGTGTCACCCCAGGCGACCTGGGCCTCGGCAGCGGAGCGGACGGCGGCCTCGACGTCTTCAGTGCTTGACTGAACAATGGACGCGAATGCCTCACCGGTCGCCGGGTTTACCAAATCACGGACGGGTCCGTTACCGACAAATTCTCCTGAGATGTAAGTGCCGAGAATTCGGCCAGAATAGCGGTCTTGTGTGCTCATGATGCGATCCTTTCGAGGAGGGTTGCCGCGCGGCCGAGACCGTCGCGTTTGCGGATTGACTCGCCGATCCCGCGCAACCGCTGGCGCAGGTCGGTGTCAGCGAGCAGCTCTTCGGCCGCCCGCCTGAGTTCTGGGGCGGTGAAGCCGTAGGTCGACAGCCGGCGGCCGAAACCGCACTCACTCACGCGTTGCGCGTTGTCGTGCTGATCCCAGAAGAGGGGCAGCAGGATCATCGGCTTGCCGAAATGCATCGCCTCGGTCACCGTATTGTTGCCGCCGTGGGTGATGACCAGATCGACCAGGGGGAGGATCGTGGTCTGCGAGAGGAAGTCGGCGCCCCACATGTTCGATGCGAGCTCGATCTCCTCGCCGAGCGGCCCCTTCGAGACGATGATGTTCATCGGCACACCGGCGAGCGCGTCAATGACCCGCCGCATGAGCGCGACGTCAGCGCTTCCGAGAGATCCGAGCGAGAAGTAGACGAGCGGAAGGCTGCCGTCGGTGAAGGAGTCGGGGAGCTGCGGTGCCTCCTGCTCCGTCTGGCGCACCGAGGAGTCCAGTCGCTGCCAGGTCGAGTCGAGGGGGCGCTCCTTCGTGTAGTCGAGTTCCTCGGGGTAGACGTAGAGATTGAGCGCCCCGGAATGGATGAACTCCATGTCTGGCAGCGGCCGCGTTCCCTGGGACTGGACCCATTCGTTGTAGTTCTCCCAGAGCTCGCGGTGAGTGCGACGATAGGATTCCCGGAACGCCGGCCATTCCTCGGCGCGGTCCATGGCGAGGCCGCCGAGCAGCGGCGGGATCCGGTCGCAGGGCTCGACCTCGAGCGGGTTGCAGGAAACGATGCGCACATAGGGCACGCCGGCGGTGACCATCGCCGGGAAGGTCAGTACGTTGTCGATGATGGTCACATCGGGCTTCACGCGGTCGACGATGGCACGAAGCTGAGGCTCGCAGTATTTCGCACCATCGATCAGCGCCTCCCAGATCGGTCTGACCACCGTCACCAACTGCTCGTCGGTGGGCTTCTGGAGTTCGGGTGATATGTCTCGGATGTAGTTCTTCCAGAACTGCCCGGCGTCTTCCTCGACCGTGCTGTCGGGCGGAGGCTCAAGGTCTACGAGATCCTCTTCGAACCCGTGCGCCGCGAGCTTCCCCTCCCATGACGACTCCGATGCGAAGACGACCCGGTGTCCACGTTCCAACAGCTGCTGGCCGATTCCGATGCAGTTGTTGGTCGGGCCGTATGCGCTCTCGGGCATGAAGAGGAACGTCCTTGGTCCACTCATTACTCAGCTCCTGTCCTTTTCTTCCACGAATGTTCAGGGTCGGTACCCTCGGGCTCGCCAAACGTTGGTAAGCGTCTTCCTGTAGCATCTGTGATGCGTTCAGTGAATCCGCTCGCCGGCGCGCGTATACGAAGCTGCGATTCGGAGAGACATGGCCCGGCCCAAACAACAGGACAAGCGCCGTAGCGAGTTGATTCTGGCAACCCAGCGGGTGATCGGGCAGTTCGGACTCGATGGAGCGAAGCTGGCTCGAATCGCCGGCGCAGCGGGCCTCACCCCGGGTGCGGTGCTCTACTACTACCCGGATACCGAGGAATTGGTGCTCGAAGCGATCAACTCGAGCATGGCCCGCTTCTACGAAGAACGCGCACGGATGCTCGAGAGTCTGGATGACGACCCCCCGCAGCGAATGGTGAGCATGATCGAAAACGGTCTTCCGGGCAGCCGGGACGACGTCGATGTGCGGCTCTTCTGCCAGCTGGGAGGCGCCGCAGGCGCGAATCAACTCGCGGCGACCCTGATTACGACGCTCTACGATCGGCAGGTGAGCCTGTACCAGGTGATTCTCGAGCAGGGCCGTGCGCGCGGCATCTTCGGAGGGAGCAATCCGTCGCTCGAGGTCGCCCGAAACATCGTCGCACTCGAAGACGCCTACGGATACCGGATCGTGGCAGACCATCCGACGATCACCAACGAGGTCGCTGCGAACCTCTTGCTCGGTTATGTCCGCGCCGAGACCGGGCATCCACTTCCCCGGACGGGAGCCGAGGGTCCACGCAACTGAGCGCAAGATGCACACCATCGGGCAAACCTCCTGAACATCTTCGAATGCCGATTATTGCATGAGTATGCAAATAACTGCAATCCCACGAAAACGCGGAATTTCAACCAGTTTGTGACGCTCACTGAAGTCATGTTAAATGTAAAGGGTGAGCACGATCACATTCCTCGGCACAGCCGCCGACGGACCAGAGCAGACGTTGCAGGGCGACTCGCCGATGCTGGGACGCGTGGGCGTCGAGCTTCACGGCGAGCGACTCCAGTGGCGAGTTGACGGCGTCGAGTCGCCCCCGAGCGCAGGTACCGGCATCCCCTCGGCCATCCTGGATCGCGTCCTCCGGACGAGCTCGGCTCGGCCCCCACGTCTGAGGGAGCGCGCCATCACCGCCGACCAGACACACACATCCGTGATCGTCGATGAGAGCTGGGTGGTCAAGATCGTCGGCCTCTGGGGCGCCGCAGATCGCTCCGCAACGGTGCTCTCCCGACTCCAAGCTTCCGAAGCAAGCATCACACCCGACTTCGCAGGCGCACTGGCTTGGCAGCATCCGGAACATGGCGACAGCGTGATCGCGCTCGTCTCCGCATTCGTGCCTGGCTCCGCAGACGGGTGGACATGGGCGGTCGACGATGTGCTCGCCTTCCTCGAGCACCGGGCCGACCGCCCGACCTGGCCGGCGGAACTCGGTCGCATCACCGGCCGGCTTCACGGGAGGTTGCTGCTGCCGGAGGCGGAACCGGGAGGACCGGCCGATCCTCGGGGTGGCGACCGCAGCCGCGCCTCGCACATGCTCGAACGAGTCCTCGACCAGTCCAACCCGACAAGCGCATCGGGGAGGCGCCTGCATGCACGCAGACCCTCACTCACCTCGGCGATCGCCACTATCCCGAGCTGCTCCTCCTCGCCGCTTCTCATCTCCCACGGCGACCTCCACGTCGGGCAGTTTCTGCGGACTTCATCCGGCGAGTACTTTGTCATAGACTTCGACGGCAACCCCCAGTGGACCGCTGAGCAGCGGCTCGCCCCCGACGGCGCTGCTCGCGATGTCGCCCACATGATGGCCTCCATCGATCTGGTGGCCGCGGCGGTACAGCGCAGGCTCGGCAGGGCAGACGACCGAGCTTGGACCTGGAGCAAGGACGCCCAGCAGGATTACCTGGGTGCATATCTGTCGGTAGCCGACCCGGAATGGCTCGACGCAGCTGCGCTCCCCGGATACATCGCAGAGCAGCTGCTCACTGAGATCGACTACGCCACCGTGCACCTGCCGGCGTGGCACTACGCCCCGGATGGCGTCATCAGCGCACGATACCCAGCCACCACCGACAGTTCGGAGCAAGCATGGAACCCAGTAGCTTCATCGACGACCTGAACAGGGTCCCCGAGGAGCTTCATCGCGTCGCCGACGCGCTCGAGGCCGGGCTCCCGCGCCTCGCCGAGGTCGAGCGGATCGGCCGCGACGCCGCCGCGCGGGGGAACGGAGTTCCGCGCGTGCTGCTACTGGGCATGGGGTCGAGTAACTATGCCGCCGACATCGTCGCGCGCGAAGCGCGCGAATCGGGTGCGCACGTTGTGGCAGAGCTCGCCAGCACCCGCCTCCTTCCCTCTGCAGCTGAAGACCTCGTCGTGGTCGCTATCTCGGCGACCGGCGGCAGCGTCGAGATTCTTGAGGCAATGCAGCCCTACGACCGGTCGGGGCGGCTGATAGCCATCACGAACAAGCCGCAGTCGAAGATCGCCTCGATCGCAGGTCTCACCATCGAGCAGCACGCAGGGGTCGAGGTCAGCGGCATTGCGTGCCGCACATTCCGGCACACCTTACTCGTCCTGCGGGCAGTCGTCGCAGCCTTGCATCCAGCTGGTCATCCGCTCCGCCAGTGGATCCCCCAGCTCCCTCCCCTTGCCCGCGCGGCGGCGGCCGCGAACGAGTCGCTGCTCAACACGAAGGACGACTGGATCCGGCCCGTTGCGAATGCTCTGGCCTCTCAGACCGGAACCTGGGTGCTCGCCCCAGTCGAACGGATCAGCTCTGCTCGCCAATCCGCGCTCATGATACGAGAGGTGCCCCGGCACACAGCCTACGCCTCTGAGACCGGCGATTGGTCGCACGTCGACGTGTACCTCACCAAGACGCAGGACTATCGGGCACTCGTCTACGCCGGTTCGGCATGGGACGAGCAGGCACTGGGCTGGATGAGGGAGCGCAGGTCACGATGGGTCTCGGTCGGCGGAGATCTTCCCGGTGCCGAGGCGACGGTGCGCTACCCGGGCGACGACGACCCACGCATCGCCCAGCTCTCCGAGCTTCTCGTCGCCGAGCAAGTCGCGGCTCACTGGTTGGAGCATCCCGATGTTCCAGCGAGCACGCCTGAGCGACGGGCAGGCTGATCTCATGCACGAGCGCACCGGACTCCAGGCGGAACCGAGAGACCTGATCGACCTCGACCGGCTTCTGCGATCGTTCTCCGAGGTGACATCCGATCCCTCAGACCCCTCCCAGCTGGTGGTGTTCGGCACCTCCGGGCATTGCGATACCTCGTTGAACGGGTCATCGAACGAGGCCCACATCGCGGCGCTCTCAGCAACAGACGTCGCCGATGCAGAGCCCGCGGGAGATCAGATCACGGCTGTGCTGGCGTCGGCTCCCCACAACGGCGCACCGGTCGGAGGCCGAAAAGTGCAGGCCGAACACGCCTGGTTCGCGGGCCGACCGAGCGGCACCGAGGACGTGATGAAGATCCACGCCGAGTCATTCAGGAGCGAGGTGCGTGGTCGGGGCGCGATGCTCGCGATCGAGTTCGCAAAGCCGAGGATCGTCGAACCTGCTCCGGACGCTGCCAAACAGGTCGCCGCGTACGCCAACGCCCGAGGCGTGCTCACCCTCACCGCTGGTGCGTACGGGAACGTCGTCGGGTTGCCGCTACCGCTGGTCATCGCCGAGGACCTGCCCGCCGATGGGATCGACGTGCTCACCTCCAGGATCGAGGCTCTCCAATGACTACCCGCAGCTTCGCGCCACGAGACGGTGCCCTGGTCGGTGTCGCCGAGGACACGACGGTCGACGAGCTCTTCGCGATCGTGGACCGCGCGACCGCCGCCGCACCGACTTTGGCCGGTGTCGCGCCCGCCGAGCGCCGGGGATGGCTGGACGCCATCGCCACAGCCGTCGAGGCCCACGCAGACGAACTCGTCGAGGTCGCTGACACCGAGACCGCGCTGGGCGCTGCACGGCTCCGGTCCGAGGTTGCGCGCGTGGCCGCCCAGCTGCGCTTCTACGGGCAGGTCGCCGCCGACGGCGGCTACCTCGGCGTCACCATCGACCCGGCCACGGCGACCTCGCCACGCCTGGTGCGCGTCAACCGTCCGTTGGGCCCCGTGGCCGTGTTCGGATCCAGCAACTTCCCGTTCGCGTTCGGCGTACTCGGCAACGACACCGCCTCTGCTCTCGCCGCCGGCTGTCCGGTGGTGGCCAAAGCGCACTCCGCCCACCTGCTCACCTGCCTGCGGCTTGCCGAGATCGCCCGCGACGCGCTCCACGACGCCGGTGCACCTAGAGACGCCCTGTCGATCGTCGTGGGCCGGGAAACGGGGGCACGGCTAGTGGCCGTGCCGGGCATCAAGGCGGTCGGGTTCACCGGCTCGCAAGCAGTCGGCCTCACGCTGTGGCGCATCGCGAACGATCGCCCCGAGGTCATCCCGGTGTACGCGGAGATGGGAACGGTCAACCCCGTGGTCCTCACGGCCGCCGCCGCACCACGCCTCGAGGAGATCGCCGCCGGTTTCGTCAGCTCGTTCACGCTCGGCGCCGGACAGTTCTGCACGAAGCCCGGCCTGATGTTCACGCCCGCCGGTCTGCGGACGGCCGAGGCAGTGGCGGCGGCGCTGTCCGCCGCGGAACTGTCGACGACGATGCTCACCGCGGCAATCGCCGACAGCGTGCGCACCGGGTGCGACGAGTTGGTCGCCGCCGGCGCAACGATCGGCGCACGCGTGCGAGGCACGGGCCAGGGCTGGTCCGCCGGCGCAGCTGTGCTCACCGCTCCGCTGTCGGCGCTGAAGGCGGGCAGCCGGCTCCTCGAGGAGGTCTTCGGCCCGGTCGCGGTCGTCGTCGAGTATGCCGACCAGGTGGAGCTGACCGCCGGGATCCGAGCCTTGCAGCCCAGCCTCACCGCCGCCGTGTTCGGCGGCGGACCGGAAGATCCCGACATCCCTCCCGTTGTGGCGACTCTTGCTGAGAAGGTCGGACGGGTCACCGTGGGGGACTGGCCCACCGGAGTCGCTTGGACGTGGGCGCAGCAGCACGGCGGCCCCTGGCCGGCCACCTCCGCGCCCGCCGCCACGTCGGTCGGCGCCGCCGCCCTTTCCCGGTTCGTGCGCCCGGTCGCGTTCCAGTCGGTACCGGACGAGGCCCTGCCCACACCCGAGCGCACCGCGACCGCGGCCAGCAACCCGTGGCGCGTCCCGCGTCGCATCGACGGACGGGTGGTGGCACCGTGACCCTCCCTCTGGACGGCGTTGTCGTGGCCGACTTCAGCCGAGTGCTCGCGGGCCCTTTCGCGACCGCGACACTGGCTGATCTAGGCGCACGGGTCATCAAGGTCGAACGCCCTGGAACCGGCGACGATACACGAGCGTGGGGGCCACCGTGGACTCAGAACAGCGCGTCGTACTTCGAGAGCGCGAACCGCACCAAGGAATCGGTGCTGCTGGACCTGTCCCAGCCCGGCGACCAGACTCTGGCCCGTGAGCTGGCCGGCCGCGCCGACGTACTTGTCGAGAACTTCCGCACCGGGGCCCTCGACAAGTACGGTCTCGGCTACGAGCAGGTGCGCCAGGCCAACCCGGGCGTCGTGTACTGCTCGATCACCGGCTTCGGCAGCGGCAAAGGCGCAGGGATCGCCGGGTACGACTTCCTCGTCCAGGCTGTAGGCGGCTTGATGTCGATCACCGGCGAATCGGACGAGCGGGGCGGGTCCCCGGTGAAGGTCGGCGTCGCGCTCGTCGACGTGCTCACCGCGAAAGATGCCACCATCGGCATCCTCGCCGCTCTGCACGCGCGTCGATCCACCGGCCTCGGGCAGCAGGTCGAGGTCAACCTGCTGTCCAGCCTTCTCGCGTCATTGGCGAACCAGGCGTCGGCCTATCTCGCGACCGGCACCAATCCTGGACGGCTCGGCAACGCGCACCCATCGATCGCCCCGTACGAACTGCTGTCGTGCAGGACCGGATCGCTGGCGGTTGCCGTGGGCAACGACGGGCAGTTTCGCCGACTCGCCGAGACCCTCGGCGACGAGGGTCTCGCCGATGACGAGCGGTTCGCGTCCAACGCGGCACGCGTGCAGCACCGAACCGCGCTCATCACCGCCCTCGAAGTCCTGCTCGCCCGAGACGACGCCACGACATGGACCGACCGGCTGACGGCGGTCGGCGTCCCCGCAGGAACCGTCGGCACCATCGCTGACGGCCTCGCGCTGGCGACCGAGCTTGGGCTCAATCCCGTGGTCGAGGTAGGAGGCGATCAGCCGCCGCAGGTGCGGCACCCCATCACCTACTCTGACACCCCCGTCACCCGGTACACGGCGCCGCCGCGACTGGGCCAACACGACGACGACGTACGCCGCTGGTTACAAGAGGAGTTGCACCCATGAGCCGCACAGACCCTATGAAGCTGCCCGCCCTCGACCCCACCGACCCGGCGGGCCTGGACGACCTGCTCACCGATGACGAGAAGCAGATCCGCGGCGCCGTCCGCGACGTGCTCGACAAGATCGCGGAACCCTATATCGCGGACTGGTTCGAGAACGGCTCAATCCCGAACATCCGCGAGCTGACCCGAGAGCTCGGCTCCCTCGGCGTACTCGGCATGCACCTGGACGGGTACGGGTGCGCGGGCATGTCTGCCACCGAGTACGGGATCGCTTGCCTCGAGATCGAGGCCACCGACTCCGGCCTGCGCTCCCTCGTGTCCGTGCAAGGCTCGCTGGCGATGTTCGCAATCTGGCGGTGGGGCAGCGAGGAGCAGAAGCAAGAATGGCTGCCGCGGATGGCTGCCGGCGAGGTTATCGGATGCTTCGGCCTCACCGAGCCCGACGCCGGCTCCGACCCCGCCGCCATGACGACCCGAGCACGCCGCGACGGTGACGACTGGATCATCGACGGCCGGAAGATGTGGATCTCCAACGCGCCCTATGCCGACGTCGCGATCGTTTGGGCGCAGACCGACGATGGCATCCGCGGGTTCGTCGTCCCTGCCGAAACCCCCGGGTTCTCCGCACCCGAGATCAAGCACAAGCTCTCCCTGCGCGCCTCAGCTACCGGAGAACTCGTCCTCGACGGGGTACGCCTGCCCGGCTCAGCCCTGCTGCCGGAGGCGCGAGGACTCAAAGGACCCCTCTCGTGCCTGAACGAAGCACGATACGGGATCGTGTGGGGAGCGCTTGGCGCGGCACGTTCCAGCTTGGAAGCCGCCCGCCGCTACTCCCTGGAGCGCACGCAGTTCGGCAAGCCCATCGGCGCCTTCCAGCTCACCCAGCAGAAGCTGGCCGATATGTCTCTCGAATACATCAAGGGATACCTGCTCGCCCTGCACCTGGGCCGCCGCAAGGACGCCGACAACCTCCGCCCCGAACAGGTCAGTATCGGAAAGCTCAACAACGTCCGCGAAGCCATCGAAATCTGCCGCACCGCCCGCACTATCCTCGGCGCCAACGGGATCTCCCTCGAATACCCCGTCATCCGCCACCAGAACAACCTCGAGTCCGTCCTCACCTACGAAGGCACCGTCGAGATGCACACTCTCGTCCTCGGGCAGGTCCTGACCGGTGAAGCTGCATTCCGCTGACCGATCACGGCGGAACGTGCGTAGCGGCAGCGTCCCTACCTGTCAGGATCCGAGGACTCCGTCGAGGATGTCGATGGTGTCGGATCGACCTCGACGGCGGAGACGACGTAGCTCGCACCGGTGATCTGCTCATTGGAGTGGCTGCACGGCTTCATCACCGATCACGTCGAGCCGGGGGCAACGGTCATCACTGATGGCTGGAAGGGATACCTCGGCATCGACAAGCTCGGGTACGTCCACGATCGGCGCAGCCAACGCGCCGCGGCCGCCCGCGGCGAAGACCCTGGCGCGTTGCTGCCCGGCGTTCACAGGCTCGCCGCTCTGGTCAAGCGATGGCTGCTGAGCACGCACCAGGGCGCGGTCGAGCCCGCTCACCTGCCCAGCTACCTGGACGAGTTCGTCTTCCGATTCAACCGCCGAACCTCGCGCAGCCGCGGCCTGGTGTTCATGCGCGTGCTGGAACTGACCGTCGGCCACGACCCGGTCCGCTACCGACAACTCGTCAAGGCGCACCGGCCCCGCAGCATCCCGCCGATGCCGCCCGGCGCGACGGGGCACCCACCCAGCCTGGAACGCCCCCAGCAACGGCCCTGGCCCACGCGGCCCATACCGAACTCCGGCTAAATGGAGAGCCCAATGCCGCTATATCCCGTGAACGCAGGCATCCCGGATCTCTCAGACTCCTTTGGCTCCACCGTGTCCCTCATGCTCCGCAATTTGCACTCTCAATGAAAGATAGTGACTTGTCAAGTAGTGATCATCTCTATCGTCGGGTCCATGGACTGGGAAGGAGCGAAGTCATTCCGTTTGGCGCGGTGAGGAAATTGTTTCAACACAAATTTAGAGAAATGCTCTATGGTGTCGGTAGTGTCTGATTTTCGATGCGGAGGTTCAATGGCGAACACGATCAAGTCATCCGCGGTGACGAAGGCGGTCATCCCGGCCGCGGGCCTCGGGACCCGGTTCCTCCCCGCGACGAAGGCGATGCCCAAGGAGATGCTACCGATCGTCGACAAGCCGGCGATCCAGTACGTCGTGGAGGAAGCCGTCTCTGCCGGACTCGACGACGTGCTCATCATCACGGGCCGCAACAAGGGCAATCTCATGAACCACTTCGACGGCGTGCCTGAGCTCGAGGACACCCTGAAGCACAAGGGCGACGCGGCGAGGCTCGACAAGGTGAACCGGGTGACGGGTCTCGCCGATGTCCACTTCCTTCGACAGGGGAGGCCGCTCGGGCTCGGCCATGCCGTGGCGTGCGCTCGGCAACACGTCGGTCGGGAATCGTTCGCGGTGTTGCTGGGCGACGATCTGATCGATGAGCGCGACCCGCTCCTCGACCGTATGATCGCTGAGCACGATGCTCGCGGCGCGAGCGTGATCGCACTGATGGAGGTGCCCAAGAACTCGATCCATCTGTACGGCTGCGCCGCCGTCGAGACTACGGAGGATCGCGATGTCGTGCGCGTGACTGGCCTCGTCGAGAAGCCCTCGGCAGAAGATGCACCGTCAAGCCTCGCCGTGATCGGACGGTATGTGCTGCGCCCCGAGATCTTCGACGTTCTCGATGTAATTGAGCCGGGGAGGGGCGGCGAGATCCAGCTGACCGATGCGCTCAACCTCCTTGCGGAGGGCCACGGCGACGATCCGGTCTACGGAGTAATCTTCCGCGGTCGCCGCTACGATACGGGCGATCGAGCCGATTGGATCAAGGCGAACGTGCTGCTCGCCATCGATCACCCCGAACTCGGAGCTGAACTCGAGGAGTGGATCCTGGAATTCGCAGAGGCGCTGGGCGCGAACCGTGGCACTTCGTTGAACAACAACTCACTGCTGAGTTCGTTCAGGTGAGCTCGACGATGAATATCGAGAACATAGAATAGAAAGGTCGCGACATGACAACGACACGCCCCACGACGAAGTGGGTGATGCTAGGGCTTTCCTACTTAGTCCTCATCGCGGCGTTCATCCCCTACATCGGCTGGAGCGTCAGCCTCATCGAGATCTCCGACGAATTCTCACTGAGCGCGACGCAGGCGGGATTGCTCGGCTCTATTACCGCACTCGTCGGCGGCCTGATTCTTCCCTTCGCCGGCGTCATCGGCGACCGAGTCGGCATCAAAAGGATCATCCTATTCGGCATCGTCGTCTCGCTCGCCGGACAGCTGATCTTCGCATGGGCACCCGACTACACTCTGCTGATGCTCGGGCGCGCGATCAGCGGCTTCGGGGTCGGCCTCCTCTTCGTCGGTCCGTACACGATGGCGGTCAACTGGTTCGAGCGCGAGCGCAAGAACGGCATCGCACTCGGCATCATGTTCACCTCTGACGGCATCGGTACAGCCTTTGCACTCTACGCCTTCGCTATCGTGCTCGTCGCCTACGGCTGGCGCACCGGCTCCGTGATCGGCGGAGCCCTTCTTGTGCTCGTATTCCTAATCGCCGCGATCTTCTTGAAGGATGCACCCCGCGACGAGACTGCGGAGACGACTGTAGACGACTCAGCGCACGACGGCCGTTCGACCGTGAGCTGGCTGCTCAGCCGCAACGTGCTCTCCTCCGCAGCCTTCTTCATCGGCGAATGGGGGATCTTCGCGGTCGTCGCAGTGTGGATGCCGACGATCCTTATCGAGGGCGCCGGGTGGGATGCGGCGCTCGCAGGCCTCTTCTCTTCGCTCTACGTGGTCATCGGTATGGTCACCTCGATCGTCTTCGGCCTCATCTCCGACAGGCTCGGACGACGCAAGGCGATCGTCGTCGCGGCTGGCCTCGCTATGACCCTCTTTATGGGGGTGCTCACGGTGAGCCTCGCAAGCGGCAACTATGTACTCGTCGCACTTTGCCTGCCGCTCGTCGGCCTCGGCGTCTACACCGGCATGCCTCTTTCGCTTGCGCTCGCTGCTGAATCCGTGCCCACCCGCATGGTCGGCTCGGTCAACGGCTTCGTGCTCGGCATCGGCTTCATCGTCGGCGGCTTCGTCTATCCTTACGTCATCGGGGCTGTGAAGGACGCGACCAGTGACTACACGGGTGGATTCATTGCAATGGTCGTCTCGACCGGTGTGCTGAACTTCGTCTGCGCGCTGCTCGCGAAGGACGTGCACCGCACCGCACCGCAGAAAGTAGCGGTCGACGTGGCACCTTGACCCGGCCGCCTGCGTGCTTATCTCAGATTCGAACGGATCGTGGTGTTCTTGGCTCTTTGAAGCGTCCTGGGTTTAGTTCCGGTCAGTGCCCCGCGATCGCGAGCTGACGATTTCTAGCGTAGTAGTTCTCTTCGGTCGATCGGGGGTCTGGTAGTCGAGTGCTGCTGGAAGCGATGACCCCAAGCCGAGTTGTAACCTCCACGGCACTCCATTTCGTCTTCTTGTCGATCCAGCGCCGAAGCCGGAATGGAGAGCTGATCCCTCTCGCCTCCCACTGCTTCGCGATACGCGAGATCTCCGCATCTTCCTTCTTTGATCGAATGACGATGCCGAGCTTCGCGACAACTGTGAGGATGGTCAGCGACGACCCAGATGGCTGGGCATCGCTCGCGTTCTCATCGCCTGTAAGCAGTGCGCTGGGTGCGATGCCGGCATCTGTCACGGTTCACTCACGGTTTTGCCGAGTTCACCATGTCTCACCATGCTTCACATTTCGCGGGATCCCGCGGGTCGTGAGCCCGAGTGAAGGACTGTGATACGGCACTTAGGAACTTCTGCTTCCCAAGCAGACAGCGCGGGTTCGATTCCCGTCATCGGCTCCTCACAAATCGCCTGATCAGTCGCGTTTTTTCCGCATCGCAACGCACTGGCGAAATCCTCTGGTCGCCGGATATCGCGCGGAAACAGTCCACGGGAATCGGCGTCAACATGTTCGCCAGGCTGATCAGGGCTTTTCGCTACGACGAATCCGCGACTCTCGATTGCATAATGGCTCTCGCGCTCGTGGTCACTTAATGGTCACAAATTCGAGCGGCTCTCGCCTCAGCGAACTGACAACACCGTCGTCACCACTGCCTCGAGCACTGGATTTGCCGACGATGCGACGAGCTCGCGCGACAGCGGGGTCCGCACTCCCGATCCCTCCGTCGACAAGCAGGATTGCGCCGCGGGTGATCACCAGCAGGCGTCTTGAAAGAGGAGTAGATCCGAACGACGAAGATCGAGCGGCCGATGGTGCGGGAGAGTCGTCGCAGCGACGGTCGAACGATGGGTAACACCCAGAGCCCGAGCATGAACGCCCCGAACGGCGCCACGAGGATGATCATCGGCAGCGGCACTCCCGCGAGCCAGACGGGTCCGTCCGGCTCGGCCGATCGTGACGATGAACACGGTCGTTGTCAGTAGGAGGAACATCGCAACGGCCCGCTGAGGGATCGTCCGTGCGTCCCGGGCGGACCGGCTACCGGGCGGCCGCGCGCCATCGCCGGCGCGGCGAACGTTGTACTCACGCTTGGCGCGTGAGACAGTCGGGCGTGGACTCTATCGCTGTGTGGAACACCTTGGTCATCGGAGGCGCTGCAGTCGCAGCCGCAGGGGTCGTGGGCCTGGCCATATGGGTCAGGAGCCGCAAGCACCAGTCCTAACGGGATCCGTCAATGCGCCGGCGCGGCAGAGCTGCGCTGTCCGCGGATAGGGTCTGATCGTGGCTCGAAGGCGTGAACTCGCGGACGTCGCCGACGGCATCACCGGGCACGTCACCTTGATTCGCCCGCGAACCCGGACTGGCCGCTCGCGATCGAAGTTGCAGGCAACGGCGCTCTCCGAGCTCAGCTGGCTCTTCCGCGAACGACGGTATCTCCGGACGGCGCTCTCCGAGCTCAGCTGGCTCTTCCGCGAACGACGGTATCTCCGGTGTGGCTCGCTCGTGCGGCCGGTACCCGAGCTACTGCCCGGCTGGCGCCCACTTGATCTGTAGCAGCTCCCAGCGCTCGATTTTGATGCGCTCCGCACCGATCGCTATGAGCTTCTCGCGGGTGTGCGGGTGCAGGAAGACAAATGGTGTGCCGCTGCGAGCCAACTCGCGCAGCCGAGCGGCTGTCACGAAGTCCTCAAGTCGACACATACCGCGGGGCATGGAGTTGTTGATGCTCTCGCGGTAAGGCATCGTCGAGTCATACCTGTGGCTCCGAGGAACGAAATGAGCGTCGAACGATTGCTTGTTTTCGTTCCAGGCCAGCACGAAGAGGCCCGCAGGGGATGGCGATGTCCATTTCTCCGCAATGGCAACAACGACATCCGCGGACGCGTTCTCAAGTCGGTCGAAGGCGGGATCCTCTGAGAGACCAGCCGCTGCGGCCGTCACCTTCGCCGTTGCGAAATCACGAACGCAATCCGGGCCGGCCGCAGCCGCCACTGCATGTAGACCTAAGTGGGCAAGGCGACCCAGGATTCCCTCTCCAAATTCATGTGATCCAGGCGTCCGGTTGACGAGAGTATCCCAGCGTGTTGGCGGCCATGGAAAACTGCCCATAGGCGGTCACGAGAACTGCCCATGGATGGCCAGCAGAGTTGCCCGCTGGTGGCCATGAGTTCTGCCCA
>NZ_JBHXMP010000008.1:9014-155918 GCF_042720415.1 Agromyces sp. NPDC058484 | reverse complement strand
GATGAAGCCGTCGCCCGCGCGACCCGCGTACTTCGCCACGAGCGGCCCGCCCGCCGCGATGTACACCGGCACCGCGGCATCCGGCCGGTCGTAGATCGACGCGTCATGCGTCGAGTAGTACTCGCCGTCGAAGCTGACCTGCCCCTCGTCGCTCCACAGCGCCCGCATCAGCCGCACCGACTCGCGCAGCCGCGCATACCGTTCCTTGAACTCGGGCCAGTCCTGCTCACCCGCGCCCCGGAACCCCGTCGCGATCTCGTTCAGCGCCTCCCCCGACCCGAACCCCGCGATGATGCGGTTCGGGTAGAGCACGCCGAGCGAGGCGAACGCCTGCGCGAGCACGGCCGGGTTGTACCGGAACGTCGGCGTCATCACCGACGTGCCGATCCTGATGTCCGTCGTGCGCTCGCCGACCGCGGCCATCCACGTCAGCGAGAACGGCGCATGGCCGCCCGTGTGCCGCCACGGCTGGAAGTGATCGCTCGCGAACACCGACTCCATGCCGTGCCCTTCCGCGGCGACCGCGATCTCGACGAGCTCGCGAGGCGCGAACTGCTCCGCACTGGCCTTGTATCCGAGGGTGAGCGTCATGATGTTCCCTTTCCATGGGGGTCGGTGATCGTTCTGCGGGCCTCGCCGGCTGGTGCGTGCGGCAGCGCGCCGTCGGCCAGCGCCGCCACGACTTCGGCCGTGTGGGGGCCCACGCCTGCCAGCAAGGCATCTTCCAGCGCCTCGACGGTGTCGACGTCGCGCCGTACACCGGAGGTCATTGAGTCGGGTTCGGCCTCGACGAGGTCGGTGAAACCCGCGGCCGCGTGCCGGGCGGCCGAGCGGTCACCGAATGCCGGCGTGAACGACTCGCCGACCTGTGCCGTCACCAGGGTCGTGCCGGTGCCGTCGGCATCGGGGACGAAGGCGAGCGGATGCCGCGCCGCCGCGTGGAGCGCAGACTCGAGCCCGTCGGTGTGCAGCGCGGGCAGGTCGCCGAGCAGTACCGCGACCGCGACGTCACCGTCGGATCGGGCGGCCGCGACACCGAGTTCGACGGCGGAGCCGAGTCCCGCACCGGGGCTCTCGTGCAGCACGTCGACGCCGTGCGGGAGATGTGCGTCGAGATCGACCTCTCCGGTGACGACGACGATGCGATCGACGGATCGGGCCGCATTCGAGGTTTCGATCGTGTCGAGCGCGAATGCGCGGGCGAGCGCGAGCCGCACCGGCGGCGTAACTGCCGGCGCGAGTCGCGACTTCGCCGCGGCGAGTGCTTTCACCGGGATCACGAGCGTCCAGGTCGTCATGAGCTGGGCCGCGCGTCCACGAGGTCGGGCACATGAGGCCCGTCGTGCCGGGTCACGGCGGCGGCGAAGCCCTCCGCCCACCCGATGGTGCGGCCTGCCGCCGACCCGACCGCACGGCCGGCGATGAGGCCGGCGGCATAGCCCTCGGAACGGGCTGCCGCCTGCGATTCGGCGCGCCCCGCGGCGAGGCCCGCCGCATACCCTTCGGCGATCGCCTCGTCGGTGCCGAGCCGGAACATGTCCTGTGCCGCGGGTCGAACGATCGCGGTGGCGTCGGGGAGGCCGAGCGGCCCGACGAGGCGACCGAGCCCCGAGACGACGGCCACGGGGCATCCGCTCGCCTTGCCCTTCACGAGATCGCTCGCGGCGGCCAGTTCGTCGGCGACGCACGGCATCGTGACCGACAGCGGGTTGCCCGCGCCATCCGTCGTGCCGCGCAGATCGTCGAGCACGTGCACCCCGGCCGCACCGATCGCGACATCGGTCTGCCCCTCCCGCCACGGGCGTCCGAGCGTGTCGCTCAGGATCACGCCCACCAGGCGACCGGTGCGTTCGCGAACACCCCGAGCGATCGCCCGCGCCGATGCGTCGGGGTCGATAGGTAGGAGGAGCACGGTTCCGGCCCCGGTGTTGCTCGCATCGACGCCGGCTGCGGCGGCGACCATGCCGAGGCGATTCTCGACGATGCGGGTGAGCCCGCCGGCGTGCGCGCGCGTCGCGACGGTGCGCACGGTCTCGTCGGTGATGGCCTGCTCGCGGTCTGAGGCCGGCACGATGCGCCCTTCGGCTTTCGAGACGATCTTCGATGTGATGACGAGGATGTCGCCGTGCTCGAGGCTGCCGGCGGCGGCATCCGTGATGACGGTGACCAGATCGTCGCCGGGGCGGATCTCGCCGATGCCGCTCAGGACCCGGATGCCCAAGGGGCGAGGCGCGGGGCTCATGCTCGCAGTCCCGGGAGCACGTCGCGGCCGAGGCTCGTGCGCCCCGCGGTCTGGTCGCGGCCGACGCCATGCAGGTGGAGGCGGTCGAGGCCGGGAGCGAGGTCGAGAGATCGCCGGATCTCGGCGTAGTGGATGGCCATGGGCGCTCCTCCGGTTCTGACGAATCGAAGCCGTCTCATTCGCGATTGGTGGACGGCTTCAGGCGGACTGGCTGTCCTCGACCTCCTCATTATTTCGGATACTGGATCCAAAAATCAAGATCCAAATTGAAACAGGACGTCGAAGCATGATCAGCGGTGGGCCTGACCAGCCTCCGCTGATCGTGCGCCATCGGCGGCGAGGAGCTCGAGCACCGCGTCCCGCACGCGCTGCAGATGCGACCGCAGCTCCTCGACAGCAGGCTCGACCTCGCCGGCAGCGACGGCCGAAATGAGCCCTTCATGCGAATGCGCATGCGCGTGGTCACCGTTGTTCACGAGACGCCACCCGAGCACGTAACGGCCTACCTTGAGCCGCAACTGCTCGATCATCTCCCACAGCACCGGATTCCGCGCCGCGTCATAGAGCACCGCGTAGAACTCGGTGCGAGCGTCCACGAAATCAGCGCCCTCCTCCTCGAGGTCGGCGGCACGACCGAGTTCCCGCAACCGCTCGAGCCGTTCGGGGGTCATCTCGGCCATCGAGAGCCGCAGCGCCTCGACCTCGAGCAGGGTTCGGATGTCGTACACCTCGCGTGCCTGGTCGACTGAGAGCGCCTTGACGACCGCCCCGCGCCGCTCATGGAACTCCACGAGCCCGTCAGCCTCGAGCTGAATGAGCGCCGAGCGCACCGGGAGCCGAGAGACACCGATCGTCTCGGCGAGCGTCTCCTGGCGCAACTTCTGCCCGGGGACGAGCGTCCCATTGAGGATCGCATCCCGAAGGATGTCATACACCATCACCCCGACCGAGCGGTAGCCCGTCTGGTGGCGGCCGGCAAGACGCTGAAGCGCACCTTCGCGGGATTCTGCGTTCTCGGCGGCTTCGCCGGGTTCACCTGCAGTACGAGCGGTCATGGCATCCGAATGTATCGGAAAGATCACGCAAGATGCGCATTCCGGATCCAATATTCGAAGATGACATCGAAGACTTGGCTTGCGTTGATGAGCACGCTGGTGGCGATCGCACCACACGTCAACGAAGGAAGCGCCCACGGCTTGCTCGATCGAACAAACTCCCAGTGGCTGCCGAGTCTCGAATGAAGTATGCACGAAAGGGTCTCACCGGGATCAAGACGTCCTGGTGGAACGGCATCCTGTAGGGGCGGACGGGACGTGAACCCCAGCAGGATGCCGCGATCTCGCCGGGGGCGCAAAGCTCGCCGACGAGGTCTCGGAGACCGGTGATGATCTCATCACGGTCGAACGTAGTCGCGGATCGCCGCCGCCGTGCTTCGCTGCAATATGCGAAGGATGCAACCTGTCGTCAACGCGCTCCCCGAACACGTAGAAGCATCTCTCGCGAAATCATGTTGCGTTCTGGAGTGTTGTGCGAACTGTGTCCTCAGTCCGCCGGCGTCCAGCTCGCCGGGGCGGTGACGACGCCCTTGCGGAGGATGAGGTTGCCGTACGGACGCACCTCGCCGGTGCGGATGGCGAGTCGTGCTGCAGCTGCGCGGTCGTAGAAGGCGAAGCGCTCGAGCGACGACGTGCGCTCGGCGGGCGCAGCCGCTGCGTCGAGCAGCTCGCGCTGCACCGGCAGTTCGTCCCCCTCCGACGTCATGAGCAGCACCGCGGGGCCCTCATAGCGGTCGACCGGCATCACGGTGCGGATCGCGACGACTGCCGCGGGAGAGGTGATGCCGGCGAGCTCGACGACCTCGATGCCGAAGCGGTGCGCCGGAAAGTTCGCGTCGGCGACGACGAGCTCGTCGCCGTGCCCGAGCCGGTCGAGGGCCGCAAGCAGGTCGGCGGTGAGCATTGGATGGATCCCGGAGAGCATGCGTCGTCTCCTTCTCAGTCGGTGCGCCCGGTGGCGCCATTGGTGCGCGAGTAGACCCGCATCGCGGTGCCGCCGAGCACCGCCGCTCGTTCGTTCGGCGAAGTGATGCGGTCGATCGCCGCGCGCATCACCCGCCATGTCGGTGCGTAGCCCCCGTGCGGCACTGACATCGGCCAGTCGCCGCCGTACATCAGCCGGTCGGCGCCGAATCCGGCGAGGGCGATCTCGAGGAGCGTCCCAGCGACGCCGCCGTCGAGGGCGACGCCGGGGAGGTGCAGCCCCGAGAACTTGGCAACGGTGTTCGGAAGCTCCGCGACTCGGTCGAACTCGCGCCGCCAGTCGTCGAAGTCGGCGCGGCCGACCGGAGGCTTGGCCAGGTGGTCGATCACCACGGTCAATCCAGGCACCGCCTCGGCCACGCGGCGTGCGCCGGCGAGGTGCCGCGGCCACGCGTCCGGGACCTCGAAGACCAGCCCCAGCCTGACGAGCTCGGCGAGGGACGCGCGCACCTCGCGCAGGTCGAGGAACTCGTCGCGGGGGTCGTCGTGCACGAGGTGACGGATGCCCCGAAGCGCGGGGTCAGCCGCGATCTCGTCGAGCGCGGTCCGTGCTACGTATGGCGCATCGAGCGGAAGCCAGCCCACGACGCCGTCGACCCAGTCGTGCGTGCGTGCGGTGTCGAGCAGGAACCGGGTGTCCGCGAGCGAGTCCTCGGCCTGCACGAGGATCGCGCCGTCGACGCCCGCCGCTGCAAGCACGACTCGCGCCTCCTCGGCACTGAACGAGCGGTCGAGCGGGCCGAGTTCTGGGGTGATCCAGGCGTAGTCGCTCACCGTGCGGTCCCACACGTGCAGGTGGGCATCGACGATGCGGGTCATGGGATGAGCTTCCGCGCGCGCAGCTCGCTCCAGAGCCGCGCGGGCGGCGTGTCGCGCATCCTCTGCACGTTCTGGGCGATCTCGCCGGCGACGGCCGACCCGACCACGACGGAGCGTACGGCCGGGTGCAGCAACGGGTAGTGGATGGCCGCCACTGGCAGTGCGACATCGGATGCGGCGCAGGCGGCCGCGAGCCGCTCGGCACGTTCGAGCACGGCGGCCGACGGCGCAGCATAGTCGTAGCGCGCGTTCGCGGACGGGGTGTCGGTGGCAAGCAGCCCGGAGTTGAACACTGCGGCGGCCACGACGTCGACGCCGCGCTCCTCGCACGCAGGCAGCAGTTCGTGGAGTGCGGACTGCTCAAGCAGGGTGTATCTGCTCGCGATCATCACGACGTCGAGGTCGCCTTCACGCACGGCGCGAGCCGCGGCGGCGGCGTCGTTCGTTCCGATGCCGATCGCGGCGACCACGCCCTCGTCGCGAAGCTTCGCGAGGGCGGGAAGCCCTTCTGCGAGCCCCCGGTCCAGGTCGTAGGCGTCGGGATCGTGCAGGAACGCGATGTCGATGCGGTCCATGCCGAGCCGCTCGAGGGAGTCCTCGATGCTGCGCCGGATGCCCGCCTCGCTCGGGTCGAAGCGACGAACCGTGCGGTTCGGCACGGCGAAGTCGAAGGCCAGGTCGTCGCCCCCGGCGAAGGCCGGGTTCGGGTCGAGCACGCGGCCCACCTTCGTCGACAGCACGAACTCGTCGCGGGGCTCGGCACCGAGGAACGCGCCGAGCCGACGCTCGGAGAGGCCGAGCCCGTAGTGCGGCGCGGTGTCGTAGTAGCGGATCCCACCGTCCCACGACGCGGCGAAGGCAGCCGCGGCCTGTTCCTCGGATACTTCGGTGTAGAGGTTGCCGATCGAGGCGGCTCCGAAGCCGAGCGGCCCCATCCGTGCGATGAACTCGGCCGGCAGACTCACGCGAGGGTCTCCGCGTGGTGACCGCGCCAGGTGTACTGCTCGATCGACGCGGGGAGCATCTCCGTGCCCGCGCCGGGTGCGGTCGGCGCGACATAGCGCCCGCGCTCGATGACCACAGGGGTCGCGAAGTGCTCGTGCAGATGGTCGACGTACTCGATCATGCGTCCCTCCATCGTGCCCGAGACGGCGACGAAGTCGAACATCGAGAGGTGCTGCACGGCCTCGCAGAGGCCGACGCCGCCCGCGTGGGGGCAGACGGGGGTGCCGAACTTCGCGGCGAGCAGGAGGTTCGCGATGTTCTCGTTGACCCCGCCGACGCGGGCTGCGTCGATCTGCATGACCTGCATGGCCCCGGCCTGCAGGAACTGCTTGAACAGCACCCGGTTCTGTGCATGCTCGCCGGTGGCGACCCGGATTGGCGCGACGCCGCGCGCGATTGCCGCGTGGCCGAGCACGTCGTCGGGGCTGGTCGGCTCCTCGATCCATGCGGGGTCGAACTCTGCGAGGGCCTGCACCCACTCGATGGCGGACGCCACGTCCCAGCGCTGGTTCGCGTCGATCGCGATCGGGTAATCCGGGCCGACCGTGCGCCGGGCGACGGCCATCCGACGCCGGTCGTCGTCGAGGTCGGCACCCACCTTGAGCTTGATCTGCGGGAAACCGTCGGCCACGGCCTCGCGGCAGAGCCGCTCGAGCTTCTCGTCGGAGTAGCCGAGCCACCCCGGACTCGTCGTATAAGCGGGGTAGCCGTTCGCGAGGAGAGCCCGGGTCCGCTCCTCTCGGCCGGGCAGCGCGGCGCGAAGGATGTCGATCGCCTTGTCGGGCGTGATCGCGTCGCTCAGGTAACGGAAGTCGACGAGCGAGACGATCTCCTCGGGTGAGAGCCGGGAGAGGTGCAGCCAGAGCGGTTCCCCCGCGCGCTTGGCACGAAGGTCCCAGAGCGCATTGACGGCCGCGCCGATCGCCATATGCATGACACCCTTCTCGGGACCGAGCCAGCGCAGTTGGGAGTCGGTCATGAGCAGCCGCGAGGCCGCCCCCATGTCGCCGAGGAGCGCTTCGACGTCTCGGCCGACGAGGTGCTCACGGAGCGCCTCGATCGCGACCACCTGCACGTCATTTCCCCGGCCGATGGTGAAGACGAAGGCATGTCCCTCGAGCCCGTCGGCGGCGTCCGTACGGATGATCAGGTAGGCCGCCGAGTAGTCGGGGTCGGGATTCATGGCGTCCGATCCGTCGAGCATGAGCGAGGTCGGGAAGCGGATGTCGCGCGTGATGACGTCGATGATCGTGGTCATGATGTCCTTTCTGGCCTACTCCAGAATAAACATCGGATGTTTGAGCCGTCAACCTTCGATGAATGTGCGAGAATGCCTAAGACACGTCGGAATCATCCGACCAGAGTGCTGATGTTCGTCGAGAGGACCCTCAATGCGTTTCGCCCGCCTCGGAGCCCCCGGAGCTGAGATCCCCGTCGTCGTCGACGGCGACCGCCACCTGGACCTGCGTTCGGTGACGGCGGACATCGACGGCGCGTTCCTCGGCGGCGACGGCGTCGCCCGGGCATCTGCCGCCCTCGCAGACGGCCGCCTCCCCGAGCTCGCCGGTGCGACCGAGCTCCGTGTGGGTGCCCCCATCGCCCGACCGTCGGCGATCTACTGCGTCGGCATGAACTACGCGGCCCACGCGGCGGAGTCGGGCTCGCAGCCGCCCGAGCATCTCGTGATGTTCATGAAGGCGCCGAACACGGTCGTCGGCCCGAACGACGCGGTCCAGATCCCCCGGGGCAGCACCAAGACCGACTGGGAGGTCGAACTCGGCATCGTCATCGGCTCTCGCGCGAGCTACCTCGACTCCCCCGATGACGCGCGGGCTCACGTCGCCGGGTACGTGCTCGTGAACGACCTCTCGGAACGGGACTGGCAGCTCGCCGTGTCCGGCGGTCAATGGTCGAAGGGCAAGAGTGCGCCGGGCTACTGCCCGACCGGCCCCTGGCTCGTCACCGGTGATGAGGTCCAGATCGATGACGTGCGCCTTCGCAGCTGGGTGAATGGCGAGCCGCGCCAGGACTCCCGAACACGCGACCTGATCTTCGGCATCGACGCGATCGTCTGGCAGCTCAGCCAGTACCTCGCGCTCGAGCCCGGCGACCTCGTGCTCACCGGTACTCCAGAGGGCGTAGCGTTGTCGGGTCGCTTCCCGTACCTCGCCCCGGGCGACGTGGTCGAACTCGAGATCGACGGCCTCGGCCGGCAGCGCCAGCAGTACACGGCCGCCTGAGCCGGGAACGGAGCATCCACGTGGATCAGGAATTCGACGGCCTCGTCGCCGTCGTCACCGGCGGCGCGAGCGGCATAGGTTCGGCGATCACCGAACGCCTGGAGAAGGGCGGCGCAAAAGTCGCGGTCTTCGACCTGCGGCCCGAGTCGGCGGAGCATGCCGACCTGCGCGTCGCCGTCGATGTCGCCGACAGCGCGAGCGTCGCGGCGGCGGTCGACCAGACCGTCCGGGCGTTCGGTCGGCTCGACATCGTGATCAACAACGCCGGCATCGGCGCCCAGGGCGACATCGCCGCGAACGACGACGCCGAGTGGCAACGCGTACTGGACATCAACGTCATCGGCATTGCACGGGTCACCCGTGCCGCGCTACCGCACCTGCGGCAGTCTCCTGCGGCGGCGATCGTGAATACCTCCTCGATCGCGGCGACTGCCGGCCTCCCACAGCGCGCGCTGTACAGCGCGAGCAAGGGCGCCGTGCTCTCGCTCACCCTGGCGATGGCCGCCGACCACATTCGCGAGGGCATCCGTGTGAACGCGGTGAACCCCGGCACCGTCGACACGCCCTGGGTCGGGCGGCTTCTCGATAGCGCCGACGACCCCGCCGCCGAGCGCGCCGCGCTCGAGGCGCGACAGCCGCACGGCAGGCTCGTCGCCGCCGAGGAGGTCGCCGAAGCGGTGGCCTACCTCGCGGGCCCCCGCGCTGGCTCGACCACCGGTGTCGCGCTTGCTGTCGACGGCGGCATGCAGGGCCTCCGGCTGCGTCCCGCCCCCGCGCGCTAGCATCACCGTATGGCCGTCACCGACGAGGCGATCCAGCGCATCAAGGACATGATCACCGAGGGCCGTCTGGCCCCCGGTGATCGCCTCCCCCCCGAGAAGGAGCTCAGCGAACAGCTCGGCTTGTCGCGCAACTCACTGCGGGAGGCCGTCAAAGCACTCGAACTGATCCGGGTGCTCGACGTGCGCCGCGGCGACGGCACCTATGTCACAAGCCTCGAGCCCGCGCTGCTGCTCGAGGCCATGTCGTTCGTGATCGACCTGCACGACGACCAGTCGATCCTCGAGATCCTTGCGGTCAGACGCATCCTCGAGCCTGCCTCGTCGTCACTCGCCGCCCAGCACGCCGACGAGACGCAGCTCGAGATGCTCCAGAAGATCGTCGACGCCGTCGAGACCGACGCGAGCGTCGAAGACCTCGTCGCACACGACCTCCAGTTTCACGGCGCAATCGCCCGAGCCGCCGGCAACGGGTACTTGGCGAGCCTGCTCGATTCGCTCTCGAGCCACACGGTGCGAGCGCGCATCTGGCGCGGCATCACGCAGGAGCACGCCGTCGATCAGACGCTCAGCGAGCACCGGGCGATCCTCCAGGCCATCGCGGCGGGCGACTCCACCCTCGCCGAGGCGCTCACGCTCGCGCACGTGGCGGGCGTCGAGCAGTGGCTGCGCTCGGCGGCGCTCTGAGTCGGCACCGAAGACCCGAGCAACTCCGACGGTTGGATCAGCGGCAACGACCATTTCGGTGCAGCCGGCCTGGATCAGCGGCGGGCGGCCGCGACCGCGGCGTGCACCAGTGCGGGATCCGTGCGGGAGACGAGCGACGCGCCGCCGACTGGGCCCGTCGGAGCCGGATCCTCGACGATCTGGCGCGCCGAAAGGTGCACCGCATCGATCCCGAGCGCGAACAACGTCGGGATGTCGACGGGGCGCACGCCACCGCCCGCCATCACCTCGAGGCGCCCGTCGGCGCGATCCGCGAGCGCCGCGAGTTCGGTCGCCCCGTCGATGCTGCGCGCCGCGCCGCCCGAAGTCAGGATGCGGGAGATCCCGAGGCCGACGAGCACGTCGACCGAGGCCTGAGGATCGGGCATCGCGTCGAGTGCCCGATGGAACGTCACCGCGGCTTCGCCGGCAGCGAGCACGAGGCGCTCGACGGCGGGCCGATCGATCTGACCGTCGGCCGTCAGGGCACCGATCACCACGCCGCCCGCCCCTGCCTCGACCACGGCGCGGATGTCTGCGAGTTGGGTCTCGACCTCCTCTGCGGTGTAGACGTAGCCGCCCTCGCGTGGCCGCACGAGCACGTGCACACCCGCGAGCCTGCCGGCGGCTTCGGCGATCCGCACGCACGCGGCGACAGTGCCGATCGACGGTGTCAGACCGCCAGTACCGGGCGCCGTGCACAGCTCGACGCGGTCGGCGCCCGCCTCGAAGGCGATCCGGGCGCCGGCCGGATCGTGCACGGCGATCTCCACGGCGCGGGGCCGCAGCGCTTGCGAGTCGAAGGCCCGGCCGGGCGCGCCCGCGGTCATCGGGAGACCGCCAGCACCGCGACCGCCTCGCCGCGGAGCCCTTCGGGCACCGACGCGCGAACACGTCCGTCGTCCCGGCGAAGGTCGGCAGCGCCGGCGCCGAGCCAAGCGGCCGAGCCGGTTGCTGCGAGCTCGTCGGGCAGGACGAGTTCACCCGAGGTCGGCTCGAGCAGGTGCACGAACACGGTGCCTGCTGACTGTGTGTAGCGGATCGGCGCGAGCGGTTCGACCGCCCGCACCCACGGCCGGGTGCCGTAGACCGCCTCGCCGTTCCGGCGGATCCATCCGCCCATCGCCGCCATGCTCGCGGCCTGCAGTTCGGGAATCGTGCCGTCGGCGCGGGGCCCGACGTTGATGAGCAGATTGCCGTTCTTGGCGACGACATCGATGAGGAGCCGGATGAGTGCATCACCCGACAGCGAGTGCTCGGGACCCTCGGCCTGGTTGTAGCCGAAGGAGAACCCGAGTCCACGCGTGGATTCCCACGGTTCGACGATGACGTCGTCGATCTCGCGGTACTCCCGGGTGAGGAAGCCGTGGTAGGGCACCCCCCAACGGTCGTTCACGACCCCGCCCGGAACTCTCCGGAAGTAGCGGCCCAGCAACGCCGCGACGGCGAAGTCGCCACCGCCCTTGCCCCCGTCGGGCCAGTCGATGTCGTTCCAGAGGATGTCGGGCGAGAACCGCTCCACGAGCTCGTCGAGTTGCGCCGCGGCGTATCGCGCGAAGCGCTCGTCGTTGCGGCGGAACCGGAAGAGATCGGTGTCCGACTCGATCGGCGGGAAATCGCTGACGTGCCAGTCGAGCGCGCCCGAGTAGTACACGCCGAACCGGGCGCCGGCGGCCCGCGTCGCATCGTGGAACTCGGCGATGAGATCGCGGCGGGGGCCACGCTTCGTTGCGTTGAACGGGGTCGTCGCCGTGTCCCAGAGGCAGAAGCCCTCGTGGTGCTTCGTCGTCGGGATCACGTATCGCGCGCCCGCGTCGATAAGCGATCCCACGAACGACGGCGCGTCGAACGCCGAGGAGTCCCAGAGGTCGGCGAGGTCCTCGTAGCTCGTGCCCGTGCCGTACACGTCCTGGTGGTGCTCCCAGGTGGGGCTTCCCGGGATGCGAACGGTATTGCCGTACCACTCGGCGTATTGGTGGTGGGCATACGCGTCCTCGGTGGGGACCCTACCCTCGCCGTGCGGGGTGCCCCACGCGGGCACCGAGTACAACCCCCAGTGCACGAAGAAGCCGAGCTTCGCGTCGCGGTACCACTCTGGTACTCGTGCTGTGGGGTAGGTGGGGGCTGCGACGCCGAAGTCGGGGCCGGTGCGCTGTTCGAAGTTGAGCATGGGTCTCCGGTCAGGTGGTCGTGCGACGGGTGACCACGGCTTCGAGGGTCGGGGTTCCCGTGGTGTCGAAGGGGTAGACGCCGGGGACGAGGTGGTGGTGGCCGAGTCGCAGCAGGTCCTGGTCGACGCCGCCGGGGGTCAGTGCGAGCGTCCATCCGGCTGCGAGTTCGTAGAGCTCCGGCTCGAGGTAGCCGATCTTCACGACCAGGATGTCCGTCGCCTGCGGGTCGAGGCCGAGCATCGTGAAGTCGGCGATGTGGTGGAACGGCTTCCTGCGCTCGGTGATGATGGCGTGCACGCCGCCCGACCTGACCACCACCTGCGTTCCCGCGTCGGGGTCGCCGTCGGTGATCGAGAAGACGTCGCCGGCGATTGCGATCGGCCCGGACGGGCCTGCGTCGACTCGGCCGCCGACCTCGAGTGACACCGTGTGACCGACGCCCGCCTCACGGGCGATCCGCACGGCATCCGCGTCGAAGATCGACGCGTGGATCGCGGTCGCCGTGCCGTTCGCGAGCTCGGGGCGCTCGAGCAGCCGGCCGAGGGTCCACGACACGTCGCCCGCGCCTCCGGCGGTGGGGTTGTCGCCCGAGTCGGAGATCACGAACGGTCGCGGCGCTCCAGGTGCGAGAGCGGCGTCGAGCGATTCAGTGAGGGGCAGCGCGTCCGCGACGAATACGAAGTCCGCACGGGCATCCCAGTAGAGGCGTCCGAGCCGCTCGACCTCATGACGGATGAGTTCGGGGTCATCACCTGTTACGACCACGGCTGCCTGGCAACGCGGCTCGTCGGCCCATGCGTAGCCGACCCAGATCGCGGCGTCGACGACGCCGGGCAGCGCCTCGATACCGGGAATCTCTGCGTAGATGCTGCGAGCCGGCTCGAGCCGGGTGCTGGTCTTCTCGCCGGGCAGGAGCACGGGCACCTGAAGCCAGGCCTTGTACGGGCGGCGAGCGGACGGGTCGGTGCCATCGGACGAGCGCAGACGCGTCAGGAGATTGAACACCGCTCGTTCCTTCGTGTTCTGCTCGTCCTCATGTGGTGCCATCCGGTAGCAGGTGATGAGGTCGACCTCGTCGAGCAGTTCACGCGAGACGTTGCCGTGCAGGTCCATCGACGCCGAGACGAGGGTGTCGGGGCCGAGGGCGTCCCGGACGGCGTGGGCGAGGTCGGCCTCGGCGTCGACCATTCCGACGACGCTCATCGCTCCGTGAATGTCGAAGAAGAAGCCGTCGAACGGCCCTTGGGCGCGGATCCCGTCGACGATGAGCTGCTTCATGCGCTCATACGTCGCGGTGGCGACCGCCCCTCCGGGCAAGGATCGGCCGTGTGTGAGCGGCACCCACTCGGCGCCATCACGAAGTTCCGTGCCGGGAGCGAGGAACCGGTAGTACCCGATGAGCTCGTCACCCTGGCGGATCGTGAAAGCCTCGTCACCCGAGACATGTGGCGAGAACGTGCTCGATTCGATGGCGATGCCGGCGATCCCGATGCGCGGCTTGGAGAGCCCACCGGGCTCCACGGGGCTCAGCGGGCCCATCCAGATTTCGGATGCCTCGGACAGTCTGAGTTCGCTCATGCAGTGCGCTCCGCTCCGGTAGTGGCGTCGGCCTCATGCAGGGCGAGCGCTGCGGCGCCAAGCGCCACGGAAGCGTCGCCGAGTGCCGACGGGTGGATGTCGAGGGGGTAACCGGACACCGGCTCGTTCCGAGCGAGCGTGGCGTGGAGCGACGGTGAGAGCAGATCCCACGCGCCTCGCACTCCTCCGCCGATGACGACGTCGGACAGGTCGAACAGCGTCGTGGCTGTGGCGATCGCGAGCCCTACGGCACGGCCGGCATCGTCGTAGACTGCCCGCGCCTCGGCATCACCGATTCGAGCCCGCCTGGCGATCTCCACAGCATCGAGTCGGGCCGCAGCACCGGTCCGCTCGGCATAGCGCTCTTCGATCGACCTCCCTGACGCCAGCGTCTCGAGGTGTCCCACCCGCCCGCAGGTGCAGACGATGTCGCTGTACCCCGGCGTGTGGCCGATCTCACCGGCCGCACCACGATGACCGGCGAAGATCCGGCCATCGAGCGCGATCGCGCCACCGACTCCGGTGCCGAGGGCGATTCCGAGCACGTGCGCACGGTTGTGAACAGCGCCCCAGCGGAGTTCCCCGTGCAGGAAGGCGTTGACGTCGTTCTCCACCGCCACCGGTAGGCCGAGGGTGTCGGAAAGCACGCTCCCGAGCGGAAACCCTGCCCAGCCGTTGAACGACTCGGATGCCGCGATCACGGTGCCCGTGGACTGATCGATGACCCCGGCTGCGCCGACACCCGCGGCGTGCAGCGCGGCACCGGAATCGTGTTCGAGTCGACGAACGAGGGCGGCGGCGGCATCCGCCATCGCTTCGCCACCTACGCGGGCCGGAGCCGGCACCGCATCCGTGGCGATTCGGCGCCCCTCCGAGTCGCAGATTACGGCAGAGATCTTCGTGCCACCGATGTCGATTCCGGCTACGAAGGCTCCGGCAGTGGACCTGCTGCGCATGAGCTGATCAGGGTCACCCTTACGCACGCTCGGCCAATCTCGTGTCGAGATCGGTCGAGAAGCCGGTTGCCGCTCGGAAGCGCTCCAACATTTCTCGAGCCTCGTCGCCGCGATCGGCCCAGCGATCGACCAGCTCCTGTGGATCACGGTCGAGCTCGAAGAACTGCCCGGATGTTGCGTCGGTCGGCGTTCCGATCGGATCGGTGAAGCCACCGGATCCGGTGCTGAACACCGCCTTGTCGGTGCCCTCCCGCAGTACCAGTGAGCCGTCGAAAGCCTGCTGGCCGAGCGGACCTCGGCCACTCGGGGTGCGCTCGTCGCCGATGGCCTCGGAGATGATCACTCCGTCCCGCCTCACAACGTCGACCGCATCTGCCATGTGGGCGATTGTTGGAACGAGATCCATGAGCGAAACCAGGCGATCGGACTTCCCGCTGGGTACTCCCGCACCCTCAATGACAAGAGGTACACGGTGTCCGCCCTCCCAGGCATCCGCCTTCTGCCCTCGCCACGGGCCGTTCGGGCGATGTCGCACGACGTCGCCGTCCTCCGGGAAGATCAAGGGGGCACCGTTGTCGCTCGTGATGATGACGATCGTGTCGCCACGAACACCTGCCTGCTCGAGGGTCTCCACGATCCGTTCGACCATCCAGTCGACGAGGCAGACGGAGTCTCCTCTGGGGCCGGCCTCCGACCTTCCCGTGACGAACCCGGGCGGCACGCACGGCCTGTGCGGCGCCGCGGATGCGACATACGCGAAGAACGGCGAGTCACCGGTCGCCTGACGCGAGATCCACGCGGTCGCTCTCTCGAGAACCGTCGTGTCCACCGCGTGATCGACCCAGTCGTCGACGGCGAGGCCGGGCCGCTGTGAGGTGATCAGCGGGGACTTCTCGATCGACGGGATTCCCACCGTGCGGTCCTGCTCGAGGAAGCAGTACGGAGGCATGTCCAACGAACCGGCGATCCCGAAGAAGTCGTCGAACCCATGATCGAGCGGCCCTCCGGTGAACGGCTCGGCGTAGTCGACGTCTCTGCCGGATGCCTGCATGTCCGGCACGAACCCGGCTGGCCCGAACGCCGTCGGGCGCGAGCCCGCCTTGTGCTTCCAGTTCAGGCCGAGGTGCCACTTGCCGAAGGCGCCCGTACGGTACCCGCCGGCACGCAACACATCGGCAAGCGTCGGCTCGTCATCGAGAATCGATGGGTCCGTACCTCCAAGCACTCCCGCCTGCAACGGGCTTCGCCACGGGTACCGCCCAGTGATGAGACTGTAGCGGCTGGGACTGCATACGGCGGAGGTCGCATGGGCATCCGTGAACAGCACGCCCCCTGCAGCGAGCTTGTCGATCGCCGGCGTCGGAATGGCCGTTGCCCCGTACGCGCCCAGATCGCCCCAGCCGAGGTCGTCGGCCACGAACAACACGATGTTCGGCTGCCGGCGACCGGATCCCTCGCCGGACTGGAGGCGTGTCTGCATCAACGACCCGCCAAGCCGACGGTAGCGATCCCCTTCACCAGGTGCTTCTGCAACAGGATCACGATCAGGAGCGTCGGTGCCATCGAGATGACCGAAGCCGCGAGGATGAGGTTCCAGGCTGCGCCGTGCTCACCGAAGAACGTCTGCAATCCGAGTGGAACGGTGCCGAGTTCGCTCACATTGTTCACGATGATGAGCGGCCAGAGGAAGCTGTTCCAATACGTGAGGAACGTCCAGACGGCCAGGACTGCGAGTGACGGCTTGGCCAAAGGCAGGATGACCCTCCAGAAGGTCGTCCAGTTGTGGCATCCGTCCACTCGCGACGCTTCCACCAACTCATACGGAAGACTTGCGAAGAACTGCCGCAACAGGAACGTGCCGAACGCGCCGAATGCCCACGGCAGGATGAGCGCCTGCCACGTGTTGATCCACCCGAACTGCGCCATGACCAGGAACATCGGGATCATCAGCACTTCCTGCGGAATCATCATCGTTCCGAGGTACGCGAGCATCGATTGATCACGTCCGCGCCAACGAAGGATCCCGAACGCGTACGCCGACAGCGCCGACACCGCGAGGACGATGATCGTCCCGAGCACCGAGACCACGAGCCCATTCCAGATGTACCGCTGGAACGGCGCGAACTCGAAGACCTCCACGTAGTTCTGCCAACGCAGCTCCGCACCGAAGAAAGTCGGTGGCTGTTGGAATACCTCGTTGTTGGACTTGAACGACGAAGTGAATGTGAACACGATCGGCAGGATGTACAACGCCGCCACGATCGCAAGCAGCAGCTCGTTCGTGATCCGAAGTGCGGGAAACCCTCGACGCCGGCGAGAGGCCGCCGGGCTGACGCGCTCAAGACTACTCATAGTGCACCCACTTCTTCTGGCCGAACCACTGGACGAATGTGGCTGCGAGGATGAGGAGGAACAGCACCATCGCCGGTGCCGCGGCAGCACCCAGTTCGCCGCCTTGGAACGCCGTCTGGTAGACGTTCATCACCACGGTCACGGTTGCCGTGCCAGGCCCGCCTGCGGTCATGACGAACGGCTCGGCGAAGATCTGGAACGCCTGGATCAACGTGACCGTCGAGGCGAAGAAGATGGCCGGCGTCAACAGGGGAATCTTGATCTGGAACAGCTGCCGCAACGGGCCCGCGCCATCGAGGGATGCCGCAGCGAGCACATCGGTCGGGAGCTGGTCGATGGCGGCTGAGAAGATCAGCATGTTGTAGCCGAACCCCTGCCAGATGATCACGACCGTGACCGCGAGCAGGGCGGTGCTCTCGGTTGCGAGGAGGTTCGGGAGGTCGATTCCGAACAGCGACGCCGCCCAATCGATCAGGCCGTTCGGCTGGTAGAGCAGCTTCCAGATGATCGCGGTGGCGACCGTCGGGGTCACCACGGGTAGGAAGAACAAGACCCGGTACAGGCGCCGGAATCGACTGCCGGCGATCCAGAACGCCATGGCCACCGTGAGTACGAGATTCACCGGCACGATGATGATCGTGAAGACCAAGGTGTTGACGAGTGCGGGAATGAACTCGCTCCCCGGCTCGAACAGCGCCGCGTAGTTCTCGAACCCGGCAAAGGTGATCTCACCGAAGGTCGGCCAGTGGAAGAGACTCGTGACGATCGCCAGAACGGACGGGAACATGATGAACACCGTCAGCCCGAGAATGCTCGGGGTCAGGAAGCCGAGCGCGGCCGGCCGCTCCGACCGCCGACGCTTCCGATGACTCGTTGCGGCAGTCCCCCGTCCTGGTACACCACCGTCTGCCGTGCGCTCTGACGCACGATTGGCCACCTCGGCTTGCCCGGCGGCGGCGTTCGCCTTGATCATTTGTCATCCATCCGTGTCGATGGGCGGGCCGGCGACGTCGTTGCGCCGACCCGCCCCGTGAATCACTTCGCGGCAGCCGATTGGACGGCTTCGAGAACCTGCTCGGGGTCCTCGCTGCCGGTGTACGCGAGGATGAACTGCCTGGCGATCTGCTTCGTCACCTGGTCCCAGTTGTCCGTGCTGATGAACGGAGTCGCCATTTCACTCGATGCTTCGACCGCGTCTCGAGCCTGCTGCGAGTAGCCCGGGTTCTTCGCGTCGATGCTGTCTGCCAGACCCTGGTAGAACGTGTCCTCGCTGCCGAGGCGCGCCGGCGCGGTCCCACCCTTCGCGGATTCCTCAGCGGCATCTGCGCCGGTGATGGCGACGATCGCCTCGGCCGCCGCTGCCTTGTTCTCACAGCTCTTCGAGATACCGAAGCCGGAGTTGGCGGAATAAGTGCCGCCGCCATTCGGCCCCTGAGGCAGTGCCACGACACCGACCGGGAAGCCGGCATCCGCGGCATTGCTCGCGAGGTTCCAGGACCCGTCGACGGCCATTGCCACGTTGCCCGCCACGAACTGCTGCTCACCCCACGGAATGTCGGACGCGCTGGCTGGGACGCTCGCGACTCCCTGTTCCGTTGCGAGGCCGCTGTACCAGTCGAAGGCTTCCTTCATCTCGTCCGAGGTGAGATCGAGTTCACCCTCGGCGGTCACGGGCTTCGCACCGTTGTCGGCCAGCAGCATCGCGAACATGTGAAGGTCCGAGAACGACTGCCCGAACGCCGGCTTCCCCGTTGCGGCCGTGATCTTTTCAGCCGCGGCCTCGAAATCCTCGATCGTCCAGGCCGAAGTCGGCTCCTCCACACCCGCCGCGGCGAACGCGTCCTTGTTGTAGTACAGGAGCATCGTCGACAACCCGTACGGTACGGCGTACTGCTCGCCCTCGAACTGGAGTGCGCTGAGAGCGCCCTCGTTCCATTCGGATTCGTCGAAGCCCTGCTCCGCGAGCAGGTCGTCAAGCGGTTCCAGAGCGCTCGCGAAGGCGGGGAGCCGCAGGCTCTGCATCGACACGATGCACGCTTCCGTGCCGGCTGCCAACTGAGACTGCAGCTTCGTGAAGTAGTCGGCGAAGGGGCTCGTCGTGAGCTCAACCGTGATGTCCGGGTTCTCCTCCGTCACTGCCGCAGCGCGAGCCTTCCAGACCTTGTTGCCGGCCTCACCCTGGTCCCAGAAGCTCCACGTGATCGTCTTCGGCCCGGAATCGTCAGACCCCGTGTCGGCTGAACACGCCCCGAGTCCACCAACGACGAGGGCCGCGGCAACAATTGCACCGACCTTTGTTACCCGAGAAACCATCTCTATCTCTCCTGTTCGACTCAGCGTTGAGTACTGTTGAGGTAACTTTAGGGCCAAAGTTATTCTTGGTCAACCTAACATCGGATGTTTACCGACGACTGGCGATACAGGCGAGAACGGAGCCCACATGTCGATTCCGCAACATGCGCGCGGTCTGGGTGCCAGCCGCGCCGCTATCATCGGAGAGCTTGCGCGGACACCCGGGCTGAGCCGAAGCGAACTCTCGAAGCGGCTCACCATCGGCAACGCGACCGTCACACAGCAGACACGGAAACTCATCGAGCGCGGCTACGTCCGCGAGCTTCCGTCGCTTCCCCGCGGCGAGGGACGGCCGAGAGTCCCCCTGCACCTTGTCACGGGTGCGTTCTACACGCTCGGAGTATCGGTCGAGCTCGAAGAAATGGTCTTCGTGGCCGTTGATCTCGATGGCCGGGTACTCGACGCGCACATCGAGACGAGTACATCAGGCGCCCCGCCGATTGGAGCGCTCACTTTCGCAACCAATCAGTTCATCACCGGGCACGACCCCGATATGCAGTGCATCGCGATCGGCATCGCGCTGTCGGGGGTCGTCGACCCGGGGCGCCACAACGTCGTCCTATCGACAGTACTCGGATGGAGCCACGAGCCGCTTGCCGATGAGTTGGCTCGTGCCACGGGTCTTCCCGTCTACCTCGAGAACGATGTCATCGCCTTGGCGCACAGGGAACTCGCATACTCGAGTCTGCCCGTTGACGACGAATTCCTGCTCCTCAGCATTGGGGAGGGAGTCGGCATGGCAATCGTCACTGACCGAAAGATCTACAAGGGTCTGCAACGCTCGTCGGTCGAGTTCGGCCATGTTTCCCTCGATCCGACAGGCCCCTTGTGCCGCTGCGGCAACCACGGGTGCATTCAGACGTACTTCGGGTTCCAGGAGCTTCTCGCGGGCGCACCGATGGGGTCGAACACGACCGTCTCGGCATTGCAAGAGGCGATTGAGCGTTCGGATCAGCAGTTGCTTGAGTACCTGAGCAATGCTGGTGCCATTCTCGGCCGCGCAACCGGTGCTGTTGCGACTCTCCTCGGTGCAAGCGCCATTCGAGTGACGGGCAAGACGCTGGAATTCTGGGCGCAGATGGAAGCGGGATTCAGCCGCGAACTGACCGCGGCCACACCGACGCTCGTCGACCCAGCACGCACGAGCGTCGTTCCTTGGTCGCTCACGGCATATGCCGAAGGGGCCGCCGGCGTGGCACTCACCTCAGGTCTGGACCGGCTTGATTAGGGCATGAGTGCTCGGCGCGAACATTGCCCAGGATGCGTCGCTCGAGAGCGCCTTCCCTCGGGTAGAACGCCCCAACGACGAGCTCGCCCACCGCTATCAGACCGAGCTTTGTAGGGCGGAGGGCGGACGGGACTTGAACATGTGACCGATGGATTCGCCACGGACTATCCCCTGGACTCCGAACCTCGGCGACTGCTCGACTAATCTCGACATGACCGAGGATTTCTCTCCGATCCTGAAACTGCGACTTCAAGACTACTCGGGATGCCTCGGTGGGACTCGACCGGGCTTGGATCGAATAAGCGTTGGATAAGCGTGAACGCATCAGGTGGCAAGCGCAGCGCACTGCGCTTGACCCCGAGTCCACGCCAGTTATTCAGGCGCGGTTCAGATCTCGAGCGGCCCTGGCGAAGGCGGAGCTGGTGTCGGCGCGCCATCGAGGATGGCGTTGACCATCCGCTCTGCGCGTTCGGTGAGTAGGTCGCCGGGGTAGAACTCCTCGTAGAGTTCTTCCGCGCTTTCAAGTGTGTGGATGTCGCAGAGCGCGAGCAGGAGGCGGATGTCGCGGGTATCGCGACCGGGGCGGTTCGCCCGGAGTTTCATCGCGAGCATCGCTTCCTTCGAGGCGACTTGGATGACGATGCCGCCGTTGTCGTAGATCGCTTCCCATTCCACGGCACGGCCGAGCGTCGGGATCGCGTCAGCGTCGTTCACGTCGAAGTTCAGCCAGCGCGCATCCCAACCATGACGACTGGCGACCCGCCCGGCTGCAGCGGCGACCGATTCATCAGAGCCCGGGTGGACGTGCAGCGCATCCAGGTCTTGCGTGGTGCCTCGGTCGAAATAGCGCAGCGCAAGGGCCGCTCCACCGACTAGCCGAATGCCCGCGACCTCTCCGACGACCCGAAGCTCCGCAACAAGATCTCGGAGACCGGAGATGATCTCGTCACGGTCGAGCGCCGTGCCTGCCATCAGACGCTCGCAAACGTGTCGGCCCACGCAAGGACGCCACGTTCAGCGAACTCGTCGGGCACGTCGTCGCGCCCGGGCGCAGGGTCAGCCGGATCGATCCGGAACACTACGGGGTCAGCCAATGCACGAGCCGAGTCATCGACCCATGCAGGCAGTGGGATCTGCTCCTGGTTCAGCCGCCACGCCACGAGAGCCGCGATGACGGCATCCCAGACACGGTTCCCAGTCGACTCAGGTTCAGCCAGAGCAAGGATGCCTCGGACGAGTCCATGCTCAGCAGTGAGGTCGTCGTTCAGCTGAAGCAACGCACGGAGCGCACGGTCCGGATCTCCCGCGCGAAGGCGGTCGCGAATCGTCGCCGCCGCGCTGGCCGCATCGTCCCGACGCGTCGGTGCCGCATACAGGCGATACCCTGCACCGGCAAGCAATCGGTCCACAGTGCTGAACGCAGCATCCCTCCCCCGCTCATGATGCGAAACGCTCGCCTGATCGATCCCAGTCAGCGCTGCAAGCCCCGACTGCGTGAGATGCCGACTCCGACGGGCGGCCCTCACCAGCGCCGACGACTTCACCATTAAGCACCTCCAAACCAAGAATATGACATCTACATCATAATTGCTTCCATGGGCCAAGGAACCACATCGGAACATGTCCAGTCCAAATCACACCGCGCCCCGCCGGTATCGCGATCCCCGAGTCATTGGCACGACCTAAATGGTCGACCCACCCCCGGTAGGTTCGGCGGCGAACTCGCCTTTCGCACACAAGTCCGCCTCCGGATACGCCGGCATGAACCACGCGAGCCTAGAGGGGCGCCTTGAAGCCGCGGCCGAGGTCACTCGCGGCATGCCGGGGCGTAGGGCCGCGCCCCGAGCAGTTCCCCCCACTCGTCCTCGGTGAGTACTCGTCCCGCGATGCGGCAAGCGCGTTCCTCCCACACCGCCGGCTCGGCGACGACGACCTGCCAACGCCCGTCGGACTGTTCGAGCGAGACGGTGCGCTCATCGAGCTCGGCGGGTCCATCGTCCCGTATGTGCAGGTCGCTGCGAAAGGCTGCCGACCAGTCGCCGTAGTCCGACGTGATGATCGCGCCGTCCTCTCCGGCTGTCACAAGCTCGCCGGTCGGTCGGAATTCGGCCGCTGTGACCCAGCCGTCATGATCCCGGAGTGTCTCCGCGATCTCGCCGGTCGCGGTGCTCGCCACTACGACGTCGTTACCGGCGGCGAGTGCCAAGCCTCGATCTCCCGGGGCGGTGACCTTCCGAAGAATCGAGCAGGAACGATTCCCCTGGCCGAGGCGGTGGAGGCGTTGGAGTCGCTACTCGGGTAATCGATCGGACGAATCCAGGCCGATCTAAACGACGTGCGCCCCGCCGCAAGTTCTACCCGATCAGGCTCAGTAATGCGCGGCGCAACCTCTAGCCCAGCGGTGCCGGCCGGTGACCAAATACTTGTTGGATAAACGTTGACGCGTCCAGACGGCGCGAATAGCGGTCGGGAAGCCCCAGATCAAATGGCTATTAGAGATTCCCGACACGAGACCCGCGAATCAACTGGACTCGGGTTCAAGAGCCGAACTGAAATACCTGATCAATGGGGATTTCTGGAATCCACGATCAGTTAAACCGCGGCCAATCCGAGTACATGCCATTCACGGAACATCGCACTAAATTCCTGATCAGATACTATTTACGACAAGTAGGGCGGACGGGACTTGAACCCGTGACCGATGGATTATGAGTCCACTGCTCTGACCGGCTGAGCTACCGCCCCTCGCGGCGCGTCACTCGGGGAGTGCCACCGGCGCGACCTCGGTGACCGGGTCGGCCACCGGCTTTCCACGATACAGGCTCTCGAACGTCGAGATCGTGCGCTGGATGTCGTGGGCGGCGATGAGGCGTATCGACGCCTCCTTCATCGCGCGGTACTCGTCGGCCGTCGCCTCGAGCACCGTGCGGAGCTTCTCCGCGAGGTCGTCGGGGCTCGACGGCTCGAAGAGATAACCGTTCTCGCCATCGTGCACGAGGTGCGGAAGGGCCATTGCATTCGCCGCGACGACGGGAAGCGCCGAAGCCATCGCCTCCATCGTGACGATGCTCTGCAGCTCGGCGATCGACGGCATCGCGAGCACGGAGGCGCGGTGGTAGGCGTCGCGCAGCTCGTCGTCGGTGACATAGCCGGTGAAGGTCACGCGGTCGGCGATGCCGAGCTCGACGGCCAGGTGCTCGAGGTTGCGCTTCTGGTCGCCTCCGCCGACGATTTCGACCTTGGCGTCGAGTTCGGCCGGAAGCAGCGTCAGCGCCCGGAGGAGCACGTCTATCTGCTTCTCGCCGGTCACACGGCCGACGAAGAGGATGCGGTTCTCGGTGCGCGGCTCCCACGACGGCGAATACTTGTGCGCATCGATGCCGCACGAGATCGCATGCACGCCAGTGAGGCCGGTGTGCGTCTCGAGGAACTGCGCGGCCTTGCGCGTCGGCGTGGTCACGGCCTCGGCCCGCCCGAACGAGCGCCGTGCCGCCTTCCACGCGAGACCGACCGCCCACTCCTGCCACGCCTTCGGCACCAGCGTGAACTCGAGCATGTTCTCGGGCATGAAGTGATTGGTGCCGACGATCCGGATGCCGCGCTTGGCCGCCTCGACCGACAGGCCGCGCCCCACGACGATATGCGACTGGAAGTGCACGACGTCGGGCTTCACGGCGTCGATGATGCGTGCGCTGTTCTGCTTGATGCGCCACGGCAGTGCGAAGCGGAGCCAGTCGTGCGGATACCAGCGCCAGCTGTAGAGACGGTGCGCCGTGAGTTCCTGGCCCTCGTGCACCTCCTTCCACGTGCCGTGCTTGCGGCTCGCAGCGGGGGCGACGATGTGCACGGCATGGCCGCGCTCGACGAGTCCGGCCGCCAGTCGCTCGGCGAACCGCGCGGCACCGTTCACATCGGGTGCGAAGGTGTCGGCTCCGATCAGGATCGTGAGCGGCCGCTCCGTCATTGCGCCGTCGTTGCCGGCGGGGGTTGACGCACCGGGTGTGTCAGACACGTGGTGTAGTTCCTCACAGTTCTCGGATGGGGACCGATCGGCCGGTCGAGTGCGCGGCGCGGGGATCGGCTCTCGCGGACTGCATCCGACCTTAGTCTACGCAACGTCGGCTTCACGCTCGGCAGCCGCATGTCGCCCGAGCCCGCTCAGAGTCTGGTCTGCGGGTGGTTGCGCGCGAGCATGAACACGCCCCAGACGGCGATCACGCCGGCGATCACGAAGACGACGTTCGCCCAGATCGGCGCCTGCGACGCCTCGCCGAGCACGACGATGCCGATCGCGACGGCGACCATCGGGTCGACCACGGTGAGGCCGGCGATCACGAGGTCGGGCGGGCCCGTGGCATACGCATTCTGCACGAAGTACGCGCCGAGCGCCGTCGCGAGAAGGAGGCCGAGCAGGCAGAGCATCGTCAGCCACTCGAACTCGCCCTGCTCGAGTCGGCCGAGCACGACCTTCGCGAGGGTCGCGACGAACCCGTAGAGCACGCCCGCCATGATCACGTAGAAGATCGCCCGGATGCGGTGCCGGAGCATGACGAAGGCGACGCCGGCGAGGGCGAGCACGACCGCGAGGATGATCAGGATCGTGATGAGGTGCCGATCGGTGACCGGCTTGTCGACCGCCGTGAACGCCGCGACGCCCACGAACAGGAATACGCCGCCCACGCACATGACGATCGCGGTGATCGACTTGTGGTTGAGCCTCACGTGATTGATCCGCGAGTTCATGATCGAGGTGATCACGAGCGCGATCGCCCCGAGCGGCTGCACGACGATGATCGGCGCGAAGTAGAGGCTCGCAAGCTGGAACGCGATCGCGAGCCCGAGCATGAGCGTGCCGATCACCCACGAGGGCCGGGCGAGGAGGAGCGCGAGCTGTCCGACGTTCAGGCCCTTGCCGAGGCTGTCGACCGTTCGCGACTCGACCTTCACCACCCCGCGGTGCTGGAACTGGGCACCGAGCGAGAGGAACACGGCACCGATGAGGGCGAGGGGGATCCCGATGAACTGGGTGGGGTCGAGTGCGATCTGCTCGGAGAGGTCGCTCAGGTCCGGTTCCACGCAACGACACTACCCGTTCCCCGCCGATATCCTTGGCGAATGGCCGTGCTACCCATCCGCATCTCCGGCGATCCCGTGCTCCACTCCCCCGCGGCTCCCGTCGAGGCCATCGACAACGAGCTCCGCGACCTCGTGCGCGACATGTTCGAGACGATGGATGCCGCGCCCGGCGTCGGCCTCGCGGCCCCGCAGGTCGGCGTTGCGTTCCGGCTCTTCACCTACAGCTGGGTCGACGAAGGGGGCGTGCGGTGGCGCGGCGTCGCGATCAATCCCGAACTGTGGGTCTCGCCGCCGCCGGCCGGCGAGCCCGACCTCGATGAGGAGTCGGAGGGATGCCTCTCGTTCCCGGGCGAGCGGTTCGGGCTGCGGCGCGCCGAGCGCGCCATCCTCCGCGCCACGGGTCTCGACGGCGAGCAGTTCGAGATCGCGGCCGAGGGCTGGCTGGCGCGAATCTTCCAGCATGAGTACGACCACCTCGACGGTACGCTCTACCTCGATCGCCTCGACGAGCGCGACCGGCGCATCGTCGCGAAGATCACGCGGAAGCTCGGCTGGGGCAGGCCCGGTGCGTCGTGGCTGCCAGGGGTGGACCGACTCGAAGCCTGAGCGGATGCGGCATCCGGATGCCTCGAGCGCACCTCTCAGGCGAGGGCGCGAATGCCTGCCGCGACCGCCGCGGCGACGATGACGACCACGATGAACGGCACCCGCAGCGCGAAGAGCGCGGCCGCGACGATGACCGCCGGCACCCGGGCGTCGACGACGATCGCCCCGTCCGCCCCGAGCGTCTGCACGGCGATGAGCGCCGCGAGGAGGGCGACCGTGAGCAGGTCGGCGATGCGCGCGGGCCGTTCGCGCTCGAGGAGCCCGGCGGGCACGAGATAGCCGCCGAGCTTCAGCGCGAACGTCGCGGCCGACGCGACGAGGATGACGTGCCACATCGTCACGATGCCCTCCTGCGCGAGAACAGGTCGAACCAGCCGACGACGAACGCGACGACCGCGGCGACGAGCACGGGCAGCCCGGGCATCAGCACCGGCATCGTGACGGTCGCGACGAGCGCGGCGCCCACCGCGACGGCGCCCGCCTGGAAACGCTTCAGGCGGGGCCAGAGGAGCCCCAGGAACGCAGCGGCGGCGGCGGCATCCAGTCCCCAGGCGCGGGTGTCGCCGAGCGCATCGCCGATGAGCGCCCCGAGGAGGGTCGTGAGGTTCCAGCCGGCGAAGATCACGACTCCGGTCACCCAGAACCCGATCCGAGCCGAACGACCCTCGGTCTGCGCGAGGGCGACCGCCGTCGACTCGTCGATCGTCACCCACGCCGCCGCGACGCGGCGGATGGGACCGTCCGTGTCGACGACCGGCTTCATGCGCATGCCGTAGACCACGTTCCGGATGCCGAGGAGCGCCGCCGTGGCGATCGCCGAGCCGCCCGCCGCCACGCCGCCGCTCGCGAGCACCCCGACGAGCGCGAACTGCGAACCGCCCGTGAACATCACGAGGCTGAGGAAGCAGGTCTGCCAGACGTCGAGCCCGGCCGCGACCGAGAGCGCGCCGAACGAGATGCCGTAGGCGGCCGTCGCGACGCCGACGGCGAGGCCGTCGCGCACGGCGGTGCGACGGAGATCGGGCGCGGGAGGCGGCGACTGCTCCTCCACGACTACCCTCCCGAATCGACGAAGGGCCGCCCGGAGTATGCGGACGGCCCTCGTTGCTCCCCCACTTGGACTCGAACCAAGAACCTATCGGTTAACAGCCGATTGCTCTGCCAATTGAGCTATGGAGGATCGCGTGTTCAGCAGAGTCACTCTAGCAAAGCAACAGGCGGACTCCCAATTCGAGGCACCCTCATGACCGGGAGCCGGGGCCCGGTCATCCGTCACCTCGCGGTGCCGTCATCGAGCTCGTCGATCACGGCGTGCCCGTCGTCGAGCGCGCCCGCGAGGGCCATCACGTAGGGATGCCGTGGATCGTGGAAGACCTCGTCCATCGTGCCGAGGGCGGCGAGCTCGCCGCGGTCGAGCACCGCGATGCGGTCGGCGATGCGGCGGAGCACCGGGAGGTCGTGGGTGATGATGAGCGCCGTGAACGTGTGCTGTTCGCGGAGCTCGAGGATGAGCTGGGCGACGACGTCGCGCACCGTGAGGTCGATTCCCGCGGTCGGCTCGTCGGCGATGAGCACCGACGGCCCGAGCACGAGCGCCCGGGCGAGCGCCACTCGCTGGCGCTGCCCGCCGCTCAGCTCGTACGGGTACTTCTCGAGCATGCTGAGCGACAGCCGAACGCCGTCCACCATGGTGGCGACGCGGGTCTCGAGGGCCTTGCGGTTGTAGCGTCGATCACGCTCGAGGATCGGCTCGCCGATGATCTCGGCGATCGTGCGATCGGCGGGCAGCGTGGCCGCCGCATCCTGAGGCAGATAGCCGACGTGGAACCGGTACTCGGGCAGCTTGCGTCGTGCGATGCCGCGCAGGCCGTGCCCGAGCACGGTCGCCGCCCCGCCCGTGATGACGGGTGCGACGTCGGATCTCTGCGGGTCGAATGCGACGCCCGCCAGCACCTTGGCGAGCGTCGACTTGCCGCTGCCGGCGCTGCCGAGGAGGCCGACCACCTCACCCGGTGCGATCGTCATCGAGAGGCCGTGCAGTGCCACGTGCGCGGGGCTCGCGCCGTGCGCGGGATACTCGAGGGTGAGATCGCTGAGGACGATCGGGTATCCATGCGCCGCGCCGCGCATCAGCCCGCCTCTCGGAGTCGACGGAGTTCGTCGCGACGAGTGGCCTGTGCGATCGGATCGGGAACCGGGAGCGAGGCGAGGAGCCGCTGCGTGTAGGGATCGGCCGGAGCGCCCAGCACCTCGGCTCCGGTTCCCTCCTCGACGAGTGCGCCCCGGTACAGCACGGCGATGCGGTCGGCGAGGAGGTCGACGACCGCGAGATCGTGGCTGATGAAGAGCGACGCGAACCCGAACTCGCGCTGGAGCTCCCGGAACAGGTCGAGCACCCGGGCCTGCACCGAGACGTCGAGGGCCGAGGTCGGCTCGTCGGCGATGAGGAGCTCGGGTTCGAGTGCGAGCGCCCGGGCGAGACTCGCCCGCTGACGCTGGCCGCCGCTGAGCTCGTGCGGGAAGCGGTCGCCGTAGGCGCGTGGCAGCTGCACGGCCTCGAGCAGTTCGTCGACCTTGCCCCGCGCGTCGGCGGCGTTCGCCGCCCTGCCGTGGATCACGAGCGGCTCGGCCACGCAATCGGCGATCGTGAGCAGCGGGTTGAAGCTCGAGGCGGGATCCTGGAACACGAAGCCGATGCGGCTGCGCACCGGCCGGAAGTCTCGCTCCCGGATGCCGTTCATCTCCTTGTCGAGCACCCGGAGCGAGCCGCCGCTCACCCGGGTGAGGCCGGCGATGGCCCGCCCGATCGTCGTCTTGCCGGAACCGGATTCGCCGACGAGGCCGAGCACCTCCCCCGGACGGATCACGAAGTCGACGCCGTCGACGGCACGGAACCCGGGACGGCCGAAGCGCCCGGGATACTCGATCTCGAGGCCGACGGCCTCGACCACCGTCGGCTGCTCCAGCCAGTTGGACGGGCGCGCGGCGGCGCGCTCGGCCGCGCGGGCGACACCGTGCCCGACGTACGGCACGGCGGCGAGCAACGACTTGGTGTAGTCCGCCTGCGGTGCGGCGAACAGGGTGGCGGCATCCGCCTGCTCGACGACCTTGCCCTGGTACATCACCGCGACCCGGTCGGCGAGGTCGGCGACGACGCCCATGTTGTGGGTGATGAGCACGATTCCCATGCCGAACTCGTCACGGCAGCGCCGCAGCAGGTCGAGGATCTCGGCCTGCACGGTGACGTCGAGCGCGGTCGTCGGCTCGTCGGCGACGATGAGCCCGGGATCGAGCACGAGGGCCATCGCGATGACGACGCGCTGCTTCTGACCGCCCGAGAACTGGTGCGGGTAGTGGTCGATCCGCTCCTCGGGGTCGGGGATGCCGACCCGGCCGAGGATCTCGATCGCCTTCGCGCGCGCCTCCTTCCTCGAGAGCTCGGAGTGCGCGCGGAGCCCCTCGATGATCTGCCAGCCGACGGTGTAGACGGGGTTCAGCGCCGTCGACGGCTCCTGGAACACCATCGCGACATCCGTGCCGCGCACGTCGCGCAGCTGCTTCTTCGAGAGCGTCATGACGTCGCTCTCGTCGGTGCCGGCCTTGTTGGAGAGCACGACGGCCCCGCTCGTGGTCGCCGTCTCGGGAAGCAGGCCGAGGATCGTCTTCGCCGTGACGGTCTTGCCGCTGCCCGACTCGCCGACGATGGCGAGCACCTCACCGCGCTCGACCGAGAGGGACACGCCGTCGATGGCCTTCACCGCGCCGGCGTCGGTCGAGAACGAGACGCCGAGGTTCGTGATGTCGACGACCGTGTTCGTCGGCCGGCCCTGATCCAGGCTCATCGCTTGACCTCGATTCCGTGTTCGTCGAACGTCTCTCCGTCTTCCAGTCCGTCGAGGCCGCCGGGGCCTGCGGTGAGGGTTCCACCGGGCACGACGGATGTCTCGGCCACCTCGCCGGCGGCCTGTGCCACGCGGCGACGTCCGCGCAGGCGCGGGTCGGCGAGGTCGTTGAGGCTCTCGCCGACGAGCGTGATGCCGAGCACGACGAGCACGATCGCCAGGCCCGGGTACAGCGCCGTCCACCAGATGCCGCTCGTGACATCCGACAGCGCCTTCTGCAGGTCGTACCCCCACTCGGCCGCCGCCGTCGGCTCGATGCCGAACCCGATGAAGCCGAGCCCCGCGAGCGTGAGGATCGCTTCGGAAGCGTTCAGGGTGAAGATGAGCGGCAGCGTGCGCGTCGAGTTCCGAAGGACGTGCCGGAACATGATGCGGCTGTTGGACGCACCCAGGACCTTCGCGGACTCGACGAACGCCTCCGCCTTGATCCGCACCGCCTCGGCACGGATCACGCGGAAGTACTGCGGGATGAACACCACCGTGATCGCGATCGAGGCCGAGAGCACCCCGGCCCAGAGATCCGACCGCCCACCCGAGATGGCGATCGACACGACGATCGCGAGCAGCAGCGACGGGAACGCGTAGATCGCATCGCAGACGACGACGAGCACACGGTCGAGCCAGCCGCCGAAGTACCCCGAGACGAGACCGAGCAGCACGCCCGCGAAGATCGAGAGGATCACGGCGACGATGATGACGAGGATCGCGGTCTGAGCTCCCCACAGCACGCGCGACAGCACGTCGTAGCCGCCCACGGTCGTGCCGAACAGGTGCTCGGCCGACGGCGGCTGCTGGCTGCCGAACGGACCGTCGGCGTCGCGAAGCTGTGCGAACCCGTATGGCGCGATGACCGGCGCGAACACGGCGATGAAGATGAACCCGCCGGTGAGCACGAGTCCCGCGATGAGCATGCCTCGCTGGAGTCCGACGCTCTGGCGGAGCTGGTGCACGACGGGGATGCGGTCGCGCAGGAGCCGCTTCGGCGGCCGCAGGGTGGTGTCGGTGGTCATGTCAGTACCTCACCCTCGGGTCGATGAACGCCGCGATGATGTCGACGATGAAGTTGGTCAGGGCCACGATCACGGCGAGGAGGGCGACGATGCCCTGCACCGCGACGAAGTCCCGAGCCTGGATGTATTCCACGAGCTGGAAGCCGAGGCCGTTCCATTCGAAGGTGGTCTCGGTGAGCACGGCGCCGCCGAGGAGGAGGGCGATCTGCAGGCCGATGACCGTGATGATCGGAATGAGCGCCGGCCGGTAGGCGTGCTTGCGGAGGAGGCGGTACTCGCTCACGCCGCGAGACCTCGCCGCATCGACGTAGTCCGTCGTCAGCGTGCCGATGACGTTCGTGCGCACGAGGCGGAGGAACACTCCGGCGGTGAGCAGACCGAGCGCGATCGCCGGCAGCACGGCGTGCGAGAGCACATCGCCGAGCACCGCCGGGTCGCCGGTCATCAGCGCGTCGATCGTATAGAAGCCCGTGCTGTTCGGCAGCATCTCCATCTGGATCTGGGCGCCCGTCGATGCACGACCGGCGACCGGGAGCACGCCGAGCCAGACGGAGAACACCAGCTTCAGCAGGAGGCCCGAGAAGAACACCGGCGTGGCGTAGCAGAGGATCGCGAAGACGCGGAGCCCCGCATCCTTGCCCTTGTCGCGGAAGTACGCGGCCACGAGCCCGAGCGGAATGCCCACGATGAAGGCCACGATCAGGGAGTAGAACGCCAGCTCGAGCGTGGCGACCCCGTAGGTGAGGAGGATTTCGACAACCGGGCGGTTGTCGGTGATCGTCGTGCCGAAGTTGCCGGTGAAGAACTGGCCGATGTACTCCAGGTACTGCACGATGAGCGGCCGGTCGAAGCCGGCCGCGTGGATGCGCTCGGCGAGCTGCTCCGGCGGCACCTGGCCGCCGAGCTTGGCGGTGATCGGATCACCGGTCGAGCGCATCATGAAGAACACGAGCGTGACGAGGATGAAGATGGTCGGGAAGATGAGCAGGAAGCGGACGAGGAGATATCGGGCGAACCCGCCACCCTGCGATCTGGGCTTCGGTCGGCCCGAGACGGGCGCGCCCTCGGCGAGCGAAACAGTGTCAAAGGTGCTCATGGGATTCCTCGGGGTACAGGGGAACGGGGGCGACCCGCGGTAGCGAGTCGCCCCCGTCGTCGAGCTTCAACGACTCTAGTCCGTGACTAGCCCTTGGAGAGCGCCGCGAAGCGGAACTTGAAGGACGCGTCCAGCGTGTCTTCCACGCCGGAGATGTCGGTGCCGACCACCGCCACCTGGGCGCCCTGCAGGTAGGGAACGGTCGACAGGTCGGCCGCCACCTTCCGCTGGATCTCCTCGATCAGCGCGGTGCGGGCGGCCGGGTCGGTCTCCGAGGCCTGCTCGATGATGAGGTCGTTGACCTCCTGGTTCACGTAGTGATTCGCGAGGAAGTTCTCGATCAGGAAGAACGGCGTGAGGTAGTTGTCGGCGTCGGAGTAGTCGGGGAACCAGCCGAGCTGGTATGCCGGGTACACGTCGGACGTGCGGTCCTCCGAGTACTGCACCCACTCCGTGGTCTGCAGGTTCACCGTGAACAGCCCGCTCGATTCGAGCTGGTCCTTGATGAGCGCATACTCGTCGGCCGAGGACGGGCCGTAGTGGTCGTTCGAGTACTGCAGGTTCAGTTCGACGGGCGTGGTGACGCCGGCAGCCGACAGGCGTTCGGCGGCCTTGTCGGGGTCGGCCGCGCCCGAACCGTCGCCGTAGAGCTCCTTCAACGGCTCGATCGCGCCCTCGAGGCCGGCCGGAACATAGGAGTACAGCGGGGTGTAGGTGCCCTTGTAGACCTGCTCCGAGAGCTCGTCGCGGTCGATGAGGTCGGCGACGGCCTGACGGACGGCGAGCGCCTTGGCCGGGTCGGCCTCGGGAGTCTTCGCACCGAACGGCTGCGTGTCGAAGTTGAACACGATGTAGCGGATCTCGCCACCGGGGCCCTCGACCACGTTCACGTTGTCATTGCCCTTGAGGTCTTCGATGTCGGTCGCAGAGAGGCTCCGGTGCGCGACGTCGATGTTCCCCTCCTGCACGTCGAGCTTCATGTTCGACGACTCGGCGTAGTACTTCAGGTTGACGGTCTCGGTCTTCGGTTCGGCGAGCAGGCCCACGTAGTCGGGGTTCGCCTTGAAGGACACGAGGTTGTTGAAGTCCCAGCTCGTGATCACATACGGGCCCGCGAACGCGTTCGCCTCGACGATGTCCTCGTCGGGGGTGAGCTCGTCTGCCGCGAACACCTCGTCGTCGACGATGGCGCCCGGGAAGCTCGTGAGGATGAGCGGGAAGACCTGGTCGTTCTCGGCCTTCAGATGGAAGACGACCGTGGTGTCGTCGGGCGCCTCGACGCTGTCGAGGTTGTAGAGCAGGCTCGAGGCGCCGTTGGGGTCGGCGATCGCGATGTTGCGGTCGAACGAGAACTTCACGTCGGCCGAAGTCAGGTCGTTGCCGTTGGCCCACTTGAGACCCTCGGGAAGTGTGACCGTATACTCGCTCGGCGAGGTGAACTCAGCCGACTCGGCGAGGTCGGGAACCACCTCGGTGCTCTGGTAGTCGGTGTTCAGCAGGTACGGGAAGACCTGGGTCTGCACCGCGAGCGAGCCGTTGTCGTACGAACCGGCCGGGTCGAGCGTCGTCACCTTGTCGGTCGTGCCGACGGTGATCGTGCCACCGGCCGCCTCGGTGCTTCCGCCGCCGCCCGCCGTGCAACCGGCGAGGGCGAGGGCTGCCACCGAGACTCCGGCCGCCGCGATGATGGCGCGGCGCCGGTTCGTGGATGCGGATGTCATATCCGTCTACCTCTTCCTGTTCAGGACTGAATCGCGCAGCAGAGGACCGCTCCGCGCTGTCGTATCCCCCAGACCTAGCACACGGGCCCGCGAATCTTGCATGGTGCATGGGCGGGACGGAGGAATATTTACCGATCTGCAACCTTCGGCGCAACCGATGCGCGCAAAACGGAGCAGCGGGCGACGGATGCCGCTCAATCGCCCCTCAGGGCACGCCGCTCGGTCTCGAGCTCGACGAGGGCGCGCTGCAGGGTGCCGTACGTCGCCGTATCGGCCCGATCGGTGCGCTGCAGTCGACCGAGGAGCTCGGATTTCTGCCGCAGGAGCTCGCGGTCGATGAGGGCGCCCACGATGCCCTTGACGTACGCGGCGAGCTCCGCCTCGCTGCGCTGCGGCACGGGGGCGACGGCGAGCTGATGTACGACGCCGGCGAACGGCGCGGGCACCTCTTCGACGACGCGGTCGATGCGGATCGCCGCGTCGGTCGACGCCAGCACGGACGCGATGCCGTCGCGCACGACGGCGAGCGACCCATTGCCGAACCGGCAGTCGACGGCATGACGGAGCAATTCGGGGCCGATGGCGTCGGGGTACTGGAGCATCGCCTGAAGGGCGTCCCGCTCGAGCCGCGTCGACGGGTCGTTCGGCAGGTCGGCGATGGAGAACGGCCGCGTCGGGGCATGCGCTCCGGTCGCCTCGATCGCACCCCTTCCGCCGTCGGACCCGGGGCCGGCGTGCGTGCCGGACGACGACGGCGTGCCGCGATCGCCCGAGACCTTCGGCCGTGCCGCCGCCGATCGCACCGCTCGCGCGACCTCGCCGAGCTCCATGCCCAGCATCCGCGCGAGCTCGCGCGTGTAGCCCGGGCGCAGTGCCGGGTCGCGGATCTCGGCGACGACCGGTGCCGCGGAGCGCAACGCCGCGACCCGCCCCTCGACCGTCTCGAGGTCGAACCTGGCGAGCGAGGTGCGGATGACGAACTCGAACATCGGTGTGCGCGTCTCGACGAGCGATCGCACGGCGGCGTCTCCGCGCGCGAGCCGCAGGTCGCACGGGTCGAGGCCGTCGGGTGCGACGGCGACGAACGTCTGCGCGGCGAAGCGGTGCTCCTCGCCGAACGCCCGCATTGCGGCCTGCTGGCCGGCGGCATCGCCGTCGAACGTGAACACGACCTCGCCCACGCCGGAGTCGTCGCCGAGCACGCGACGCAGCACCTTGATGTGCTCGACGCCGAACGAGGTGCCGCACGTCGCGATCGCCGTGGTCACGCCGGCGAGGTGGCACGCCATGACGTCGGTGTACCCCTCGACCACCACCACGCGATGGGTCTTCGAGATGTCGCGCTTGGCGACGTCGAGCCCGTAGAGCACCTGGGCCTTGTGGTAGATCGCCGTCTCGGGGGTGTTCAGGTACTTCGGTCCCGTGTCGTCGTCGAGGAGTCGCCGGGCGCCGAACCCGACGGTCTGACCGGTGACGTCGCGGATCGGCCAGACGAGCCGGCCCCTGAACCGGTCGTACACGCCGCGATCGCCCTGCGAGACGAGGCCGGATGCCGCGAGCTCCTCGGTCGTGAACCCACGCCCCTCGAGGTGGTTCGTGAGCGCGTCCCAGCTCTTCGGCGCGAAGCCGACGCCGAATCGTGCCGCCGCGGCCGCATCGAATCCGCGCTCGCCGAGGAAACGCCGGCCGATCTCGGCGTCGGGCGAGCCGAGGCGCCCGACGAAGAACTCGGCCGCGGCCTGGTTCGCCGCGAGGAGTCGCGCCCGGTTGCCGTGGTCGGAGGCCTGCCCGCCGTCTTCGTAGTGGAGCTCGAACCCTATGCGCCCGGCGAGGCGCTCGACCGCCTCGGTGAACGAGACGTGGTCCATGCGCTGGAGAAACGTGTACACGTCGCCCGACTCGCCGCAACCGAAGCAGTGGTAGTAGCCGACGGCGGGACGCACGTTGAAGCTCGGGCTGCGCTCGTCGTGGAAGGGGCAGAGGCCCTTCATCGAGCCGACGCCGGCCGACTTGAGGCTCACGTGTTCACCGACGATGTCGGCGATGTTGGTGCGGGCCTTCACCTCATCGACATCGCTCTGTCGAATGCGGCCCGCCATGGCTCTCATCCTAGTTCTCGGATTCGGTCCCTGAGCCTGCCGAAGGGCCGCTTCGACGAGCTCAGCGAGCGGGCTGTCGAGCTCAGCGAGCGGGCTGTCGAGCTCAGCGAGCGGGCTGTCGAGCTCAGCGAGCGGGCCGTCGTCACCGCTGCACCAGGCGCTCGTGCCACGCCAGGGCGGACTGGTCGGTGAGGCTCGCGACCTGGTCGACGACGACGCGCTTGCGGGTCGCGTCGTCGCCCGCGGCTCTCCAGTCCTCGGCGAAGCCGGGATCGAGATGCCGCTCGCCGGACTCGTGCAGCACCTCGGCGAGCTGGGTGATCACCTCGCGCTGCTGCGCGTAGATCGGCTGCCTCGTGTTCTTCGACATGACGAACGCGGCGACGATGCCCTTCAGCACCGCGATCTCGGCCTGGATCTCGCGCGGCACCACGACGTCGGCGTCGAAGCGGATGAGACTCGCCAGTGGGAACGCCGAGCGCGTCGCATCCGTCGCGGCGTGCGCGAAGCGACCGATGAGCTGGCTCGTGAGGTTCTTCAGTCGTGCCTGTTCGCGGCGGCTGCCGCTCCACGAGTCCATCCATCCGTCGAGCGAGTCGAGGCGGTCGAACGCGGCGATGAGCTCGTCGTGCGTGATCGCGCCGCCGATCCATTCGTACATCGAGGAGACGAGCGCGTCATGGTCGACCCGTGCGCCGAGCGCTGCGACGTCGACGTAGCCTCCCACGATGGCGTCTTCGAAGTCGTGCACCGAGTAGGCGATGTCGTCGGAGAGGTCCATGACCTGCGCCTCGATGCAGAGACGACGCTCGGGGGCGCCGGCCCGCATCCATCGGAAGACGGCGAGGTCGTCGCGGTAGAACCCGAACTTGGCGCGGCCGCTCGGGTCGGCGACCGACGTCGCCTCGGGCCACGGGTACTTGCAGCTCGCGTCGAGGCTCGCGCGGGTGAGGTTGAGTCCGTAGGTGCGGCCGTCGCCGCCCAGCACCTTGGGCTCGAGCCGCGTGAGGATGCGCAGGGTCTGCGCGTTGCCCTCGAAGCCGCCGATGTCGGCAGCCCAGATGTTGAGCGCGCGCTCGCCGTTGTGACCGAACGGCGGGTGCCCGAGATCGTGCGCGAGGCACGCCGTGTCGACCACGTCGGGATCGAGCCCGAGGCTCGCCGCGAGCTCCCGGCCGACCTGCGCGACCTCGAGCGAATGGGTGAGCCGATTGCGGGCGAAGTCGAGCCCCGCCGTGGGACTCAGCACCTGCGTCTTCGCCGCGAGCCGCCGGAGGGCGCTCGAGTGCAGCAGCCGCGCCCGATCGCGGGCGAAGTCGCTGCGCCGTGACGTGTGCTTCTCGGGCAGCCGGCGCTCGGTGTCGGCCTCGCCGTACCCGCCGAAGAGCCGATCGCGCACGTCAGCCGCCGCTCGTGTCGAGTTCGGCGTCGACGAGGGTGGTGCGATCGTGCCCGACGAGCTCCTGCGAGTCGAGCCAGCCCTCGGGCAATGCCGGGTTCTTCGGAGTGCCGGCCCGGCCGCGCGGGCCTTCGGCGCCCTCGCCGGGATACGGCATCGACCAGTCGAGCGTGCCGAGCAGGTCGTCGAGCTGCGCGAGCGACTCCACGGTCGCGAGCCTGGCCCGCAGGTCGCCGCCGACCGGGTACCCCTTGAAGTACCACGCGACATGCTTTCGGATGTCGCGGCATCCGCGCTCCTCGCTGTCGAAGAAGTCGGTGAGGAGCTCCGCGTGACGCCGGAACGTCTGCGCGACCTCGCCGAGGCTCGGCTCGAACGTGCTGGTCCCTGAGCCTGTCGAAGGCTCGCCGCGGAATGCCGCGGCGAGGTCGCCGAAGAGCCACGGCCGGCCGAGGCATCCGCGACCTACGACGACGCCGTCGCAGCCGGTCTCGGCGACCATGCGCAGGGCGTCGTCGGCCGACCAGATGTCGCCGTTGCCGAGCACCGGCACGCTCGTGACGGTTTCTTTCAGCTTCGAGATGGCCGCCCAGTCGGCCTCGCCGGAGTAGAACTCGGCCGCAGTCCGCGCGTGCAGTGCGACGGATGCCACGCCCGCTCCCTCGGCGATGCGCCCGGCCTCGAGGTAGGTGAGGTGATCGGCGTCGATTCCCTTGCGCATCTTCACGGTGAGCGGGATGTCGCCCGCGGCGCGCACGGCGCCCTCGACGATGCCGCGGAACAGCTCGCGCTTCCACGGCAGCGCCGCTCCCCCGCCCTTGCGGGTGACCTTCGGCACGGGGCATCCGAAGTTCAGGTCGATGTGGTCGGCGCGGTCTTCGGCGACGAGCATCGTGACCGCCTCGGCCACCGTCTTCGGGTCGACGCCGTACAACTGGATGGACCGCGGCGTCTCGGACTCGTGGTGCGTGATCAGCCGCATCGACTCGGGCGTGCGCTCGACGAGCGCGCGCGAGGTGATCATCTCGGAGACGTAGAGGCCCGCGCCGAACTCGCGGCACAGCCGCCGGAACGCCGTGTTCGTGATTCCGGCCATCGGGGCCAGCACGACGGGGACATCGAGTTCGATCCCGCCGATCGAGAGCGGGCCCGCGGGGAGCGTGGAAGTGGAGGACATCACCGTCGATTCTCCCAGAGATCCGGCCGCGCTCGCCGCGCCGGGCGCGTGCGCGCCTAGGATTCCTTCGAGGACGAGGTGTGGAGGACGAGATGGCGGGCGACCGGCTCACTGGCGCTGATCGGGTGCGAGCGGATGCCGCGGCGCGCGGCCTGGACATCGAGATCATCGAACGCCCCGCTGCCCGAAGCCTCGAGGAGGCCGCCGAGCTGATGGGCATCACGCCCGGCGACATCGTGAAGTCGCTCGTGGTGAAGCGGAGCGACGACACCTACGTCTTCGCCCTCGTGCCCGGCGGGCGCAAGATCTCGTGGCCGAAGCTCCGGGCGCTGCTCGGCGTGAACAAGCTGCAGCTGCCGGATGCCTCGCTCGCGCTCGCCGCGACGGGCTACGAGCGTGGCACGATCACTCCGCTCGGTTCGACGACGGAGTGGCCCGTGGTCGTCGACGCCACGATCGCCGGGCGTCGTGTCTCGATGGGTGCGGGCGAGCACGGACGCAGCCTCTTCGTCGTCGCCGACCGGCTGATCGAGGCGTTCGACGCGACCGTCGCCGACATCAGCGACCCCGAGTAGGTCCTACTCCGCCGCCTCCGGCACGGCGCACACGTCGCCGTCGCAGACCGGCGCGGTCACGTCGCCCGGGAGCATCGTGAAGGGCGCGGGCGCGGCGGCATCCGTCATCTCGTCGGCCTCGCTCACGCTGCCGCCCCGTCCCGTTCGCCGGCGACCTGGGTGAGTACCTGGGCGAACACCTCGGCGGGCTGCGCGCCCGACACGCCGTACTTGCCGTCGAACACGAAGAACGGCACGCCGTTGATGCCGTAGGCGCCGGCCTGGGCGATGTCGGCCTGCACCGCCTCGGCGTAGCGGCCCGACTCGAGCGCCTCGCGCGCGGCATCCGCTTCGATCCCGATCTCGGCGGCGAGCTCCACGAGCTGATCGATGCGACCCACGTGCCGGCCCTCGGTGAAGTACGCGCGGAAGAGGCGCTCGGAGAGCTCGAGCTGGCGTCCCTGCTCCTTCGCGAAGTGCAGCAGCTCGTGCGCCTTCAGCGTCTTCGTGTGCTGGAGCGCGTCGAAGTCGTAGTCGAGTCCGGCGTTCGAGGCCACGCCGGTCACGTGCTGCAGCATCTGCTGCACGCGCTCCGCCGGCATGCGCTTGTGCCCGGCGAGGAAGTCGACCTCCGACCCCTCGAAGTCGACCGGCGTGTCGGGCGCCAGCTCGAACGAGTGGTACTCGATCTCGACCTCCGGCGCATCGTCGCCGAGTGCGGCGAGGCCGCCCTCGAGGTGCCGCTTGCCGATGTAGCACCAGGGGCAGGCGATGTCGGACCAGATGTCGATCTTGATGGGTTCGCTCACGATGTATGCAAACGGATGCTTCAGCCTCGGTATTCCCGGGCGGGTACTCCCCGGTCGGTCGATCCATACCAGCACCAGCTCGCGAATCCCGGTTTCCTGCGGGTGAACCCGCAAAAGTCCGGGATTCGAAGGGTGGCGAACGACCGGCGGGCCCCTGAACACGGTTGGGCGCGCTAGGACGCTGTCGGCGTGTCGATCGCGCCACCGAAGCGGCGGTTGCGGCCCGCGTAGAGCTCGATCGCCTGCCAGAGGTCGGTGCGCGAGAAGTCGGGCCAGAGCGTGTCGAGGAACACCATCTCGGCATATGCCGACTGCCAGAGCAGGAAGTTCGAGGTGCGCTGCTCCCCCGAGCTGCGCACGAAGAGGTCGACGTCTGGCAGCTCCGACACGTAGAGCCGCTTCGCGATGAGCTTCTCCGACACCGCCGACGGCCTGAGGCGACCGGATGCCACATCGTCGGCGATCGTGCGCACGGCGTCGACGATCTCGTTGCGGCCGCCGTAGTTCACGCACATCGTGAGCGTGAGCACGTCGTTACCCGCGGTCAGCCGCTCGGCGTACTGGAGTTCCTCGATGACGGACTTCCAGAGGCGCGGCGTTCGTCCCGCCCACCGGATGCGCACGCCCCACTCGTTGAGCTGGTCGCGGCGGCGGTGCAGCACGTCGCGGTTGTAGCCCATGAGGAAGCGCACCTCGTCGGGCGACCGCTTCCAGTTCTCGGTCGAGAACGCGTAGACCGAGAGATGTTTCACGCCCGCCTGGATCGCGCCCGCGACCACGTCGAGCAGCGCCGCCTCCCCCGCCTTGTGGCCCTCGATGCGCGTGAGCCCGCGGCGGTTCGCCCACCGGCCGTTGCCGTCCATCACGATCGCGACGTGGTTCGGCACGGCGCCCTTCGGCAGCTCGGGCGGGTACAGTCCGGTCCAGTCGATCGGCCGGTAGGGCACGGCGTCGCGATGCGTGTAGGGCTTCGGGGTCACGGAGTCGCCGTTTCTCTCGAGACGTGGAGCAGCGATCGCAGGCCGCGTTCGAGATGCCACTGCGCGTAGGCAGCGATGATGCCGCTCGCCTGGTTGCGATCGACCTGAGCGGATGCCTCTGCGAACGCCCAGTCGCCCGCGAGCAGCGCGCCGAGCAGCGCCACCGTCGACGGCGCGATGCGCGGCGTGCCGGGCGGGGCGTCGTCGTCGCAGACCACGCCGCCGAGCTGCACGACCACCGCGGTGTGCTCGCCGGCCTTGCCGCAGCGCGCGCAGTCCTGGAAGCTCGGCGCCCACCCGGCCAGCGCGAGCGAGCGCAACAGGTAGGAGTCGAGCGTGAGGCTCGCGCCGTGCTCGGCTCGCGCGAGGGAACGGAGCGCGCCGACGAGCAGCAGGTACTGCTGGAGGGAGCCTTCGGCCTCGGTGAGCTTGTCGGCCGCCTCGACCATCGCGTTCGCAGCCGTGTACGACGCGTAGTCCTGCGTGATCTCGGCGCCGTACGAGCCGAGCGACTCGGCCTGGGTCACGACGTCAAGGCTTCGGCCCTCGTAGAGCTGCAGGTCGGCGACCATGAACGGCTCGAGCCTGGCGCCGAACTTCGAGCCGGTTCGCCGCACCCCCTTCGCGACCGCGCGCACCTTTCCGTGCCGCCTCGTGAGGAGCGTGACGATGCGGTCGGCCTCGCCCAGCTTGTGGGTGCGCAGCACGACGGCTTCATCTCGGTAGACGGGCACCCTTCATCATCCCACCTCGCTCGGCCGCGTCGACCGGGACTGGCGGATGTCGCGGCCCGCGCCCCGACGACGAGGTGGTTCACTGGTGCCGTGGCATCCGCGCTCTTCGTCATCCCCCTCTGGCTCGACCTCACCGCCGTCGCCATCGGCGCCATCCAGGGCGCCATGTTCGCGGCCCGCCTCACCGAGCGGCGCATCGACCTGCTCGGGGTCGCGCTCATCGGCGTCATCGTCGGGCTCGGCGGCGGTCTCATGCGAGACCTGCTGTTGAACCAGCTCCCGGCGGCCATCTCCGACAACTGGTACCTGCCCGTCGCGACCGCGGCGGCCCTGCTCGGGATGCTGCTGCTGCGCGTCTTCGCCCGGCTCAACGGCCTCATCATCGCGCTCGACGCGGTGACGATCGGGCTGTTCGGAGCGATCGGCACGTCGAAGGCGCTCGCCTTCGGGGTGCCCGTCGTGCCCGCGGTGTTCGTCGGAGTGCTCTCGGCGGTGGGCGGCTCGATGATCCGCGACGTGGCGCTGAACCTGCCGATCGCGCTGATGCACGTGGGGTCGCTCTACGCCGTCGCGGCCACCGCCGGCACGGTGCTGCTCGTCGTGCTGGTCGCGTTCGACGTGAACATCGTCGTCGCCGGCACGGTGTGCGTGATCGTCACGACGCTCATCCGCCTGGGCTCGGTGCGGTTCGGCTGGAGCCTGCCCGAACAGCGGGCGCTCGGCAGCTGGAAGGTGTGGCGGCGCGCCTGATCGCACCATCCACCCTCACCGAGTTGCCCAACTGTGTGCAGAATCGGGCAACTCGATGAGGGTGAGGTCGCCGGGACGGATGCCGCTCGCACACGCGCGGCGTGCGGCACCCGACGCCGTCAGACGGTGACGGTCGCGGTCGCGAGCTCGGGCTCCGCGGCTGCCGTGACGCGCAGGGCGCGGTTCACGGCGGACACCACGGCCTTCAGCGACGCGGTGGAGATATCGGCGTCGATGCCCACGCCCCACAGCACCCGGCCGCCGACCTCGAGCTCCACGTACGCCGCCGCCTGCGAGTCGCCGCTCGCCGCCAGCGTGTGCTCCACGTAGTCGCGCAGCTTCACATCGACGCCCTCGGCGCCGAGCACCGCCAGGAACGCGGAGATCGGTCCGTTGCCGCTCGCATCGGCCTCGACGCGCTCGTCGCCGTCGCGCAGGCCGACGCGCACGCGCACCTCGCCCGTGAGCTCGCTCGCGGTGCGCAGCGACAGCAGCTCGAACCGTCCCCACTTCTCGTCGGGCCGGTCGGCGGGCGCCGGCAGGTACTCGTCGGTGAAGACACGCCAGATCTCGTCGCTCGTGACCTCCCCGCCCTCGGCGTCGGTCTTGGCCTGCACGACGCCCGAGAACTCGATCTGCAGCTTGCGCGGCAGGTCGAGCGCGTGGTCGGTCTTCAGCAGGTAGGCGACCCCACCCTTGCCCGACTGCGAATTGACCCTGATGACGGCCTCGTAGCTGCGGCCCAGATCCTTGGGGTCGACCGGCAGGTACGGCACGGCCCAGTGCAGCTGGTCGACCGGGATGCCACGGCGCCCGGCCTCGGCATCCATGGCCTCGAAGCCCTTCTTGATGGCGTCCTGGTGCGAGCCGCTGAAGGCGGTGTAGACCAGGTCGCCGGCCCACGGACTGCGCTCGCCGACCCGCAGCTGATTGCAGTACTCCGCAGTGCGCTTGACCTCGTCGACGTCGGAGAAGTCGATCTGCGGGTCGATGCCCTGCGTGAACAGGTTGATGCCGAGCGCCACCAGGTCGACGTTGCCGGTGCGCTCGCCGTTGCCGAAGAGGCAACCCTCGATGCGGTCGGCACCGGCCATGTAGCCGAGCTCGGCCGCCGCGATCGCCGTGCCGCGATCGTTGTGCGGGTGCAGCGACAGGATGACGTTCTCGCGGTGCAGCAGGTGCCGGCTCATCCACTCGATCGAGTCGGCGTAGACGTTCGGCGTGGCCATCTCCACCGTCGCAGGCAGGTTGACGATGACCTTGCGCTCGGGCGTGGGCTCGAAGACCTCGATCACCTGGTTGCAGACGTCGACCGCGAACTCGAGCTCGGTGCCGGTGTAGCTCTCGGGCGAGTACTCGTAGTAGACGGTGGTGCCGGGAACGGTCGCCTCCATCTCGCGGCACTTTCGCGCGCCGTGCAGGGCGATGTCGATGATGCCCTGCTTGTCGGTGCGGAACACGACCTCGCGCTGCAGCACGCTCGTGGAGTTGTAGAGGTGCACGATCGCCTGCTTGGCGCCTGCGATCGACTCGTAGGTGCGCTCGATGAGATGGTCGCGCGCCTGCGTGAGCACCTGGATGGTGACGTCGTCGGGGATCGCGCCCCCGTCGATGAGGCTGCGCACGAAGTCGAAGTCGGTCTGGCTGGCGCTCGGGAATCCGACCTCGATCTCCTTGTAGCCCATGCGCACGAGCAGGTCGAACATGATGCGCTTGCGCTCGGGGCTCATCGGGTCGATGAGGGCCTGGTTGCCGTCGCGCAGGTCGACGGCGCACCAGCGCGGCGCCTTCTCGATGCGCATCGACGGCCACGTGCGGTCTGGCAGGTCGACGCGGATCTGCTCGTGGAACGGACGGTACCGATGCACGGGCATCGGAGACGGCTTCTGCTGGTTCTGCATTGGGTGCTCTTCTCGCTTCTCGAGGGTTTCAGCCGACGACGAACTCCGCAGCGAGGGAGGCCTGTGAACTAGGACTCGCTGCGGCAGGTAAGGAGAAGCAGGCCGCGAAGCACCTGATAAGGCTAGCATCGCCCGCGCGAAAGGGGCGCATCCAATACGAGAACGAGCGGATGCCGCGTGGCTGCGGCATCCGCTCGTCGTCGGGTGTCGGCGTGGCTACTCCACCGCGAGGGCGACGACCGGCGACACGCGCGCGGCGCGACGCATCGGTGCGACGGATGCGACGAGCGTGAGCAGTGCCGCAGCCGCGACCACGATCGCGATGATCGGCCACGGAATCGACGGCGCCACGATCGACGGCGAAGCGCCGACGGATCCGAGCATGGACTGCGCCCCGGCCCACCCGTAGACGATGCCGAGCGCGAGCCCGGTGGCGGTCGCGGCGACGGTGAGCGCCGCGGCCTCGACGAGCACCATCGTGCGGATCTGCCGGCGGTCGAAGCCGAGCGCGCGCAGCAGGCCGAGCTCGCGGGTGCGCTGCATGACGCTGATCGACAGCGTGTTCACGAGCCCCACGGCGGCGATCACGGCGCTGAAGCCGATGAGCGCCGAGAACACCGCGACCGTCCCGTCGATCATCGGCCCGACCTCGCGCGCGAGCTCGGGCTGATCGGCGAAGGCGGCTGCGAGCATCGTGCGATACGACTCCATGGTCACGGCGAACGTCGTGACGAGCGTCACCCCGATCACGATGCCGATCGTCATTCGTGCCGACCGCTCAGGGTGGCGCACGGCGTTCTCGGCGGCGAGCCGCTCGGCGGGACGAGCGCCGAACACCCCGCCGACGGCACGCAACACGGGCGGCATCACGCGGTGCGCCGCGAGCACGATGCCGGTGAACGACAGGATGCCGCCGACCAGGCCGATGAGCACGCCCTCGGGCCGCACCAGCCCGACGAGCACGCCGAGCACGAGCAGCAGCGTTCCGAGAATGACGAACACCCATCCCGCGACGGCGCGTCCGACGCGCGAGGAGACTTCGTCGAGGTCGGCCTCGGCCGAGTTGCCGAGCGCCTGCACGGGACGCACGGCGAGCACCCGGCGCGACCCCGTCCACGCCGCGAGCCAGGTCGTGACGACGACCGCGCCCATCGGCAGCAGCACGACCGGGTCGAGCAGGGAGCGCTCGACGGGCGGGATGACGCCCTGCGCGACACCGATCTCACCGAGCACCCATGCCGCACCCGAGCCGAGCACACCGCCGAGCACCGCGCCGATCGCGCCGATCGCGAGGCCCTCGCGCGCGATCGCCCCCCGCTGGGCGCGCGCGCTCGACCCGATGAGGCGCAGCAACGCGATGTGCCGGGTGCGCCCGGCGACGATCGTCGCGACGGTGTTGGCCGTGACCACGGCGCTCACGTACACGGCGATCGTGATGAAGACACTCGCGACGATGCCGAGCATGAGACGCACGGTGCCGCTCGATCCGGTGACGTCGTTCTCGGTGAACACGGCCGCGAGGATTCCGGTCACCTGCAGGAGCGCGACGCCGAACGCCGCGGCGAGGGTCGCGACCAGCAGCGTCGGCGCCTGGTCGCGCATCCGGCCGTTCACGCCGCCGCCTCCATGCCGAGCATGAACGATGAGATCTCCTCGGGGCTGGAACGGCCGGCGTCGCGCACGATGCGCCCGTCGGCGAGGAACAGGATGCGGTCGGCATGACTCGCGGCGATCGGGTCGTGTGTGACCATGGCGATCGACTGGCCGGCGTTCGCACTCGCGTTTGCGAGGAGGCCGAGCACCTCCCTCCCCGTGCGGGAGTCGAGGTTGCCGGTCGGTTCGTCGGCGAAGACGAGGTCGGGGCGTGTCGCGAGCGCCCGTGCGATGGCCACGCGCTGCTGCTGCCCGCCCGAGAGTTCGTGCGGGCGGTGGCGCAGTCGCGCGCCGAGGCCGAGGGTCTCGACGAGTTCGTCGATCCACGCCTGCTCGTCGCGACTCGGGCGACGCCCGTCGAGCTCGAACGGCAGCAGCACGTTTCCCATCACGTCGAGGGTCGGCACGAGGTTGAACGACTGGAACACGAACCCGATCCGGCGTCGCCGCAGCACGGTGAGGGCGGAGTCGGAGAGATCGGTGATGTCGGTGTCGCCGAGCCAGACACGACCCGCCGTCGGCGAGTCGAGGCCCGCCATGATGTGCATGAGGGTGGACTTGCCCGAGCCGGACGGGCCCATGATGGCGGTGAACTCGCCGCGGCGAAGGCCGAGCGAGACGTCGTCGAGCGCCGTGACGGCGCTGGAGCCGTGCCCGTAGCGCTTGCCGAGGGCCGTGACGCGGGCGATGAGACCGAGGTCGGAGGGTTGGATCTGCATGCCTTCGACGCTACGGATGCCTCGGGGCCCGGGCATCCGGCGAACGGATGGTCCGCCGTCATCCTCTGGGATGACGCGGCATCGCGCTACTCGGCCAGCGGCAGGTCGTGCTCGTAGGCGAAGACGACGAGCTGAACGCGGTCTCGAAGGCGGAGCTTCGAGAGGATCCGGCTCACGTGGGTCTTGACCGTGGCTTCGGAGAGGTATTCGGATGCCGCGATCTCGGAGTTCGAGAGGCCGCGCGCCGCGAGCCCGAAGATCTCGCGCTCGCGCGGGGTGAGCTCCGACCACGCTGGGGGCGCCGGTCGACGCCCACTCGCCCGGCCCACATGGGCGAACAGCTCCCGCGTCGCCGTCGCGGCGATCACCTGGTTCCCCTGGTGCACCGTGCGGATCGCGGCGAGCAGGAACTCGGGGTCGGCGTCCTTCAGCACGAACCCGCTCGCGCCCGCGCGGATCGCACGCGCGGCGTTCTCGTCGAGGTCGAACGTCGTGAGCACCAGGATCCGCGGCGGCGTGCGGCCCACGGCGTCGGCCTCGGCGAGGATGTGCTCGGTCGCGACGATGCCGTCGGCCCGCGGCATCCGCACGTCCATGAGCATGACGTCGGGACGCCGCCGTGCGAGCTCCACCGCGGCGACGCCGTCGCCGGCCTCGCCCGCCACGGCAAGGTCGGGCTGCGACTCGACGAGCATGCGCACACCGGCGCGGAACAGGGCCTGGTCGTCGACGAGGGCAACGCGGATGACGCTCATATCGTCCTTGCCGGCTCGGCGGGGATGTGTGCGCGCAGACGGAACATCCCGTCGTCGCCGGTCTCGGCGGTGAGGCGTCCACCCGCGAGCTGGGCGCGCTCGCGCATGCCCGGGATGCCGTGGCGGATGCCGTGGGACTCGCCGGTCGCGGCATCCGCTCGCATGGCATTGATCATCTGGAGGTCGACGCCGTCGGCGTCCCAGCCCAGGCGCAGATCGACCGGGCACGACGTGTCGCCGTGTCGGAGCGCGTTCGTCAGGCCCTCCTGGGCGATGCGGTACACGGCGATCTGGTGCCCGGTGCCGAGCTGCAGGCGCTCGCCGGTCTCGGCGAACCGGACGTCGAGACCCGCGTCGCGCACCTGGTCGATGAGCCCGCCGAGATCGTCGAGCGCCGGCTGGGGCGAGTCGCCCTCGTGGTGCCGGAGCTCGGCGAGTAGCAGACGCACATCGCCGAGCGCGCCGCGGGCGACGCCCGAGATCGTCTCGAGCGCGCTGACCGCCGACTCGGGCCGGGTGCGTGCGGCGAACCTGGCTCCGTCGGCCTGCGCGATGACCACGGCGAGGGAGTGTGCGACGACGTCGTGCATGTCGCGGGCGATGCGGTTGCGCTCCTGTTCGACGGCGTAGCGGTATTCGACGAGGGCGCGCTCGCGGTTCGCGACCTCCTCACGACGGCGCACCTCACGGGTGTCGCGCACCGACCGCATGAGCAGGCCCGCGGTCCACGCGAGCACCAGCACGGCGATGGATGCGACGAACAGGAAGCCGGCGATGAGCAGCGTGCTCCAGACATCGTCGCCGAAGGGCGTCGCCCCGTCGAAGAGCGGCTTCACGAGCGCGAGATACCCGGTGGCGAGGATCGCACCGGCGCCGGCCGACGCGAGCCCGAGCCACTTGACGATGCGACCGCCGTGCGCGGCGGCCGAGTAGAGCACGCCGAGCACGGCCGCGTCGTACAGCTGGAGGTCGCGAAGCATCGACATCTGCAGGATCGCGGCGCCCCAGGCGATGCCGAGCGACCATGCCGGCATGAGCCTCCGCACCGCGAGGGCGCCGGCGAACACCACGAGCACGACGAGGTCGGGCGCGCCGCCGAGCCAGGCGAACGGGAGGCAGAAGACCGCGAACAGGCCGGCGAGCACGACGTCGGTCGTCATCCTGCCGCGGCCCGGGGTCGTCGTGATCACCGATCCACGGTACCCGGTGCCGGCTGCCGACGAGCGCCCGGGCGGGCGGAATCATCCTCGAGTCGTACGCGCGCCGCCGACGGATGCCGACGGATGCCGCCGCAGACGAACAACGCCGTCGTCGTGATCTCGAACCTCACGCCGGTCGCCGATGCGTGAGCCGCGAGGAGCCGGTTCGATCAGAACCCGAGCCGACCGAGCTGCTTCGGGTCGCGCTGCCAGTCCTTCGCGACCTTCACGTGCAGGGCGAGGTGCACCTTGCGGCCGAGCAGCGCCTCGATCTGGGCGCGCGCGGTCGAGCCCACGTCGCGCAACCGGGTGCCGCCCTTGCCGATGATGATGCCCTTCTGGCTGTCGCGCTCGACGAAGAGGTTGGCGTAGATCTCGAGCAGATCCTTGTCGTCGCGCTCGATCAGGTCGTCGACGGTGACCGCGATCGAGTGCGGCAGCTCGTCGGAGACGCCCTCGAGCGCCGCCTCTCGGATGAGCTCGGCGATGCGCTCGGTCACGTCTTCGTCGGTCGAGGTCTCGGCCGGATAGAGCGGATGCTCCGAGGCGGGCATGAGTGCGAGCAGCTCGTCGACGAGCACGTCGAGCTGCTCGCCGCGCGGCGCCGACACCGGGATGATCGCCGCCCACTCGCGCAGCTCGGAGACGGCGAGCAGCTGCTCGGCGATGCGCGTCTTGCCCGCGGCATCCGTCTTCGTCACGATCGCGACCTTCTTCGCCCGCGGATACTGGTCGAGCTGCTCGTTGATGAACCGGTCGCCCGGGCCGATCGCCTCGTTCGCGGGCACGCAGAACGCGATCACGTCGACGTCGCCGAGGGTGGACTGCACGAGCGTGTTGAGCCGTTCGCCGAGCAGGGTGCGCGGGCGGTGCAGTCCCGGTGTGTCGACGAGGATCAGCTGTCCGTGCTCGCGGTGCACGATGCCCCGGATGGCGCGACGCGTCGTCTGCGGCTTCGAGCTCGTGATCGCCACCTTCTCGCCGACGAGGGCATTCGTGAGGGTCGACTTGCCGACGTTCGGGCGCCCGACGATCGAGACGAACCCGGCACGGTACTCAGCCACGGTGGTTCCTTCCTTCGGTCTCGCCCGTGTCGAACGCCGACTGGACGTCGATGAGCGCCTGGTCGCGCTCGACGAGGATCGTCGAGATGCGCTTGCGCCGGCCTTCGGTGCGTTCGGCCTCGAGGATCAGCCCGGAGACGGTCACCTGCTCGCCGGGGAGCGGGAGATGGCCGAGCTCCTTCGCGAGCAGTCCGCCGGCGGAGTCGACGTCTTCGTCTTCGAGGTCGAGGCCGAACAGCTCGCCGAGCTCGTCGACGGGCAGGCGCGCGTTCACGCGGAACCGGCCGTCGCCCAGGTCTTCGACGTGTGCCGCCTCACGGTCGTACTCGTCGGAGATATCGCCGACGAGCTCCTCGATGAGGTCCTCGAGCGTCACGAGTCCTGCGACGCCGCCGTACTCGTCGACGACCATCGCGAGGTGGTTCGACTCGAGCTGCATCTGGCGCAGCAGCGCGTCGGCCTTCATCGACTCGGGAACGAACACCGCCGGTCGCACGAGCTCGCCGACGGTGAGGCGCTCGGCGCCGAGGGGCTGCTCGAAGCTGAGGCGCGCGAGGTCGCGGAGGTAGAGGATGCCGGTGACGTCGTCGGCGTCGTGCTCGATCACGGGGATGCGCGAGTACCCCGCCTTCAGGAACAGCGCCATCGCCTGCGGCAGGTGCGCCGTCGCGTCGATCGTGATCATGTCGGTGCGGGGCACCATCACCTCCCGCACCACCGTGTCGCTGAACTCGAAGATCGAGTGGATCAGCTCGCGGTCGCCCTCCTCGAGCACGTCGAGCTCGGTGGCCTCGTCGACCATGCTGAGCAGCTGCTCCTCGCTCGCCACGCCGGCGAACCTGATGCGGCCCGGGGTCACCCGGTTGCCGAGCGCGACGAGCGCATTCGCGAGGGGCCCGAGGAGCACCCGCAGGAAGTGCACGAGGGGCGCCGCCAGCCGCAGCACCGTCTCGGCGTTGGCATGGCCGACGCTCCGAGGGCTCGCGCCCACGAGCACGAACGAGACGGCGGTCATGATGAGCGCCGCGTAGAGCAGCACGAGCCAGACGTTGTCGAGGAAGCTCGCGAAGGCGAGGGTCACGAGCACCGCCGCCGTGGTCTCCGCGATGATGCGCATGAAGTTGACGGCGTTCACGTGCGCGCCGGTGTCGTCGGCGATCGCGAGGAGCGAGCGGCGCGCACGCGAGCCGAGCGCGAGCTCGGTGACATCCGCTCGGCTCGTCACGCCGATCGCCGCGTCGACGGCGGCCATGAGGCCGCCGAACGCGACGAGCACGAATGCCGCTCCGATGAAGAGCCAGGGCTGCATGGTCAGCGGCGTCGCTCCTGCATCGCGAACCCCACGAGCAGGTCGCGCTGGATGCCGAACATCTCCTTCTCCTCGGCGGGCTCGGTGTGATCGAAGCCCAGGAGGTGCAGGATGCCGTGGGTCGTGAGCAGCTGCAGTTCGTCGATGAGCGGATGCCCCGCGGTGCGCGCCTGCGCCTCCGCCACCTGCGGGCAGAGCACGACGTCGCCGAGGAGCCCTGGCGGCGTGGGCTGGTCTTCGGTGCCGGGCCGGAGCTCATCCATGGGGAAGCTCAGCACGTCGGTGGGGCCGGGCTCGTCCATCCACTGCACATGGAGCTGTTCCATGGCGCCCTCGTCGACGAGCACGATCGCGAGTTCGGCGTCGGGATGCACGTGCATCGCGTCGAGCGCGTACACGGCGAGCCGCTGCAGCGCCGCTTCGTCGACCTCGATCGCGGACTCGTTGTTGACCTCGATGCTCACGACTTGCCCTTCCTCGGCAGGTGGTCGCGCGGCGCGTTGCCGCGGCGGCGTTCGGCGCGGTTCGCGAACTCGCGCGCCTGGTCGCGCTCGAAACGCTGGGCCTGCTGGCGCTGCTCGTACTCGGTGTAGGCGTCGACGATGCGGGCGACCAGGGTGTGCCGCACGACGTCGTCGCTCGTGAGCCGCACGAACTCGATGTCGTCGACATGGTCGAGGATTCGGGTCACGAGCCGGAGCCCGCTCGCTCCGCCGGGCAGGTCGATCTGCGTGATGTCGCCGGTCACGACCATCTTCGAGCCGAATCCGAGTCGGGTGAGGAACATCTTGATCTGCTCGGGCGTGGTGTTCTGCGCCTCGTCGAGCACGACGAACGAGTCATTCAAGGTCCTTCCGCGCATATACGCCAGCGGGGCGACCTCGACGGTGCCCGAGGCGAGGAGCTTCGGCACCATGTCGGGGTCCATCATCTCGTTGAGCGCGTCGTAGAGCGGCCGCAGGTAGGGGTCGATCTTGTCGGTGAGCGTTCCTGGGAGGAATCCGAGCCGCTCGCCCGCCTCGACGGCGGGGCGCGTGAGGATGATGCGGCTCACCTCCTTGCGCTGCAGCGCCTGCACGGCCTTCGCCATGGCGAGGTAGGTCTTGCCCGTGCCTGCCGGCCCGATGCCGAAGACGATCGTGTGCTCGTCGATGGCGTCGACGTAGCCGCGCTGCCCCTCGGTCTTGGGCCTGATCGTCTTGCCCCTGGCCGAGACGATCACCTGCCCGAGCAGTTCGGACGGCTTGGCATTCGGGTCGGCTTCGAGCATGCGGGCCGAGCTCCTCACTTCGGTGGGCGTCGGGTCCTGGCCGTTGCGCACGAGTTCCAGGAGTTCTTCGATGAGGCGGCGCACGCGGATACGCTCCTCGACCTCGCCTCGAATGGCGATCTCGTTGCCACGCACGTGCACCTCGACGCCGGGATACTCGCGCTGGATCGACGTGAGCAGGCGATCCTGCGGGCCGAGGAGGCGCACCATGGCGATGCCGTCGACGCTCAGCCGCTCTTCGTCATCACGCACGTGCCGTGCGCTCGTCTCGTCACTCTGCGGATCAGCCGGCAAGCGATCCCTCCTCGAGGCCGCCCGCGAGGAGGTGGGCGTGCACGTGGAACACGGTCTGCCCGGCGCCGCCGCCGGTGTTGAACACGAGGCGGAAGTCGCCGTCGGAGAGGTCGTCGGCGATGCCGCGGGCCACGGCGACCAGTTCGGCGAGCAGCGCCGGATCGCCCTGTGCGAGCTCGACGACGTCGCGGTAGTCGCCGCGCTTGGTGGTGACCACGACGTGCACGGGTGCTTTCGGTGCCACATCGTGGAACGCGATCACCCGGTCGGTCTCGGCGACGATCTTCGCGGGGATCTCACGCGCGGCGATCCGTTCGAAGACGGTCGGTTCGGCGGCCTGTTCGGTCATCTTCCCATCGTAGCGACGGATGCCTCACCAACGCCCGAGCGCGGCGTTCAGCACGGCGATGGCGGCAGGGCCGGCGGTCGAGGTGCGGAGCACGGATGCCCCGAGCCGCACGGGTTCGGCGCCGGCGGCCACGAGGCGCTCGAGCTCGGCGGGCGCGATGCCTCCCTCGGGCCCGACGACGAGCGCGAGGTCACGGCCGTCGGGCCGGATGTCGGTGAGCGCCAGCGCTGCCGTCGGCTCGAGCAGCAGCATCCGGCACCCCTCGAGTGCGGCAGGCAAGCCCGCGGTCGCGGAGACCGGCCCGACCGGCGGAAGCCAGGAGCGGAGCGACTGCTTCACGGCCTCGCGCACGATCGCCGCCCAGCGCTGCCGGCCCTTCTCGGCCTTCGGTCCCTCCCAGCGCGAGACCGACCGCGCCGCAGCCCACGGCACGATGGCGTCGACGCCGAGCTCGGTCGCTGCTTGCACCGCGAGCTCGTCGCGATCACCCTTCGCGAGTGCCTGCACGAGCGTGATGCGCGGCGACGAGGCCTCCTCGACGATCACCTCGCCGGCCTCGAGGGTGAGCTCACGAGTGCCGGTCGACGTGACCGAGCCGTGCACCATCGTGCCGCGCCCGTCGCCGATCGCGATCCGCTCTCCGACGCGAACCCGCGCGACCGTCACGGCATGGCGCGCCTCGTCACCCGACAGGGCGATCGTCTCTCCCGGCGCGACGCGGGCGAGGTCGAGCGACTCGTCGAGGTAGAGGTGGCTCATCGCGGCATCCGCCTACCCGAGGAAACGGTCGCGAAGGCGTGCGAAGAGTCCCTGCTGGAAGTGCGTGAGCTCAGGCGCGGGCGCCTTCTTCGACGCGGCGAACTGCTGCATGAGGTCGCGTTCCTTCGACGACAGCTTGGTCGGCGTCACCACCTGCACGCCGACCTTCAGGTCGCCGCGCCCGGTGCCGCGGAGCCTCGTGACGCCACGGTCCTTCACGGTGAGCACCTCGCCGCTCTGCAGCCCCGCCCTCAGCTCGAGTTCGACGTCGCCGTCGAGCGCCGGGATCGTGGTGGTGGCGCCGAGGATCGCGTCGGTCATCGCGACCTCGAGGGTGCAGAGCAGGTCGTCGCCGTTGCGGCTGAAGACGTCGTGACTGCGAACCTTGATCTCGAGGTAGAGGTCGCCGTTGGGGCCGCCCGCGGGGCCCGCCTCGCCGGAGCCCGGCATCTGCAGCCGCAGGCCGGTGTCGACGCCCGCGGGGATGTCGACCGGCACCGTGCGCCGGGCACGGATGCGGCCCTGCCCCTGGCAGGTCACGCACGGGGTCGCGATGATCGTGCCGTAGCCGCGGCACGTGCCGCATGGGCTCGAGGTCATCACGTTGCCGAGCAGCGACCGCACTGAACGCTGGATCGAACCGGTGCCGCCGCAGATGTCGCACGTCACGGGCGACGTGCCCGGCTGGCAGCATGAGCCGTGGCAGGTCTGACAGGTGATCGCGGTGTCGACCTCGATGTCGCGGTGGGTGCCGAAGATCACCTCGTCGAGCCCCACCTCCACGCGGATGAGCGCGTCCTGGCCGCGCTCGCGACGCGAACGCGGACCACGCGTCTGCTGGCCCGCCCCGAAGAACGTCTCGAAGATGTCGCCGAACCCGCCGAAGCCCTGGCCGCCGAACCCGCCCTGGCCGCCGAGATCGTACTGCTGGCGCTGCTTCGGGTCGGAGAGCACGTCGTACGCGTGCGTGACCTGCTTGAATCGCTCGGATGCCTCGGCGCCCGGGTTGACGTCGGGGTGGAGCTCGCGGGCGAGCCGGCGGTACGCCTTCTTGATCTCGTCGGGGGTGGCGTCGCGCGCGACGCCGAGGACCTCGTAATGGTCGGCCACGGAGGGCATGTCCTTTCGATTGCCGGATGCCGGTCGGAGTCGACGGGCGGCGGAGTTCAGCTCTCGCCGAGCGTGCGGGAGAGGTAACGGGCGACGGCGCGGACGGCCGCCATGCTGGTTGAGTAGTCCATGCGGGTGGGGCCCACGATGCCGAGCCGAGAGACGTCACGACCGGGGATCTCGAAGGCGCTCGACACCACCGACGTCTCGCCGAGGCCGAACGACGCGTTCTCGCGCCCGATGCGAACCGCGACGGCGTGCTCGTCGGTGGCCATCTCGCCGAACAGCCTCAGCAGCACGACCTGCTCCTCGATCGCCTCGATGACGCCGAGGATGGAGCCGGCGAAGTCCAGCTCGTCACGAACGAGGTTGGCGGCGCCCGCGACGACGAGGCGGTCTTGGCGCTGCACCCGGGCCTGCTCGGCGAGGGTCACCGCGAGGGTGTGCAGTACGGCGGCATGTCGGCGGTCGACGCTTCCGATCTCGCCCGACAGCGCCTCGGCGGCATCCGCCATCGTGCGACCGCCGGCGATCTCGTTGAGCCGCCCGCGCAGCGCACCCAGCGTCTCGTCGTCGACGGGCTGCTCGAGTTCGACGAGGCGCTGCTCGACCTGCCCCGAGTCGGCGATGAGCACGCAGAGCGCGCGATCGGGGGCGAGCGAGACGAGCTCGACATGGCGCACGCGCGCGCTGCCGAAGCTCGGGTACTGCACCACGGCGAGCTGCTTCGTGAGCTGTGCGATGAGCCGCACCGTGCGTGCGAGCAGCTCGTCGAGGTCGCTCGATTCGCCGAGGAACGTCTCGATGGCCTGCCGTTGCGCCTGGCTGAGCGGTCGGATGTCGGTGAGCTGGTCGACGAAGACGCGATACCCCTTGTCGGTGGGGATGCGCCCCGAGGAGGTGTGCGGAGCCGCGATGAGCTCCTCCTCTTCGAGAAGGGCCATGTCGTTGCGGATGGTCGCGGCGGACACGCCGAACGCGTGGCGCTCGACGATCGTCTTCGAGCCCACCGGTTCGCGGGACGCGACGTAGTCCTGCACGATCGCCCGGAGCACGGCGAGACTGCGTTCGGAGACCATGGCCCTCGCTTCCACTCCTTAGCACTCGATCTGACTGAGTGCCAATCCTATCGCGACATCCTGCGAACCCGGCCGTTGCCACCCGTCGACGCCCGGCGATACCGTATGGGTACCCCGCGAGTCACACTGGCTGCGATCCCCCTGTCGCGAAGTCGCGGTTCACCCCTCCGAAACCCCCTGAGAGGCACGCAATGACCGACCCCGACGCCCAGCCGGCCGATCCGAGCATTCCCCCGGCCCAGCAGCCGAGCGCACCGCAGCCGGCAGCCGCAGCTCCCCTGTCACCCGAGCAGGACGTGCAGTGGGGCTCGTTCGCCCACCTCGGCGGCGTGCTCGGCTTCCTGCCCTCGCTCATCATCTGGCTCGTCTTCAAGGACCGCGGCTCGTTCACCGACACCGAGGCCAAGGAGGCGCTGAACTTCCAGATCACACTGATCTTCGGCTACCTCATCTCGGCGGTCCTCATCGTCGTCTTCATCGGCGCACTCCTGATGTGGGCCGTCTGGATCCTCGGCGTGGTCTTCTCGATCATCGCGTTCCTCCAGGCCAAGGACGGCAGGCACTACCGGTACCCGTTCGCGATCCGGCTCATCAAGTAGCCGGCCGGCATCGTTTCGCCCGCCGTGGGAGCGTCATACTCCCGTGGCGGGCGTTGCTGTGCCAGCATGAGTTCGACCGAGTCTCGGCCGAGAGGACGAGCCCGAACAAGGAGATCCCATGTCCGACACGCCGCCGCCTCCCCCGCCGCCCCAGAACCCCTACCAGCAGAGCCCTTCGCTCAGCCCGAACGACGAGAAGCTCTGGGCCACGTTGGTGCACATCGGCGGCATCTTCTTCAGTTTCATCCCGGCCCTCATCGGGTATCTGATCCTGAAGGACAAGGGCCCCTTCGTGCGCGAACACACCGCGACGGCGCTGAACTTCCAGATCACGATGGCGATCGCCTACGTGATCAGCTACATCCTCTGGCTCATCGTCATCGGCTGGCTTCTCACCATCGCGATCGGCATCGTCGTCATCGTGTTCAGCATCATCGCCGCGGTGAAGGCGAACCAGGGCCAGCCCTACACCTACCCCCTCGCGATCAAGTTCGTGAGCTAGGCACAGGTCCCGATCACTCGAGCAGGCGCCTGACCACGGCGTCCGCGAGCAGCCGCCCTCGTCTGGTGAGCGTCAGCACACCGGCGAGGGCGGCTTTCGCGTCGACGAGGCCGTCGGCGATCAGCCCCGCCACGGCGTGACGCCCGCCGGCGGGCAGCGACGGGATGTCGATCCCCTCCCGGATCCTGGCGAGCAGCAGCACTCGCTCGGTGTCGCGCGCCGGCGGGTCGAGCACCTCGCGCCCGACCGCCGGCGACAGTCCCGCGTTCACGCGCTCGGCGTAGGCGGCCGGATGCTTCGCGTTCCACCACCGGGTGCCGCCGACATGGCTGTGCGCACCGGGCCCCACGCCCCACCAGTCGTCGCCGCGCCAGTACCCGAGGTTGTGCCGTGAGCGGTGCGAGGCATCCGTCGCCCAATTGCTCACCTCGTACCACTCGAAGCCGGCTCCCGCGAGCAGCTCGTCGGCGAGCTCGTACATGTCGGCCTCGAGGTCGTCGCTCGGCTCGGCGAGCTCGCCGCGGCGGATCTGCCGTGCGAGCTTCGTACCCTGCTCCACGATGAGCGCGTACGCGCTGAGATGGTCGGGCCGCTCGGCGATCGCCGACTCCAGGCTGCGTCGCCAGTCGCCGAGCGACTCCCCCGGCGTGCCGTAGATGAGGTCGAGGCTCACGTCGAGCCCGGCGTCGCGCGCCCAGCGCACGACGAGCGGAACGCGGGCGGGATCATGCGTGCGGTCGAGCGCGGCGAGCACGTGCGGCACCGCCGACTGCATTCCGAACGAGACCCGCGTGAAGCCGCCGTCCGCGAGCCGGGCGAGGTCGTCGGGGCCGACCGAGTCGGGGTTCGCCTCGGTGGTCACCTCTGCGCCCGGCGCCAGGCCGAACTCGTCGCGCACCGCGCCGAGCATGCGCACGAGGTCATCGGCGGGCAGCAGCGTGGGAGTGCCGCCGCCGAAGAAGGCGGTCGCGGCGGGGCGGTCGGGCACGCCGGATGCCTCGAGCGCGCGCCGCGACATCCGGATCTCTGCGATCACGTGGTCGGCGTAGTCGACCTGGCGGGCGCCGCGGAGCTCGCTCGCCGTGTAGGTGTTGAAGTCGCAGTATCCGCAACGAACCCGGCAGAAGGGGACGTGCACGTACACACCGAAGGCCCGGTCGTTCGCGCCGATCGCGGCCGAGGCCGGCAGCAGGCCGTCGAGCGGGGCGGGCTCGCCGAGCGGAAGGGCGGATGCCACGCCTACACGCCGCCCGCGGGGTGGAGTGCTCGAAGCTCGAGGCGGGTGAGCTCGCGGCGCTTCCGGCGCTGCCGCGACGCGAGAATGCTGCCTCGCGTGCGGAGGAGCGATCGGATCGTGAGCCACACGGTGTCGTCGTCGCGGTGCTCGAGGATGAACGACTCCTCACCGCTCTCCGGCCCATCGGCGGTGGTGCCGTACGCGAAGCCGATGCGGCGCGGTTCGTCGATCACGTAGACGACGAGGACGGGCGTGTCCCGGGTTCGGAAGCGACCCTTGCGACGGAGCGTCGCGGTCATCCCGGCCGCGATGTACGGCGTGCCGTCGGCACCGAGGCGTTCTTCGGTGCGCGGGCCCGGCTGCTCGGCGAGCGGCGCCCCCTCCACGTCGTAGACGATGCCCGGATACTGGGCGCCCGTGCCGGCCGCGACATCCGCGACCTCGAAGCCGGTGCCCTTCTGGATGCCCCACGTCATGAGGGCTTCGGCGGCCCGGTCGAACCGGTCGACGCCGCTGCCGAGCCGCACCGAGTCCTCCGCGGGGCGGTAACCCGCCGGCGGGTAGCGCAGCAGGTCGGGGGCGAGGGTCGCCCCGATCGCCCCGTACGTGACCGACTGATCGGTGAATGTGCTTCGGCGGGTCATCCGTCGCCCCTTACTTCTTCGCGTCCTTCTTCTCGGTGTCGCCCGACAGCGCCGCGATGAACGCTTCCTGCGGCACCTCGACGCGGCCGACCATCTTCATGCGCTTCTTGCCCTCCTTCTGCTTCTCGAGGAGCTTGCGCTTTCGGCTGATGTCACCGCCGTAGCACTTGGCGAGCACGTCCTTTCGCATGGCCCGGATCGACTCTCGTGCGATGATGCGCGCGCCGATGGCGGCCTGGATCGGCACCTCGAACTGCTGGCGCGGAATCAGCTCGCGCAGGCGACCGGTCATCAGCACGCCGTACGCGTACGCCTTGTCGCGGTGCACGATCGCGCTGAACGCGTCGACCTGCTCGCCCTGCAGCAGGATGTCGACCTTCACGAGGTCGGCGGCCTGGTCGCCGACGGGCTCGTAGTCGAGTGACGCGTATCCGGCGGTCTTCGACTTCAGCTGGTCGAAGAAGTCGAACACGATCTCGCCGAGCGGGATGTTGTAGCGGATCTCGACGCGGTCTTCGCCGAGGTACTCCATGCCGAGGAGCGATCCGCGACGCGACTGGCAGAGCTCCATGATGGTGCCCACATAGTCCTTCGGTGCGAGGATGGCCGCCTTCACCATCGGCTCGCGCACCTCGGCGATCTTCGCACCGGTCGGGAACTCGCTGGGATTCGTGACCGTGACCGTCTTCGTGTCTTCGGTCGTGACCTCGTAGACGACGGATGGCGCAGTCGCGATGATGTCGAGGTCGAACTCGCGACGCAGGCGCTCGGTGACGATCTCGAGGTGCAGCAGCCCCAGGAATCCGCAGCGGAACCCGAAGCCGAGGGCGACCGAGGTCTCGGGCTCGTAGACCAGCGCGGCATCCGACAGCTTCAGCTTGTCGAGGGCCTCGCGGAGCTCGGGGTAGTCGCTGCCGTCGATCGGGTAGAGGCCCGAGAACACCATCGGCAGCGGCTCGGTGTAGCCGGCGAGCGCCTCGGTGGCCGATTTCGCGGCCGTCGTCACGGTGTCGCCGACCTTCGACTGACGCACGTCCTTCACCCCGGTGATGAGGTAGCCCACCTCGCCGACGCCGAGCCCCTGCGTGGGGGTCGGCTCGGGCGCGCTCACGCCGATCTCGAGGATCTCGTGGGTCGCGCGGGTCGACATCATCTGGATTCGCTCGCGGGGGTTCAGCTGCCCGTCGACCATGCGCACGTAGGTGACGACGCCGCGGTAGCTGTCGTACACGGAGTCGAAGATCATCGCCCGCGCCGGGGCATCCGCGTTCCCGACGGGAGCCGGGATGCGCTCGACGACCCGGTCGAGCAGGTCTTCGACGCCGACGCCGGTCTTGCCCGACACGCGCAGCACGTCGTCGGGCGAGCCGCCGATGAGGTCGGCGAGCTCCCTCGCGTACTTCTCGGGCTCGGCCGCAGGCAGGTCGATCTTGTTCAGTACGGGGATGACCTCGAGGTCGTTCTCGAGCGCGAGGTAGAGGTTCGCGAGCGTCTGCGCCTCGATGCCCTGCGCAGCGTCGACGAGGAGGATCGCGCCCTCGCACGCCGCGAGCGAGCGCGAGACCTCGTAGCTGAAATCGACGTGCCCGGGGGTGTCGATCATGTTGAGCGCGTACGAGACATCCGGTCCCTGCGCTTCGGCAGGCTCAGCAACCGACCGGACGGCCCACGGCATGCGCACCGCCTGGCTCTTGATGGTGATACCGCGCTCACGCTCGATGTCCATGCGGTCGAGGTATTGGGCGCGCATGTCGCGATCGGACACGATGCCGGTGATCTGCAGCATGCGGTCGGCCAGCGTCGACTTGCCGTGGTCGATGTGCGCGATGATGCAGAAGTTGCGGATCAGCGCGGGGTCGGTGGCGGCGGGCACCGGCGGGTTGGCGGCTCGTGGGGACATCCTGTCGATTCTCCCATGAGTTCGCATCGCCCATTCGACCGATGCCCCGCCGCGGGCCGCGGATTACGCTGGGAACACCATGAGCACGACCTTCGCCGAGCCTTGCGCCGGCCTACGCACGGCCGCCGTCGCGCCTGCCCGCGGGCTGGGCGCGACCAGGGCGGGCTGACGGATGCCCCGCGCCCGCGTCGTGCTCGTGCACGGACTCCGCACCTCGGCGACGATGTGGCGGCGGCAGCTCCGCCTGCTCGCCCGTCACGACATCGAGGCGGTGGCGGTCGACCTGCCCGGTCATGGCACGCGCCTCGACGAGCCGTTCAGCCTCGACGCGGCGATGGAGGTGTTCGACGAAGCCCTTCCCGCGCTCGGCGCTTCCGCGGCACGGCCGCCCACGCTCCTCGTCGGGCTGAGTCTCGGCGGCTACCTCGCCGTGGAGTTCGCCGCGCGGCATCCGGGCCGCATCGACGGGCTCGTGGCGGCGTCGTGCGGCACCCGGCCGAGGGGCGCCGGGCTCGCGGGTTATCGGCGACTCGCCGAGCTCATCGGCCTGCTGCCCGACCGCGGACGCGCCATGAACGATGCGGTGGTGCGGGTCTTCCTCCGGGCCGAGGCCGTCGACGACGTGCTGGCCGGCGGCGTGGCGCTCGACGTCATGGCGCCGGCGCTCGCCGCGGTCGGCGGACTGGATCCCGAGGCGGCGCTCGCGCGGATCGAGGTCCCGGTCTGGTTCGTGAACGGACGATTCGACCACTTCAGATTCGAGGAGCAGCGGATGCTCCGCGCCGCAGCCGACGGCCGGCTCGTCGTCGTTCCCGGGGCCACACACCTGGTGAGCCTCGTTCGGCCCGACGAATTCGCCGCCGTCGTGCTCGGGGCGGTCGCGGAGCTCGAGGCTCGTGCGGGGCGCCGCCATCGCCGTCGATCCGTCGCAGCTGCCGGGTAATCGCACCGCGCTCTCCGCCACCCCCTTGCGGCGCTGCGCGGATCGGACGATCGTCGTTGTCGACGAAGGGACAGGTGATGACGGGGACCAGGACGTACCCGGAGGGGGTGCCCTCGTGGATCGACCTCGAGCAGCCCGACCTCTCGGCAACCCAGGAGTTCTACGGCGGGCTGTTCGGTTGGACGTTCGTGTCCGCGGCTGGTCCCGATGCCCTTGCCCGGTACGTGATCGCCCGGCTGGACGGGCGAGACGCCGCCGGACTCGGCGAGGCACCGGAGGGTGGCATCCGCCGGGTCGCACCGACGTGGAACACCTATGTGGCTGCAGCGGACGCCGACGCGGTCGGCCGACGAATCGTCGAGTCGGGCGGGCGGATCATCTCTGCGCCCGCCGACGTCGACGGGGCCGGACGTGCTGCCGAGGCCGTCGACCCCTCGGGCGCGAGGTTCCGCCTCTGGCAGGCCGGACAGCGGCCGGGGGTGCAGGCGGTGAACGTGCCCGGGGGGTGGAACTTCGCGGACCTGCACACGTCGGACGCCGAGGAGCCGCGGTTCTACGTCGCCGTGTTCGGATGGGAGTTCGCCGACCTCGGCTTCGGGACCCTCATCCGCTGCCCGGGCTATGGCAACCACCTGGCGGCGACGGTCGACCCCGACATCAGGGAACGGCAGGCGAGCGACGTCACCCCGCCCCGCTTCGAGGACGCGATCGGCTGGCTGGCCCCCGCACACGACGACGAGCCCCCGCATTGGCACGTGGCCTTCACCGTCGCCGACCGCGACGACAGCGCCGCGTCGGCCGAGCGGCTCGGCGGCACCGTCCTGGCGACGACCGACTCCGACTGGACGCGCGACGCGCTCGTGCGCGATCCGCAGGGAGGCGTCTTCACGGCGAGCCAGTTCATCCCGCCCGCGCGGTGAGTCGCCGACGGCGTTCGACGCGCGGAGCCGCATGGCGCGTGGTCGCTCTCGGTGGCCGCGTTGGTGCGGCCGTCGCGTAGCTGGTATCGTTGCCTGTTGGCTTGCGTGCGGGTCCCACCCCGCACGATTCGCCGGCGAGGCCCCTCTGCCTTCGCCCGGCACGTCCGGTACCCGCACGAGAACGAAAGACGAACCACGTGGCAAACATCAAGTCGCAGATCAAGCGCATCCGCACCAACCTGAAGGCGCAGGAGCGCAACAAGGCCGTGAAGAGCGAGGTCAAGAGCGCCGTCCGCGCGACGCGCGACGCCATCGCCTCGGGCGACAAGGAGAAGGCGACCACCGCCCTCCGGGTCGCGACCCGCAAGCTCGACAAGGCCGCCGGCAAGGGCGTGATCCACAAGAACCAGGCCGCGAACCGCAAGTCGGCCATCGCGAAGCAGGTCGCCGCGCTCTGACGCGAACCAGACTGCCCGAGGCCCCGCACGCGAGTGCGGGGCTTCGTCGTTCTCAGCGTCGGATGCCACAGCGCCCCCGTCAGGCGAAGTCGCGACCGCGCGCCGCGATGATGCCGACGAGTCGTTCGAGGGCGAACACCGGGTCGCGTTCGGCACCCTTGACCGCCGCGTCGGCCTCGGCGAGCGATTCGATGGCACGCCGGAGACCTTCGTCGCTCCAGCCGGCGAGGTCACGCCGGGCCCGGTCGACCTGCCACGGGGCGAGCCCGAGCGACGAAGCGACCTGCGGCCCGCCGCCGCGCACCCCCGACACCTTCGCCATCGTGCGCACCTTCATCGCGAACGCGGCCACCATCGGCACCGGATCGGCACCGCTGTCGAGCGCATGACGCAGCGCGATGAGCGCTTCACCGTGACGACCGGCGATCGCGGCGTCGGCGACGGCGAAGGCGTTCGTCTCGACACGACCGCCGTAGTACCTGGCCACGACGGCCTCGGTCACCTCGGCCGGTGCATCGGCGATGAGCTGGCGGCAGGCCGCTGCCAGCTCGGCGAGATCTTCGGAGAACGCCGCGACGAGCGCCCGGAGTGCGCGGGGGTCGATGCTCCGACCGGCCGCCCGGAACTCGGCCGCCACGAAGTCCTGCTTCTCGACATCCCGCTTGAGTTCGGCGCAGACGACCTCGACCCCGCTGCCGACGCCCGCCCGGATCGCGTCGAGGAGCTTCTTTCCCCGCACGCCGCCGCCGTGGCGAAGCACGAGCGTCGTGGATTCGGCGGTCTGCTCGAGGTACTCGAGGGCGTCGATGAGGAAGTCGTCGCTCGCCTTCTCGACCGCGCCCACCCGGATGAGCCGTGGTTCACCGAACAGCGACGGGCTCGCGAGGGTGAGCAGCTCGCCGCGCCGGTAGCCGTCGGCTTCGAGATCGCTCACCTCGAGCGCGGGATCCTCGGAGCGGAGGAACTCGCGGAGGATCCCACTCGCGCGCTCGGCGAGCACCGTCTCGGAACCTGAGATGAGCACGACCGGAGCTTGGCGCACCTCATTCCACGACAACTGCGGGATCGCCGCCGGCTTCGCTCGCGCCGACGTGCCTGATCGTGCCACCGCACCCTCCCCGTTCCGCTCAAGTCTACGGGCCGCCTCCGACGCTGTCCGCGGCAGAGCCTCCGGTGCCGCCCGATCGCTCGGACCACCACCGGAAGCTGCCGTCGTCATCGGCCGTGAGCACGGCCGTGCCCGACCGGTCGGTGCGCACGACGGCAGTTCCGGATGCAGCCAGCAGGTCGAGGAGGCGATCGGTCGGGTGCCCGTATCCGTTGTCGGCGCCGACGCCGACGACGCCGACGGTCGCGGCGAGCTCCCGGTAGAGCGCCTCGCTCTGATCGGCCGACCCGTGGTGCGCCACCTTCACGAGGTCGGCGCGGCCGACATCCGTCGACCGTAGGAGGCGTGCCTGCGACTCCTCGCCGAGGTCGCCGAGGAACAGCGCCCGGTAGGCCGGGGCATCCAGGTCGAGTACGACGCTCGCGTCGTTCCCCGGCACGGCGCCGGGCCTCGGCCAGAGCACACGCCAGCGCGCCTCGCCGAGCGCACCCCGGTGACCGGCCGTCACCTCGACCGCCTCGGCGCCGGCGCGGGTCAGCGGACCGAGGACGCGAGCGGACCGATCGCCGTCGAGCGGGCCGTGGATCACGGTCTCCACACGGCCGATGACGGCGCTCGCTCCCCCGGCATGGTCGGCATCCCAGTGGGTGACGACGAGAACGTCGATGCGCCCGATACCGAGGAGCGTGAGGCAGCGCGCCAGGGCAGCCGGGTCGGGACCGGTGTCGATGAGTGCGGTGGCGTCGGCCGAACGCACGAGCACCGCATCGCCCTGGCCGATGTCGCAGGCCGCCACATCCCACGACCTCGGCCTGGTCGCGGTTCCGACGAGCGGCCCGCCGACGCCGACGCCGAGCGGCACCGCCAGGGCGACCAGGAGGAGCGCCGCGACGACGGCGCGAAGGCGCGGTCGCCGGCGACGCGAGAACGCGAGCCAGAGGCCGAGTGCCGTGCACGCGACGAGGAGCAGCACGCCAGGGGCATCCGCGATCCAGGGAAGCCGACCGCCCGGCAGGCCGGCCGTTCCGTGCGCCACGAGCGCGATCCACGACGCGGGAACCCACGCGACCTGCAGGAGCGCGACGCCGACCGACGGCAGGAACGGCAGCACGAGGCATCCCACGAGTCCGACGACGGTGCCGAGCGGAGCGGCGGGCGCCGCGAGCAGGTTCGCGGCCACGCCGTAGAGCGCGATCGCCGGATCGAGGAGCACGAGGATCGGCTGGCACGCGAGCTGCGCGGCGAGCGGCACGGCGAGCACCGTCGCGAGCGGCACCGGCATGATGCGGGCGAGGCGGGCGGCGAGCGGCACTGCGAGCAGGAGCAGGCCCGCGGTGGCCGCGGCCGACAGTGCGAACCCGTAGTCGCGCGCGAGCCATGGGTCGAACGCGAGCAGCGCCACCACCGCCACGGAGAGCGCGGAGACACCTCCGCCGGGTCGGCCCGCTGCGATCGCGATGAGCACGACGATCGCCATGGCCCCGGCCCGCACGACGCTCGGCTGCGGCGTGACGAGCAGGATGAACCCCACGAGTGCCGCCGCGGCGACCACGACACGACTGGTCCGCCGAAGCCCGCAGAGCGCCGCGAGAGCGAACGCCGCCGCCGTCACGATGGCGCAGTTCGCACCCGACACGGCCGTGAGATGGCTGAGCGAACTCGCCTTCATCGCCGCATCGAGCTCTTCGCCGACCGCGCTCGTGTCGCCGGTCGCCAGCCCGGGCACGAGGGCGGCGCCGTCGCCGCCGAGGCCGCGTGCAGCCTCCGCGAACCCCTCGCGGAGGCCGGTCGCCCACCCGAGCCAGGGCGGAGGCGGATCCTCGACGTCGACCGCTCCGATCGCACGCAAGCGGAACCCCGCCTGCTCCGCCGCCGGAAGGGCTGTGACGCCGGCATCGAAGACGAGGCGCGTGCCGAGCTGCGCCTGGTGCGCCGGGATCGAGAGGGTCGAGCTCACCGCGACCGGCGCCGCGTTGCGCCCGTCGACCGAGACGATGCGTCCATCGACGCGCAGCATCGGGTCGTCGGATGTCTCCGCCCACACGGGTGCGCGCATCGCGCGCGGAGCCGCGGCGATGTCGACGACCACGCGCGCGGTGCGATGCGCCGTGGCCGCGTCGAGGAGCGGTGAGTCCGAGCGATGCACGAGGCCCATCGCAGCGGCCGACGCGACGAGCCCGGCCGAGGCGAGCACCACCACGAGGATCGGCCCGAGCCCGACGAGACGGGCTCCGATCGCGGTCACGGCACGACCGTCGGAGCGATGGCGCACGACCCACCCGGCGATCGCCACGGCTGCGGCCGCGGCGATGCCGCCGACCCACAGGGTCCAGGCGATCGCGACCGGGTCGACGTCCGCATCGGGAGCGGCGACCACGAGCCAGGCCACGGCCCACGCCGACACAGCGGGCAGGAGCATCCGCACGTCGCGCACTCAGAGCGCCACCCGGTCGGTCAGGCCCGAGAACACCGCGTCGCCGATGCCGGCCACGTCGAGGAGCTGGTCGACGCTCGTGAACGGTCCGTTGGCCTCGCGCCAGTCGATGATGCGCTGCGCGAGCGCCGGCCCGATACGCGGCAGCGTGTCGAGCGCCGCGAGGTCGGCCGTGTTGAGGTGCACGACGCCGTCGCCACCTGCTCCGTCCGTGCTCGGCGACCCGCCGACCGCGGGTGGCGGCACCTGCCCCACGGCGAGCACCACGAGCTGCTCGCCGTCGACGACCGGACGCGCGAGGTTGACCCCGGCCGGATCGGCGTCGGCGGTGAACCCGCCCGCCGCGGCCACGGCGTCGACGACGCGGGCGCCCGACGTGAGCTCGACGAGCCCGGGCCTCGCGACCGCACCGAGCACGTGCACGAGCAGGGGGGCGGTGCCGACCCCTCCCCCGGAACCGCCGGCGTTCCCGGCGTCGCCGGAGGCATCCGACCCGGATGCCTCGATCACGCGTTGCTCGCCACCTCCGCCCGCCGCGAACGAGAGCATCGCCGCAGCAGCCACGGCGGCGATGAAGAGCACGAGGGCGGCGCCCACCGCGATGCGAACGCGCGGGGTCGCCCGCCGAGCCGCCGGGTCCAGCGCGTCGAACGGGTCGGGTTCGGGGCTCGCGGGCATGCCCGCACGCTACGGGCGAACGGCGCCCCTCGACGACGCTGCGAGCGCAACCGTGCGACGATCACGCCGCCCCGCACCTGTCGAGGAGGAGTCAGCCCCGCGTGGCGATGTTCACGAGCCGCGGCGGCCGCACGATCACGTTGACGATCTCACGCTCGCCGATGGCACGCGCGACGCCCGACGAGGCGCGCGCGAGCGCTTCCAGCTCGTCGCCCGACACCTTCGGCGACACCTCGAGCCGGTCGCGCACCTTGCCGTCGACCTGCACGATCGCGGTCACCGAATCCTCGACGAGGAGCGCAGGGTCGGCCTTGCGCCACTGCACCAGGGCGACGCTCGGCTCATATCCGAGACGCTCCCACATGTCTTCTGCGGTGAACGGCGCGAAGAGGTCGAGGATCATCGCGGTGGCCTCCGACGCCTCCCTCACCGCGGCATCCGCCGGGCCCGCGCCGGAGTCGATCACCTTGCGCGTCGCATTGACGAGCTCCATGAGTCGCGCGACCACGACGTTGAACTTGAACGCCTCGACGAGCGACGGCGCATCGGCGAGCAGCCGGTGCGTGATGCGGCGAAGCGCAAGGTCGCCCGTCTTCCATTCGACGTCGGGACTCGACGCCACCTCGCCCGAGATGCGCCAGGCGCGCGCGAGGAACTTCGCCGCACCGACGGGCGAGACATCCGCCCAGTCGATGTCGTCCTCGGGCGGGCCGGCGAACGCGAGCGTCACGCGCAGGGCGTCGGCACCGTGCGCGCGCAGCTCGGCGGCGAACTCGACGAGGTTGCCCTTCGACTTCGACATCTTGGCGCCGTCCATGATGACCATGCCCTGGTTCAGGAGCGACGTGAACGGCTCGGTGAAGCTCAGGTAACCGAGGTCGAACAGCACCTTCGTGATGAAGCGCGAGTAGAGCAGGTGCAGGATCGCGTGCTCGACGCCGCCGACGTACTGGTCGGCGGGCAGCCACTTCTCGGCCTCTGCCGGGTCGAAGGCCCGCGAGTCGTCGTTCGGGTTCAGGTAACGCAGGTAGTACCAGGAGCTGTCGACGAATGTGTCCATCGTGTCGGAGTCACGGCGTGCCGCTCCTCCGCAGTTCGGGCAGGCGACCTTCGCCCACTCCTCGGCGGCGCCGAGCGGGCTCGAGCCCTTCGGCTTGAGGTCGAGGCCCGCGGCATCCGGAAGGCGAACCGGAAGGTCACTCTCGGGCACCGGCACCTCGCCGCATTCGTTGCAGTGGATGATCGGGATTGGCGTGCCCCAGTACCGCTGGCGGGAGATGAGCCAGTCACGCAGGCGGAAGTTCTTGGAGGCGCGCCCGAGGCCGGGCTGCTCGAGCAACTCGATGACCCGGCGGATCGCGTTCGATTTCGAGAGCCCGTCGAGCGGCCCCGAGTTCACGAGTCGTCCCTCGCCCGCGAGGGCGATGCCCGTGGCGGCGGGATCGCTGAGCGGCACGTCGTCGGGAAGCACCGGCTCGCCCTGCTCGTCGAGGGGGATCACCGGGATGACGCCGGTCGCCGGAGCGTTCGTGTCGACGACCACGCGCACGGGCAGGTCGAATGCGCGTGCGAAGTCGAGGTCACGCTGGTCGTGCGCCGGCACGGCCATGATGGCCCCGTGGCCGTAGTCGGCCAGGACGTAGTCGGCCGTCCACACGGGCAGGCGCTCGCCGTTGACGGGGTTGATCGCGTAGCGCTCGAGGAAGACTCCCGTCTTCGGGCGCTCGGTCGACAGCCGGTCGATGTCGCTCTCGGCGCGCACGGAGTCGAGGTAGTCCTGGAAGCGGGCCTGCACCTCGGCGGATGCCCCGGCCGCCAGCTCGGCGGCGAGCTCGGAGTCGGGCGCGACCACCATGAACGTGGCTCCGAACAGCGTGTCGGGTCGGGTCGTGAAGACCGGAACGCGCTCATCGCGGCCCTCGATCTCGAATTCGACATCGGCACCCGATGAGCGGCCGATCCAGTTGCGCTGCATCGTGAGCACCTTCGGCGGCCACTTGCCCTCGAGCTGATTCAGGTCGTCGAGCAGCCGGTCGGCGTAGTCCGTGACCCGGAAGTACCACTGGGTCAGCGCCTTCTTCGTCACCACGTAGCCGCATCGCTCGCAGTGCCCGTCGACGACCTGCTCGTTCGCGAGCACGGTCTGGTCGTTGGGGCACCAGTTCACGAGGCCCGCTTTGCGGTACGCGATGCCCTTCTCGTACAGCTTCAGGAACAGCCACTGGTTCCATTTGTAGTACTCGGGATCGCTCGTGTGCAGCTCACGGGACCAGTCGAACGACGGCGCATACCGGCGGAACGAGCGCTTCTGCTGCTCGATGTTCGCGTAGGTCCAGCCCCGTGGATCGATGCCCCGTTTGATGGCGGCGTTCTCGGCCGGGAGGCCGAACGAGTCCCAGCCGACCGGGTGCAGCACGTCGAACCCCTGGTGCCGCCAATAGCGGGCGACCGTGTCGCCGTAGCCGAACGCCTCGGCGTGCCCCATGTGCAGGTCGCCCGACGGGTACGGGAACATGTCGAGGATGTACTTGCGCGGCTTGGTGTCGCCCGGGCGGCCCGCGCGGAAGGGTTCGAGCTCGTCCCACACGGGCAGCCACTTCGCCTGCAGGGCGGCGAAGTCGTACGCGCCGCTCTCGGCGTGGGCCTGGTCGTGATCGTGTGCCACGTGACTCTCAATCGTGTATCGCTGCGGGGCTCGGCGGGTTCACCCGCACGTCTTCGGGCACGCCGGATCGCGGCGCACTCGGACAACCAGCCTACTCACTCGACGGCGGCGGATGCCGCGCCGAGCACCGCGAGGAGGGCCCTCGCCTTCACGCGGGTCTCCTCGATCTCCTCGTCGGCCACCGACAGCGCGGTGATGCCGCCGCCCGTGCCGACGCTCGCTCCCGATGGCGTGAGCACGATCGAGCGGATCACCATCGCGAGGTCTGCGCTCCCGTCCACCCCGAGATATCCGAATGCCCCCGAGTACACGCCCCGCGGGCCGTCCTCGAGCGCGTGCAGGATCGTCATCGCGCTCCGCTTCGGCGCGCCGGTCATCGAGCCGGCCGGGAATGCCGCCTGCACGACGTCGAGCGCGGTGAGCGGATGCCGCAGCCGCGCCTGCACGGTCGAGACGAGTTGGTAGACGTGCGCGTACTCCTCCACGTCGAGGAGACTCGGGACCGTGACGCTCCCGAGCTCCGCGATGCGACCGAGGTCGTTGCGCATGAGATCCACGATCATGAGGTTCTCGGCGCGTTCCTTCTCGCTCTCGAGGAGCTCCCGGCGGAGCGCGGCGTCGAGCGCGGGGCCCACGCCACGCGGCCTCGTGCCCTTCATCGGCTTCGTCGAGACGAGGCCGTCGGCCCCCACGTGCAGGAACTGCTCGGGCGAGGCGCTGAGCAGGGCGAGATCTCCGAACCGCAGGTAGCCGCCGTGGTGGCTCGGACTCGACCCGCGGAGCGCGACGTACGTGGCGGCCGGGTCGGGGCGCACGTCGACATCGACGCGGTTCGTGAGGCAGAGCTGGTAGGCGTCGCCGCGGACGATCGCAGCCTGGCACTCGCCGATGAGCTCGGCGTAGCGGGCGGGGCCGTGTCGCCAGCGCACGGTCGGAGGTGGGCTCGGCGGCGCTGCGGAGCGGTCCGGCTCGTCCGCCGGTTCGCCCAGTTCGCCGACTGCGGCTTCGAGGTCGTCGGCCCACGCCTCGCCCGTGCGTCTCGGCTCGGACTCGAGCCAGACGAGACGCACCGACCGTTCGCCATGGTCGAACACGATCGCGCGATCCACGAGGAGGAATGCGGCATCGGGTGTCTCGGCCCGCTCGGTCGGCACGTCGATCAGGCCTGCGCCGAGCTCATACCCGAACCATCCGAACCACCCGAGGGGCCCTGCGGCATCCGTCGCACGAGTCCGTTCGGTTCTCAGGTCGCGGAGCGCCTCGGCAAGGACGTCGAAGACGGATGCCTCGCGCGTCACCTCGCCCGTGTCCACAGCGGCCGGCGTGGTGGTCGTGACCGTGCCGAGGGCCGCGTCGGCGGTGACGAACACGCTCGCGGCATGCGCGGCGGCGAGGACGCTGACGCCCGACGCGGCATCCGCACCGCCGTCGAGCCAGACGGCGTACTGCGCACCGGCGAACAGGCCGCTGAAGACCGACTCGGGGTCGCGCCACGCGGCGAGCTTGCGGGAGCGGATGCGACGCGGCACTCCCTCAGCCTAGAGCGCGGCCGGCACGACCCCGCATGGACGAGGGCCGGGCGAACGCTCGCACCGCACTCTCGGGTCGTCCCAGCAAGAGGGGAGCGTCGAGTGCGCGATCGGACGGGGATCGCGGGATTCGATCCGTCCGGCGTCGATGGCGACGACGCGGTCGATGAGCGACTCGTCGACGGCGGTGTGCGAGATGAGCAGGACGGTGCTCCCCGATCGGCTCGCAGCACCCATCAGGTCCCGAAGGAGCGCACCGGCACGCGCGGGGTCGACGTTCGCCGTCGGTTCGTCGAGCACGAGCACGGGGAACTCGGCGAGCATGGCCCTCGCGAGCGAGATGCGCTGGGCCTGCCCGCCTGACACGAGCGCGCCGCGTTCGCCGACCTTCGCGTCGAGTCCGCCGCGCTCCTCGACCCAGCCGCGAAGGCCGACCCGGTCGAGCACGTCGCGAAGCTCCTCGTCGGTCGCGGTGTCGCGGGCGAAGAGGAGGTTCTGGCGCACATCCTCGTCGAAGAGCCACGGACGCTGCTCGACGAGCCCCACGAGGCGGCGCACCGCCGCCGGTTCCAGCGTGTCGGCCTCGACGCCGCCGATCCGGTAGGAGCCGTCGTAGTCGAGGAAGCGCACGAGCACGTGCGCGAGCGTCGTCTTGCCGGCGCCGGATGCACCGCGAACGAGCACCCGCTCTCCCGGTGCGAGCTCGAGATCGACGCCGACGAGCGACGAGGGCCGCGGCTCGGCTCCCGGTGCGTCCGATTCACCGCCGGATGCATCCGGTTCGCCGCCGATCGTCGGCCACTTCGCCCGGATGCCGCGCAGCTCGATCGCGGGCGGGGAATCGCCTGCGGGTGGGCTCGCGGGGTCGGCGGGCCTCGTGGGAATGCCCGACGGCACCTCCGCCGGGACCGCGTGGGCGACGCGTTCGGCGCTCGTACGCGCGAGCCGGCGGGCGCTCGCCGCGAGCGGGATCGCCGCCGCCGCCTCCGCGATCGCGAGCGGCACGAGGCAGAGCACCGCGAACGCGGGGGCGTCGATGCGACCCGAGTCGAGTAGCGGCACCGCGGCCGCGAGGCTCCCTGCGACCGCGAACCCGCCGACGGAGGTCATGGCGGCCAATGCCGCACCCGTCGCTGCGGCCCTCGCCCGCGCCGCCCGCGCGAGCCTCCCCCCGATCGCCTCGATCCTGCGGCGGCCGGCAGCCGCCGCGTCGAATGCAACCAGCACGTCGAGCGCCTCCACATGCTCGACGATCGCCGCCTGCAGTTCACCGCGGAGCGGCGCGAGCGTGCGTTCGGCTCGCACGGCGGCCCATCGCTGCACCAGGAGCGTCGCGCCGATGCCGACCACGAGGCACGTGAGCACCGCCAACGCCGATTCCGGCGCGAGCAGGGCGACCGCGGCGACCGACAGCGCGAGCACGACGAGCGCGCTGACCACGGGTTGCACGACCCGCAGCGGGACGTTCTGCAGTTCGTCCACATCGCCGACGAACCGCGCGAGGAGGTCGCCGCGCCGGGCCGTCGTGAGCCCGTCCGGCGCGACCGGGACCATCCGCTCGAACACTCCCGCTCGGATGGTCGCGAGCTGCCGGAAGGAGGCGTCGTGACCGGTGAGCCGTTCGAGGTAGCGGAACGCCGCTCGGCCGAGTGCGAACGCGCGCACACCGACGATGCCGAGCGACAGGTACAGCACGGGAGGTTGCTCAGCGGCGCGGGCGATGAGCCACGCCGAAGCGGCGAGCAGGGCCACGCTCGATGCGGCCGAGGCGATGCCGAGGAGCACGGCGGGCAGCAGTCGCCCGAAGCTCGGGATGGCGCTCCGGAGCATCGCCCGAGTGGGGTCAGGCATGCGCCACCGCCAGGTCGACCACCGCGTCGGCAGTCACGACGAGCGCGGTCCGGTGCGTCGCGACGACGACGGTGCGCCCCTCAGCGGCGAGCTCATGGAGGGCACGTCCGAGTTCGGCCTCGCGCACGGGGTCGAGCGCTGAGCTCGGCTCGTCGAGGAGCAGCAGCCGGCCGTGGCGCGCGAGCAGCCGGTGGATCGCCCTCGCGGTCGCGACGCGCTGCGCCTGACCTCCCGACAGGCCGGCGCCGCCCGGGCCGAGGCGTCGTTCGGGGTCGAGGTCGACGCCCGCGAGTCGCAGGGCGCGCTCGAGCACGTCGGGCGCGGCCGATTCGTCACCGAGTCGGACGTTGTCGGCGATCGAGCCGGCGAGGAGGGTCGTCGTCTGTCCCGCCCAGGCGATCGACGCCCGGTCGCCCGTCGCGATCCGCCGCCCGTCGAGACGAATCTCCCCCTCGGCCGGGGCGAAGCCCAGGATCGCCGCGAACAGGGTCGACTTGCCCGCCCCGCTCTCACCCGTGACGGCAACGACCTGCCCCGCGGCCGCGGCGAGCTGCACGCCGTCGACGACGACCCGGGCACCGCGGCGCACTCGCACGTCGACGAGTTCGAGCCCCTTGTCGGCCCCGCAGCCCGGGTCGACGACGGCGCTCGACCGAGACATCTCGTGAGGCTCCGTGGCACCGAGCAGGTCGAACGCATCCGCGGAGGCGGTCACCCCTTCGGCCGACGCGTGGAACGCCGCGCCGACGTTGCGGAGCGGGAGGAACACCTCGGGTGCCAGCACGAGCACGAGGAGTCCGGGCGCGAACGACATGTCGCCCGCGACGAGGCGGAGTCCGATGGAGACGGCGACGAGGGCGACCGACAGGCTCGCCGCGAACTCGAGCGTGAAGCCAGAGAGGAACGTGATGCGCAGCACCTTCATCGTGCGCAAGCGGTACTCGTCGGTCACGGCCCGGATCCGCGTCGACTGCCGTTCGGCGCGACCGAACACGGCAAGGGTCGAGAGCCCGCCGACGATCTCGAGGAAGCCGCGCGAGAGCGACGAGAGGCTCTCCCACTGGCGCCGCTGCACCGCGCCGGTCGCCAGGCCGATGAGCGCCATGAACACCGGGATGAGGGGCAGCACGACGACGAGCACGAGTCCCGAGAGCGGGTCGGCGATCCACACGGCGACGATGAGGATCGGGGTCGCGACGACGCTCAGCACCAGCTGGGGCAGGTACCGGCCGAAGTACTCGTCGAGAGCGTCGAGCCCCGCGCCGAGGAGGGTCGCGATGCGTGCGGTCGAGAACCCGGGAACGCCGGCAGGACGCCGTTCCAGCGTCGTGAGGATGTCGGCACCCAGCTCGGCCTTCACGCGCATCGCGCCCGCGGAGCCCACGACGTCCCAGAGCCAGGCCGCTACTGCCCGAGCGGATGCCGCCACGACGAGCACGATGAGCAGGAGTCCCGCCTGCGGCATCCGCATGCCGTCGACGAAACCGGCCACCAGCGTCGCGAGCGACCACGCGAAGGCGAGCACCGCCGCGGATTGCACGAGCGCGAGCGCAGCGCCGGCGACGAGGAACCAGCGCGCTGCGCCGGATCGCCGTACGAGTCGTGGGTCGAGTGGCTTCACGGTCAGTGCGCCGAGGCCTCGATCGACGCGCGAGTGACGCGCTTGCGGAAGATCCAGTACGTCCAGCCCTGGTAGGCCAGCACGAGTGGCAGGGTGAACAGGGCGAGCCAGCTCATGACGGTGAGCGTGTAGGCGGAGCTCGAGGCGTTCGCGATCGTCAGGCTGTTCGCCGGGTCGTTGGAAGCGGGCATGACCTCGGGGAAGAGCGCGGAGAACAGGGCGAGCACCGCCGTCGCCACCGTGATCGCGAGGCAGGTGAACGCCACGCCCTCCGCACCGCGCGTGCTCGCCAGCCATCCCGCGATGAGGGCGACTGCGGCCACCGCGGCGAGGATCCAGAACCAGGGCGTGCCGAACGCGAGCCCCGTCCACGTGAGGAACCCGGCTGCGACGATGATCGTGACGAACCCGGCCCGAGCGGCGAGCCGGCGCGCGCGCTCCCGCATCCGGCCATCGGTCTTCAGGGACACGAACACCACGCCGTGCGTGAAGAAGAGCAGCAGAGTCGTGAGGCCCCCCAGCAGCGCGTAGGGGTTCAGCAGGTCGAACAGGGTGCCCGTGTAGTTGTGGTCGGCGTCGAGCGGCACGCCCTGCACGATGTTCGCGAACGCCACGCCCCAGAGCAGCGCCGGCACGGCGGATCCCACCACGATCATGCCGTCGAACCACCTCTTCCACTGCGATTCAGGGCGCTGGTGGCGGTACTCGAACGAGACGCCGCGGGCGATGAGCGCGAGGAGGATGAGCAGGAGCGCGAGGTAGAACCCAGAGAACAAGGTCGCGTACCACTCGGGGAACGCGGCGAAGAGCGACGCTCCCGCGACGATGACCCAGGTCTCGTTGAGATCCCACACGGGGCCGATCGTGTTGATCAGCACCCGGCGATCGGTGTCGTCGCGCCCGAGGAACGGCAGCGACATCCCGACGCCGAAGTCGAACCCGTCGAGCACGAAGTAGCCGACGAAGAGGAACGCGACGATCCAGAACCAGAGCACCGACAGATCCATTGCGTTTCCTCCTAGTACACCGTCGTGGCGGGTTCGACCCGGCCCGTCTCGGGATCGGGCTCGCCCACTTCAGGCGGGCCCTTCTTGACGGCTCGGATGACGAGGCGCACCTCGACGACCGCGAGGGCGCCGTAGACGAGCGTGAAGGCGACGAGCGAGATGAGCACGTTGAGGCCGGTCACGTTCGGCGACACCGCCGATTCGGTCGGCAGGAGGCTGAACACGATCCAGGGCTGCCGGCCCATCTCCGTGAAGATCCACCCGACGCTCATCGCGGCGAGCGACAGCGGGAAGCTCCAGATCGCGACCGTCCAGATCCACCGCTGCCTCGGGAGCCGGCCCCTGCGGGTCAGCCACAGGCCGACGACGGCGACGAGCACGTGGGCGAAGCCGAGGCCGATCATCCACCGGAACGCCCAGTACGTCACCCAGATGATGGGCGTGTAGTCGCCGGGACCCCACAGGTCTCGGTATTGCGCCTGCAGGTCGTTGATGCCCTCGACGCATCCGTCGAACGTGTGCGTGGAGAGGAACGAGAGCAGGTACGGCACGCGGATCGAGAACAGCTCGGTCGAACCATCGGGCGTGCCGAGGGTGAACAGCGAGAACGAGGCATCCGCCCCGCATACCGTGTCGTACGTGGCCTCGGCGGCAGCCATCTTCATCGGCTGCGTCGCGACCATCGCGAGGCTCAACTGGTCGCCGAACAGGGTCGTGAGGATGCCGGCGCCGACCATCGTCCAGAGCCCGAACCTCAGGGCCGGCCGCATGGTGTCGAGGTGCTGATGGCGTGCGAGGTGCCAGGCCGCGGCGCTGATGACGAGTCCCGCGGCGACCATGAAGCTCGCGGAGATCGTATGCGGGAAGGCGGCGAGCACGACCGGATTCGAGAGCACCGCCCAGATGTCGACGAGTTCCGCTCGGCCCTTCGCAGGGTTCATCTCGTAGCCGACGGGGTTCTGCATGAAGGCGTTCGCCGCGAGGATGAAGTACGCCGAGAGGATGGTGCCGACCGCGACTGCCCAGATGCAGGCGAGGTGGAGGCCACGGGGCAGCTTGTCCCAGCCGAAGATCCAGAGTCCGATGAACGTCGCTTCGAAGAAGAAGGCGAGCAGGCCCTCCATCGCGAGCGGCGCGCCGAACACATCGCCCACGAAGCGGGAGTACTCCGACCAGTTCATGCCGAACTGGAACTCCTGCACGATTCCGGTGACGACGCCCATCGCGAAGTTGATGAGGAAGATCGTGCCGAAGAACCGCGTGATACGCAGGTACTCGGCCTTGCCTGTTCGGTACCACGCGGTCTGGAAGACCGCCGCGGTGGTCGCGAGGCCGATCGTGATCGGCACGAAGAGGAAATGGTAGACGGTCGTGATGCCGAACTGCCACCTGGCGAGGAGCAGCGGGTCCAGGAGTTCGTTCACGGATGCCCCTTCCAGCAGTGGCGTCGTACCGCCCCGTTCTTCTACTGAACGTAGAAAACTGTCTTCTACAGAGCGTAGAACATTCTTCGTCGGGAGGGTAATCTGGTGGCATGGCGAGTCTCGGCGATCTGGAACGCTCCGTGATGGAGCTCCTCTGGTCGACCGAGGGCGCCCACACCGCGAACGAACTGCGCGACGCACTCCCGGTCGGCGACGAGTCGGGGCGCGGCGTCGCGACGACCACCGTGCTGACCGTCCTCTCACGACTCGAGCGAAAGGGCTTCGTCGCCCGCGCGCGCGAGAAGCGTCCGCACCGCTACCGGGCCCTCCTCAGCCGCGAGGAGCACACCGCGGAACTCATGCGTGAGGTGCTCGACCAGTCGAGCGATCGCGATGCCGCCCTCGCGCGGTTCGTCGGCACCGTGAGCACTGGCGAGGCCGCCACGCTCCGGCGCGTCCTCGACGAACTCGCGCAGCGCTGACGTGCTCGCGATCGCCGTCCTGCTCGGAGCACTCGCGTTCGCGCTCGCGTGGCCGATCCCGGTGCTGCTCTCACGGGCGGACTGGCCGTCGCGCGCACCCGCGGTCGCTCTCGCACTCTGGCAGGCGATCGCACTCGCCGGGGGGCTCTCGATGATCGGATGCCTCCTCGCGTTCGGTGCCGCACCGGCCGGCTCCCTGCCCGCGGCCGTCGCCCAGCTGGCGCCGACGCTCGCCGCCGGACCGATCCCCCCGGTCTTCGGCGCACTGCAGATCGCCGCACTCACGCTCGCCGCGGCGGTGGCCCTCCTCCTCACGGCCAACCTCGCCCTCATCGCCGTGCGCGCCGAACGCGAACGCCGCCGCCAGCACCAGCTGGTCGACATCCTGAGCGACCCCCTGCCCGGTGACCCGCGCACCCGCGTTCTCGCGCACCCGGTGCCCCTCGCATACTGCGTGCCCGGGATCCGCACCGCGACCGTGCTCACCGACGGGCTCATCGAGGCACTCGATCCCGACGAGCTCGCCGCCGTCATCGCCCACGAGCGCGCCCACCTCGACCAGCTCCACCATCTCGTGCGCCTCGCATTCCGGGCGTGGCACAGCGCGATCCCCTGGTTCCCGATCGCCAACCGCGCCGAACGCTCGGTCGCCGCCCTCACCGAGATGCTGGCCGACGACGGTGCACGCCGATCGGTCGGCGCCGACGCGCTGCGGCGTGCGCTCGAACGCGTGGGCACCGCCGGCGAGCCGGGCTCCTACCCGGGTGGCGCGTCAGGCGCGAGCCCCGACACCGCCATGCTCGCGGCCCGCCTCGACCGGCTCGACCGTCCCGGCATCCGCACGACGGACGCCCACGGACTCCCGCGAGCCGCTCGCGGCGCGGTGCTCGCGGCATCCGTCGCCCTCGTCGTCGTTGCCCTGGTCGCGTTCGCCGCGATCCTCGGAATCCTCCCCTAGTGTGACGCGAACCGCACGCCGCGTCGATACGCTCGAACGGTGAACGAGCTCCTCGACTGGATCCTCGACACGGTGCAGTCCGTGGACCCTCTCGCGCGAACGTTGCTCGCGGGCCTCGGCATCATGCTCGAGACCTCGATCCTCATCGGGCTCGTCGTACCGGGCGACACCATCGTGCTCATCGCGGCGACGGCGGTCGGGGGCGTCGGCGAGTACTTCGCACTCGCGTTCACGGTGATCGTCGGGGCGCTCCTCGGCGAGAGCATCGGCTTCGCGCTCGGCCACTGGTTCGGGCCGCACATCCAGCGATCCCGGCTCGGCCGGAGGCTCGGCGAGGAGAACTGGGCGCGCGCGCAACGCTACCTCGAGCGACGCGGCGGTCCTGCGGTCTTCATCTCCCGGTTCCTTCCCGTGCTGCATTCGCTCGTCCCGCTCGTCGTGGGCATGAGCACGATGCGCTACCGCAAGTTCATCGCGTGGACGCTCCCGGCGTGCGTCATCTGGGCGTTCGCCTATGTCACCGTCGGCTGGCTCGCGGCCGGGAGCTACCAGGAACTGAGCCGCAGCCTGCACTGGGCGGGCTACCTGTTCGTCGCGATCATCGCGGCCTTCCTCCTCGCCATGTGGGGTGTCAAGAAGCTCCTCTTGCACTCCGAGGCGAAGCACATGGCAGAGGCAGCAGAGGGGCCGGATGCCGCGGCATCCGACCCCTCGAATCGCGACCTGAACCCCTAGAAGAGCGACTGCTCGGCGAGCCAGTCGCTCGCGATCTGGTCGGCCGACTGCTGCTCGTTCACGCTCAGCGCGTTGAGGGCGACGAGGTCTTCGGCCGTGAGCGCGGCGCTCACGGTGTTGATGATCTCGGCGATCTCGTCGGTGACCTTCTCGCTCACGACGGGGACCACGTGCGAGGCGAGGAAGAGCCCCTCGGGGTCCTCGAGCGTCACGAGGTCGTTCGCGGCGATGTTCGGGTCGGCGCTGAAGATGTTCACCATCTGCACCTGGTTGTCGACGAGCGCCTTGAGCGTGAGCGGACCGCCGCTGTCTTCGATCGGGGTGAACCCGACCTCGACGCCGTACACCGATGCGAGCCCCTCGGGCCCGTACGGACGCGTCGCGAGCTCGGAGTTGCCGCCGAGCGTGATCGGCGTGGCGACATCCTTCAGGTCGGCGAGGCTCGTGACGCCGTTCTCCTCGGAGAACTTCGTCGTGACGTTGTACGAGTCCTGGTCGGTCGCGGGCGCCTGATCGAGGACCCGCAGCCCGTCGGGCAGCGACGTCTCGAGCTCCGCATAGACCTCCTCGCTCGCGGTGGCCGTCGTGTCGGGCACGTAGTACTGGAGGAGGTTGCCCGTGTACTCGGGGAAGACGTCGATCGCGCCGTCCTCGATCTCGGGGATGTAGACCTCGCGCTGCCCGATGCGGAACTGCCGGTCGACGGTGTAGCCGTTCTCCTCGAGCGCCTGGGCGTAGATCTCGGCGATGATCTCGTTGGAGTAGTAGTCCTGGGATCCGACGACGATGGTCTCGGACGTCTCGCCGCCGCCGTTCGATCCCTCGTCGAGCGGATCGCCGGATGCACACCCTGCCAGGGCCACTGTCGCCCCGACCGCGACCGCCGCGAGCGCAACGAGCCGGCCTCTTCCTGCTGTGGTCATTTCTGATTCCCTTCGGTGATGGGTCGCCCCACGACCGCTCGGGGCCGGGCCGGCCTCGAGCGGAGCTCTCTGGATCGCGTGGCCCGCACTCCGGCGGGCACCACGAGCCGCTGCGTGATCGCGAATGCTCCGTCGACGACGAGGGCGAGCAGGATCACGAGGATTGACCCGCCGAGCATCTCGGCGTAGTCGCGGGTCTTGAGCCCCTGGAAGAGGAACCGGCCGAGCCCGAAGTCCGAGACGTAGGCCGCGAGGGTCGCGGTGGCGATGATCTGGAGGGTGGCCGAACGGATGCCGCCGACGATGATCGGCAGGCCGAGCGGCAATTCGACCTTTGCGACGACCTGCCTCTCGCGCATGCCGACCGAACGTGCTGCGTCGACGGTGCGCCGGTCGACGGACTCGACGCCTGCATAGGCGCCGGCGAGCAGCGGCGGAATCGCAAGGATGACCAGGGCGGGGATCGGCGCCCGCAAGCCGATGCCGAGCGAGAGCCCGAAGAGGGCGAGGAGGCCGAGTGTGGGCAGCGCGCGCAGACCGCCCGAGACCATCACTGCCGGATCGCGCCCACGCCCGGTGTGCCCGATGAGCACGCCGGTCGGGAGCGCGATGGTCGAGGCGATCACCAACACGATCGCCGACAGCACGAGGTGCTGGAGCGTGCGGTCGGGAATGCTGCCCGCGCCGGTCCAGTTGGCCGGGTCGAGAATCCAGGCGATGCCCTCGAGGAAGAGGTTCATACGGACTCCAGCTGCCCCGAAGCGCCCGCGATGAGCAGACGCCGCCGCCTGCGACGGCGCCCCGTCCACGGCATGAGCACTCGGCCGAGCAGCACGGCGGCCCAGTCGAGCAGCAGCGCGAGTGCGATCGTGGCGACGATGCCCGTGATGATCTCGGCTTCGATGCCTCGCTGCAGTCCATCGGTGAACAGGCTGCCGAGACTCTGCACGCCCGTGACCGCACCGATCGTCGCCAGGCTCACCGTGCTCACGATCACCACGCGCAGGCCCGACAACAGCACCGGCCCCGCGAGCGGGAGCTCGACGCCCCAGAAGCGGCCGACCGCGGAGTAGCCGATGGCGGTCGCCGACTGGCGCACGTCGCGTTCGACCGCGTCGAAGGCGTCGGCCGAGGTACGAATGATGACCGCGATGCCGTACAGCGTGAGCGCAACGACGAGGTTCACGGGCGAGAGCACGCTGAAGCCGGTCACGACGGGTAACGCGATGAGCAGCGCGAGCGAGGGGACCGCGTAGAGCAGCCCGCAGAGCGACAGCAGCACGCCTCGCGACCACCGATACCGGTGGGCGAGCCATCCGATCGGCACCGACACCACGAAGCTCAGTATGATCGCGGGCACCGACAATGCCAGGTGCACGAGGATCAGCTCGCCGACCAGGTCGAGGTTCGACCAGAGCCAGTTCACGAGGCGAGCACTCCCGCCGGGCGGCCGTCGGCGTCGACGACGACGCTGCGGCCGCCGACGTCGGTGAGGTGCAGCGCACGCTTGCCTCGATTCGCACCGACGAAGTCCGCGACGAAGTCGTCTGCGGGATCCGCGAGGATCTCCGCCGGCGACGCGGCCTGCGAGATCTTGCCGCCCTGCTGCATGATGACCACCTGGTCGCCGAGGAGGAACGCCTCGTCGATGTCGTGGGTGACGAACACCACCGTCTTGCCGAGCTCACCCTGCAGACGGAGCAGCTCCTGCTGCAGTTCGGCCCGCACGATCGGGTCGACGGCGCCGAACGGCTCATCCATGAGCAGGATGTTCGGATCCACGGCGAGGCCGCGCGCCACGCCCACGCGCTGCTGCTGCCCGCCCGAGAGCTGGCTCGGATACTTGTCGGCGAGCGACCGATCCAGGCCCACCGTGTCGAGGAGTTCGAGCGCCCGCGCTCGTGCCTCCCGCTTGCTCGTGCCGCGGAGCAGGGGGACGGTGGCGACGTTGTCGACGACCTTGCGGTGCGGCAGGAGCCCGGAGTTCTGCATGACGTAGCCGATGCCGCGTCGCAACTGCACCGGGTCGACCGTCGCGACATCCGTGCCGTCGATGAGAACCTGGCCCGACGTCGGGTCGACCATGCGATTGATCATACGCAGAAGGGTGGTCTTGCCGGAGCCTGATGAACCGACGAGCACCGTCGTCTTGTGCGGCGGGATGACGATGCCGACGCCTTCGACCGCCACGGTGCCATCGGGGAACTGCTTGGTGACGCCGCGGAACTCGATCATCTGGCTGCCTCATCCCCGTCTCGGGTGGTCACGCGGAACAACGGATTCCAGCCAAACACCATTCCCTTCGCGTGGCAATGCGAGGGGTGGTGCGTCGTCAGGCCGCCGTGCTCGCGGCCCGCGCCTCGCCGAGATGCTCGGCGAGGTAGGCGTGCACGAGTCGCTTCGACTCGGTGAGGTATCGCGCGTCTCCGTCGGCGTCGCGCTCGAACGCGCGGCTGATGAGGGCATCGCCGAGCTCGATGGCCACGCCGAGCCGGAACCGGAGTTCGGCCGCGTCGGAATCGACGTCGAACTCCGCCTCGATGAGCTGCGCCATGCGGTGCGCGAACTCGGGCTCGACATCTTCCTCGGCGGTCTCGCGTCCGCCGAAGTGCACGACGGTGAATCCGGGTTCGTCGCGGTACATGGCTGCGCCCGCGTCGAGTGCGATGTCGATGACGTCCCACCACGTGGAGAGGTCGGCGCCCTCCATGTCGTCGGCCACGCGCTCTCGAAAGCGCCGGATCGAGCGCTCGCGAAGCGCGTTCAGCACCGCGACGCGGTCGGGGAAGTAACGGTACACCGTGCCGATCGATGCGCCCGCCCGCTCTGCGACCATCTGCGTCGTGAGTCGCTCGAAGCCCTTGTCGTCGACGATGTCGGCCGCGGCGTCGAGCAGCGCGTCGAGGCGCTGCGTGCTGCGGCGCTGCGTCGGCTCGGTACGGATCGAGCGACTCCGGCTCTGATCGGCCCCCAGGATCAGGTCGACATTCGGCACGGAACCCTCCCTCGTTTGCCGGGTCCACTCTACCCGGCGGCCCAGCCGTTTCCGACCACGACGGGCCGTGACCCGGCGCGTCCGGTGATGCGCGCATGACAGACTGGGGGGATGCCGGCGAGCTCCCCCACCCCGACCGGATCCCGAGAGCGCCAGGTCCGGCATCGCGCCGCGCGTATCGAAGACTGGGTCCACGACGTCCGCGAACGCTGGGCGAGACGCCGCGGACACGTGCCGACCGTGGTGCCGTACACCGGCTACGGGTCGACGGAGTGGGTTCGTGTGTTCTGCCGCGTGCTGCTCAGCCGTCCGATCGCCGCCGACGAGCCGTCGAAGCGTCGACGCCGCCGTCGCGAGCAGGGAATCCGCGGATGGCGGAGCTTCACGAGCGTGCCCGTCGGCGACGTTCCCGTCGTCATCGAGATCGGCGACGAGCGCATCGAGGTGCTCGCCGACCGCGGCGGCGTCGTCGACACGAAGATCCCGGTCGCCCTCGCACCCGGGTGGCATCGGGTGACGCTGCGAACGGCTGGTTCCGAGACCGTCGAGGCCCCCATCTGGATCGTGGGGCCCGACGTGCATTTCGGAATCATCTCCGACGTCGATGACACGGTGATGGTGACCGCCCTTCCCCGACCGTTCGTCGCCTTCTGGAACACGTTCGTGCTCGACGAGCATGCGCGCATCCCCACGCCGGGCATGGCGGTGCTCTTCGAGCGCCTGGTACGGGCGAACCCCGGGGCCGCGGTCATCTACCTCTCCACGGGAGCGTGGAACGTCGCGCCGACGCTGACCCGTTTCCTCTCCCGCAACCTCTACCCGGCCGGCCCGCTGCTCCTCACCGACTGGGGTCCCACGCACGACCGCTGGTTCCGCAGCGGTCGCGACCACAAGGAGGAGAACCTCCGCCGCGTCGCCGGTGAGTTCCCCAACGTGCGCTGGCTGCTGGTCGGCGACGACGGGCAGCACGACGAGGAGATCTACGCCCGCTTCGCCGCGGAGCATCCCGATCGAGTCGCCGCCGTTGCCATCCGCCGACTCTCCACCGGTGAGGCGGTGCTCGCGGGCGGTCGCACCAAGGCCGAGCAGCACGGCGCAGACGTGCCGTGGGTCTCGGCCAGTGACGGGGCGACCCTCGCCGATCGACTCGGCGACGTCGGCGTGCTCTGACCGCCCGCCGCGGCCGACCGGTCGACCGAGCCGACGGGTCAGGTTGGGACCCGCGCCGCCTCGCCCGTCGCCTCACGTGACCGGCGGATGCGCGCGAGCCCTCGATTGACCTGCCGCGCCCAGAGCGGCCCCCGGTAGATGAACGCCGAGTAGCCCTGCACGAGCGTCGCACCATGGTCGAGGCGATCCTGCACATCGACGGCCGTCTCGACACCGCCCACCGAGATCACGCAGAGCCCGGCGGGAACGTGGGCCCGCACGATGCGAAGCACGTCGAGCGACCGACCGGCGAGGGGGGCGCCCGAAAGACCGCCGGCGCCGATCGCCTCGATGACGGATGCCGGCGCCGCCAGGCCCTCACGCGAGACGGTCGTGTTCGTCGCGATGATGCCGTCGAGGCCGAGCCGGGTGGCGAGCTCGCAGATCCGAACGATCTCGTCGTCGGCGAGGTCGGGGGCGATCTTCACGAGCAGGGGCGTCGCGCCCGCCTGGGCGCGGACGGCCTCGAGCAGCGGTGCGAGCGCATCGAGCTCCTGCAGCCCGCGAAGGCCGGGCGTGTTCGGCGAGCTCACGTTCACCACGAGGTAGTCGGCGTACGGCGAGAGCACGCGCGCGCTGCGCTCGTAGTCGGCGATGGCCTCCTCCACCGGGGTCGCCCGGCTCTTGCCGATGTTGACGCCGAGGACCGGCCGGCGGGTACGGCGGGCGAGTCGCGAGAGACGGCCGACCGCGGCATCCGCGCCGCCGTTGTTGAAGCCCATGCGGTTCACGAGCGCACGGTCGCGGACGAGCCGGAACAGTCTCGGGCGTTCGTTGCCCGGCTGCGCGTTCGCGGTGATCGTGCCGACCTCGACGTGGCCGAAACCGAGCTGACCCAGCCCGCGGACCACGAACGCGTCCTTGTCGAAGCCCGCTGCGACGCCGAACGGCGACGGGAAGCGGAGCCCGAGCGCCTGCACCTCGAGCGATCGGTCGGGCGCGGTGAAACGCTCGACGAGACGCCCGAACCCCAGTGCCGGCAGCATCCGGATGACGCGGAACGCGAGGTGATGGGCGTCCTCGGGGTCCATGTGCGAGAAGACGAGGGAGAAGAGAAGTCGATACATGCAGGACTCAGGCTATCGGAGCGCGGCGCGGTGCCGGGTCGCTCACTCGACGGGACGGACGGGCAGCCTTCCGTGCTCGGCCCGGAGAAGCCCGATCGCGGACTCGAAGTCGTCGAGCGACTCGAACGCCTGGTACACGCTCGCGAAGCGGAGGTACGCGACCTCGTCGAGCTCGCGCAGCGGCGGCAGGATCGCGAGGCCGATGTCGTTCGCCTCGATCTGCGACGCGCCCGTCGAGCGGATGGTCTCCTCCACCTTCTGCGCGAGCACCGCGAGGTCGGAATCGGTCACCGGGCGACCCTGGCAGGCCTTCTTCACGCCGGCGACGACCTTCTCGCGGCTGAACGGCTCGATGACGCCGCTGCGCTTGATCACGGCGAGGCTCGCCGTCTCGGTGGTGGAGAAGCGCCGCAGGCACTCGGGGCACTGCCGGCGACGCCGGATCGAGAGCCCGTCGTCGCTCGTGCGGGAGTCGATGACGCGGGAATCCGGGTGACGACAGAACGGACAGTGCATGGTGCTCTCAGCCTAGCGGGGCGTCGAGCGCGGCCGTCGGCGCGGCGTGGGCGTGCTCAGCGGTCGAAACGCGCCGTGATCGCCTCGCCGTGGGCGGGAAGGTCTTCGGCGGCCGAGAGCGCGGCGATCACCGGCGCGACCTCACGGAGCGCCTCGGCGTCGTAGCGCACCACCTGCTGCGGACGCAGGAACGTGGCAGCCGAGAGGCCCGACGCGTGGCGCGCCTGCCCCCCGGTGGGCAGCACGTGGTTGGACCCCGCGGCGTAGTCGCCGAGACTCACGGGCGAGTAGTCGCCGACGAAGATCGCGCCGGCGTTCTCGATGCGTGCCAGCGCGGCGTCGGCGTCGCGCAGCTGGATCTCGAGGTGCTCCGGCCCGAACGCGTTGGCGAAGTCCGTGGCCTGCTCGAGGTCGTCGACGAGCACGAGCGCCGACTGCGGCCCCCCGACGGCCGCGCGGACGCGAACCGTGTGCTTGGTCGCGGCGACGCGGGCCTCGAGGCGCTCGAGGACCCTCGCGGCGAGCTCGGGTGAGTCGGTGACAAGCACGGATGCCGCGAGCTCGTCGTGCTCGGCCTGACTCACCAGGTCGGCCGCGATGAAGTCCGCGTCGGCCGAGTCGTCGGCGATCACGAGGATGTCGGTGGGGCCCGCCTCGGCGTCGATGCCGGTCACCCCCTGTACGAGCCGTTTGGCGGCCGCCACGTGGACGTTGCCGGGCCCGGTGACTCGCTGCACGGGGTCGAGGCCGATGCCCGGCACGCCGTACGCGAAGGCGCCGATCGCGCCGGCGCCGCCCATCGCGTAGACCTCGGTGACGCCCAGCAGGGCGGCGACGCCCGCCACGACCGGGTGCACACGCCCGCCGAACGCCGCCTGCGGCGGCGAGGCGAGGGCGATCGAGCGCACGCCGGCGACCTGCGCAGGCACGACGTTCATGACCACGCTCGACGGGTAGACGGCCTTGCCGCCCGGCACGTACAGGCCGACGCGCGCGACCGGCTGCCAACGCTGTTCGACCACGGCCCCGTCGGCGAGCACGGTGCGCTCTGGTGCGGGAACTTGGGCACTGCTGGCCGCGCGCACCCGGGCGATCGTGGCCTCGATCGCAGCGCGGATGTCGGGTGCGAGATCTTCGAGCGCATCTGCGAGTTCGGCCGCAGGCACGCGCACCGCGGCCGGACGCACCCGGTCGAACCGCTCGGCCTGGTCGAGCAGGGCAGCCTCACCACGCTCGCGCACATCGTCGACGAGGGTGCGGGCGCCGTCGAGGGCGGCGGAGACGTCCGTCGCGGCGCGCGGGACGAGGGCGAGCAGCTCGGTCGAAGCCGGGCGGGTTCCGCGGAGGTCGATGGTTCGCAGCATGGCCGTTACAGCCTACCGAGGCGTCGCCGCGTCATCCCGTCGCTTGTCACACGAGGCAGTTCGGTCCGAGCAGGCTCTTCAGCTCGCCGTAGAGATCGGCGGTCACCCGCACGGGATACGGCAACTCGAAGACGCGGGCCGTGCGCCCCTTCACGAGCCGCAGCCGCACCTCGGTGTCGCCGCGATGGCGGATGAGCACGTCGCCGAGTTCCGAGATGGTGTCGGTCGTCGCACGCACGTCGGGCAGCGAGATGACCACGGGCCCCGACTCGTCGCCCTGGCCGAGCTCGGGCGCGAACACGCTGTAGGCGTGCAGGTTCATGCCGTCGTCGCGCAGGCTGACGCGGCCCCGTACGACGACGATGGAGTCGCCCTTCAGGCCGGGCGCGAACTCCTGGTACGCCTTGCCCATGAACATGACCGTGATCTCGCCCGAGAAGTCCTCGACCTGGATCATGCCGTACTGGTTGCCGCTCTGGCGGGCGACGCGGTGCTGCACGCTCGTGACGAGCCCGGCGATCGTGACGGTGTCGCCGTCTTGCGTGGCATCCGACGACATGAGTTCGGTGATCGACGTCGACGCGTGCTTCGCCAGCGGCACCTCGAGGCCGGCGAGCGGATGGTCTGAGACGTAGAGGCCGAGCATCTCGCGTTCGAACGCGAGCTTGTCGCGCTTGGCCCACTCGGGCCGGTCGGGCACGAGCGACGGTGCCGCGTGCCGCTCGTGGTCTTCGAAGAGGCTGTCGAAGTCGAACCCGACGTCGCCGACCTCCTCGGCCCGCTTCTCCTTCACGGCCGACTCGACGGCGCCCTCGTGGATCTCGACGAGGGAGCGACGGGTGTGCCCGAGCGAGTCGAACGCGCCGGCCTTGACGAGCGACTCGACGGTGCGCTTGTTCGCGACCTGGATCGGCGCCTTCTTCAGGAAGTCGTGGAACGACTCGAACCGGCCCTTCGCCTCGCGCGCGGCCCGGATCGCGTCGACGACGTTGAAGCCGACGTTGCGCACCGCGCCGAGTCCGAATCGGATGTCGTCGCCGACGGCAGCGAAGAACCCGATCGACTCGTTCACGTCGGGCGGCAGCACCTTGATGCCCATGCGCCGGCACTCGTTGAGGTAGAGCGCGAGCTTGTCGCGGGCGTCGCCCACGCTCGTGAGGAGCGCCGCCATGTACTCGGCCGGATAATGCGCCTTCAGGTACGCCGTCCAGTAGCTGAGCACCCCGTACGCGGCGGAGTGCGCCTTGTTGAACGCGTAGTCGGAGAACGGCAGCAGGATGTCCCAGAGGGTCTTGACCGCGGCATCCGAGAAGCCGTTCGCCTTCATGCCGCCCGAGAAGCCCGCGTACTGCTTGTCGAGCTCGGACTTCTTCTTCTTGCCCATCGCGCGACGCAGGATGTCGGCCTGACCGAGCGAGAATCCGGCGACCCGCTGGGCGATCGCCATGACCTGCTCCTGATAGATGATCAGGCCGTAGCTCGTGTCGAGGATGTCGCGCAGCGGCTCCTCGAGCTCGGGGTGGATCGGAGTGATCGGCTGCAAGCCGTTCTTGCGAAGGGCGTAATTGATGTGCGAGTTCGCGCCCATCGGCCCCGGACGGTACAGCGCGATGACGGCCGAGATGTCCTCGAAGTTGTCTGGCTTCATCTGCCGCAGGAGCGACCGCATCGGCCCGCCGTCGAGCTGGAACACCCCGAGCGTGTCGCCTTTGCCGAGGAGTTCGTACGCGCCGGCGTCGTCGAGCGCGAGGTCTTCGAGCACCGGCCGGAACCCGCGGTTCGCCTCGATGTTGTCGAGCGCGTCGTCGATGATCGTGAGGTTGCGCAACCCCAGGAAGTCCATCTTGATGAGTCCGAGCGACTCGCACGCCGGGTAGTCGAACTGAGTGACGATCTGGCCGTCTTGTTCCCGCTTCATGATCGGGATGATGTCGATGAGGGGGTCGCTCGACATGATGACGCCCGCGGCGTGCACGCCCCACTGCCGTTTCAGGTTCTCGAGCCCGAGCGCCGTATCGAAGACCGTCTTCGCCTCGGCGTCGGTCTCGATGAGGGCGCGGATGTCGCCCGCCTCCTTGTAGCGCGGGTGTGCCGAATCGAGGATGCCCGAGAGCGGGATGTCCTTGCCCATGATGGCGGGCGGCATCGCCTTCGTGAGCTTCTCCCCCATGCCGAACGGGAAGCCGAGCACGCGGCTCGAGTCCTTGAGCGCCTGCTTCGCCTTGATGGTGCCGTACGTCACGATCTGGGCGACGCGCTCGTCGCCGTACTTCTCGGTCACGTACCGGATGACCTCGCCGCGGCGACGCTCGTCGAAGTCGACGTCGAAGTCGGGCATCGAGACGCGGTCGGGGTTCAGGAACCGCTCGAAGATGAGGCCGTGCTGCAGCGGATCGAGGTCGGTGATCTTCATCGCGTAGGCCGCCATCGAGCCGGCGCCCGACCCGCGACCCGGACCCACGCGGATGCCGTTGTCCTTCGACCAGTTGATGAAGTCGGCGACGACGAGGAAGTACCCGGGGAAGCCCATCTGCGAGATGACGCCGACCTCGTACTCGGCCTGCCTGCGCACGTCGTCGGGGATGCCGTTCGGGTATCGCACGTGCAGGCCCCGTTCGACCTCCTTGACGAACCAGCTCTCCTCGCTCTCGCCCTCGGGCACCGGGAAGCGGGGCATGTAGTTCGCGCTCGTGTTGAACCGGACGTCGGCGCGCTCGGCGATGAGGAGGGTGTTGTCGCAGGCCTCGGGGTGGTCGCGGAAGACGTGCCGCATCTCCGCGGCCGACTTCAGGTAGAAATCGTCGGAGTCGAACTTGAAGCGGTTCGGGTCGTCGAGCGTCGACGCCGACTGCACGCAGAGGAGCGCCGCGTGGCTCTTCGCGTCGTGCGCGTGCGTGTAATGCAGGTCGTTGGTTGCGACGAGGGGCAGGTCGAGGTGCTTGGCGAGGCGCAGCAGGTCGTCCATGATGCGGCGTTCGATGCCGAGCCCGTGATCCATGATCTCGGCGAAGTAGTTCTCCTTGCCGAAGAGGTCGCGGAACTCGGATGCGGCCTTCACGGCCTCGTCGTACTGGCCCAGCCGGAGGCGCGTCTGCACCTCGCCCGAGGGGCATCCGGTCGTGGCGATGAGGCCCTTCGAATAGGTCTGGAGCAGCTCCCGGTCCATGCGCGGCTTGAAGTAGTACCCCTCGATCGAGGCGCGGCTCGAGAGGCGGAACAGGTTGTGCATGCCCTCGGTCGTCTCGGAGAGCAGCGTCATGTGGGTGTAGGCACCCGAGCCCGAGACATCGTCGCCGCCGCCGTCGCCCCAGCGCACGCGGGTCTTGTCGCTGCGGTGGGTGCCCGGTGTGATGTACGCCTCGGTGCCGATGATCGGCTTGATCCCGGCATCCGTCGCCTGCTTCCAGAAGTCGTAGGCGCCGAACACGTTGCCGTGGTCGGTCACCGCGACCGCGGGCATGCCCTCGTCCTTCGCCTTCTGGATGAGCTCCCCGACCCGGGCCGCGCCGTCGAGCATCGAGTACTCGCTGTGCACATGCAGGTGGACGAAGGAATCGGCGGCCACTGGGCTCCTCATCGGGGTGATGCAGGTTCGGTTCGGGGTCTTCGAAGTCTACGGCGACCGACCGTCCGCGGCGCCGACCGGCAGCGCGCGTCAATCGCCTCGCAGCAGTTCGAGGGCGGCGGCGAGATCGGCGGGGTAGACCGACTCGAACGTCGTCCATTCCCCGGTCGCCGGATGCGTCAGCGAGAGCTCCTTGGCGTGCAGCCACTGTCGGGTGAGTCCCAGCCGTGCCGAGAGCGTGGGGTCGGCGCCGTACATGGCATCGCCCGCGCACGGATGCCTCTGCGCCGCCATGTGCACGCGGATCTGGTGCGTCCGGCCTGTCTCGAGATGCACCTCGAGGAGCGAGGCGTACGGGAAGGCTTCGATCGTCTCGTAGTGGGTGACCGCGTGCTTGCCCCCCGCGACGACCGCGAACTTCCACTCCGACCGCGGGTGGCGGCCGACCGGTGCGTCGATCGTGCCGGCCAGCGGATCGGGGTGGCCCTGCACGACCGTGTGGTAGATCTTCTCCACCTCGCGGTCGTGGAACTGACGCTTCAGTTCGGTGTACGCGCGCTCGGACTTCGCGACGACCATGAGGCCGCTCGTGCCCGCGTCGAGACGGTGCACGACCCCCTGCCGCTCGGGCGCCCCCGACGTCGAGATGCGCAAGCCCGCTGCGGCGAGGGCGCCGACCACCGTCGGCCCCTCCCAGCCGATCGACGGGTGCGCGGCCACGCCGGCCGGCTTGTCGACCACCACGAGGTCGTCGTCGTCGTGAACGATGCCGAGGTCGGGCACCGGGATCGCCTCCACCTCGAGCGAACGCGGCGGCTCCCAGCTCACCTCGAGCCAGGCCCCGCCGCGGAGCCGGTCGGACTTGTCGACGGATGCCCCGTCGAGCACGGCCCCGCCGGCCGACGCGATCTCCGCCGCCATGGTGCGCGAGAATCCCAGGAGCTTCGCGAGCCCCTGGTCGACTCGCACGCCGTCGAGCCCGTCGGGCACGGGGAACGAGCGATGCTCCATGCTCAGGACCCGGGCGCGGCGGCCCCGGCGCCACCCGCCGTGGCGCCCTCCGCGGCATCCACTCGCTTCGAATCGCGCGTGCCGTCGAGACCGACGCCGCGGATCGTGAGAATCATGAAGAGCACCATGCTCGAGACGATCGCCATGTCGGCAACGTTGTAGATCGCGGGAATGAGCCACGGTGTCGAGACGAAGTCGATGACGTGGCCGAGTCCGAAGCTCGGCTCGCGGAGCAGGCGGTCGGTGAGGTTGCCGAGCACGCCGCCGAGCAACAGGCCGAACACGAGTGCCCACGCGATCGACCGGATGCGGCGGGCGAACCACACGATGAAGGTGATCACGGCCGCCGCGAGGATGGTGAAGATCCACGTCATGCCGCTCGCGAGGGAGAAGGCCGCGCCGGGATTCCGCACGAACTGCCACTGCAGCACGTTGCCGAGCACCGGCACGACCTCCCCCTCGGCGAGGTTCGTGACGACGATGAACTTGCTCAGCTGGTCGAGGCCGTAGACCACGACGGCGCCGACGACCAGGATGAGCAGTGCGGTGGTGGTGCCGACCCGTGCGGCCCGCTCAGCCGCCAAAGCCCTGGAAGGTCGGTGCCGGGGCCTGGTCGGACGCACTCACGGGCGACGAGAATCCCTGGTTGCCCGAGACCTGGACAGGCGCGGAGGTGTCGAGTTCACGCAACTGGCCCTCGATGTAGCTCTTCAGCTTCTGGCGATACTCGCGCTCGAAGACGCGAAGCTCGTCGACGCGCTTCTCGAGCGCCAGGCGCTCCTGGTCGAGGATGCCCATCTGCGCGCGCTGCTTCGCCTCGGCCTCGGCGACGACCCGCGCCGCCGTGGCGTGGCCCTCGGCGATGAGCGCGTCGCGCTTCTCGATGCCCTCGCGCACATGTTCCTCGTGCAGTCGGCGGGCGAGCTGCAGGAGGTTCGTCGTCGACGTCTGCTCGTCGAGTTCGGACTGCGACTGCGCGGGCGCCTGCGCCGCAGCCGGCTGGGCGGGAACCGCCACGGTGGGCGGCGGGGCGGCCGGCTCGGCGTAGACCGCGGCAGGAGCCGGCGCTGCGGGAGCGCCCTTGCCTGCCTCTGCGGCGCGCGCCTCGGCCGCGGAGAGCCGCTGACGCAGTTCGTCGTTCTCCTGGTTCAGCCGGCGCAGCTCGACGACGACCTCGTCGAGGAAGTCATCGACCTCGTCCTGGTCGTAGCCCTCCCGGAACTTCGTCGCCTGGAAGCGCTTGTTGACCACATCTTCCGGAGTTAGCGCCATGGCTTCCCATCCCTCGAATCTGTCGAACTGTTCGATCACGTTCTGCTAACGGTAGCAAAGACCTCCACGCGTCCGCAGTGCCGAACGTCACGGCCCGCCACCCCGGCAGGAGATCGTCAGCCGGATGCCGCAGCTCCGGCCGCCAGCCAGGACACCACGGTCATGGCGACGATGACGAGCAGCATGGCCAGGCTCCACCCGAGGTCGAGTGCGACCTGGCCGATGCGGATCGGCGGTACGAGCCGCCGGAAGAAGCGCACGGGCGGATCCGTGACGCTGTAGATCACCTCGACGATGACGAGCCAGGCGCCCCGTGGGCGCCATGTGCGGTTGAACGTGCGCACGAGGTCGAGCACGAAACGCGCCCACATCACGAAGAAGTAGATGAGCAGCAGGGTGTAGAGGACGTTCCAGACGACCGCGAGTGCGCCCACGGGCGGTCAGGCGTGCGTGAAGAACGACGCGTCCACGTCGCCCTCGGCTTCGCCTGCCTCGCCGGAGACGACGACGTGCGCGGGCGAGAGCAGGAACACCTTGTTCGTGACACGCTCGATCTTGCCGTAGAGGCCCTGAGAGAGACCGCTCGCGAAGTCGATGAGCCGACGGGCATCGCCATCGGACATCTGCGAGAGGTTGATGATCACCGGCACGCCCTCGCGGAAGGACTCGGCGATCACCTGGGCGTCGCGGTACTGACGCGGGTGCACGGTGAGGATCTCGTTCATTTCCACCTGCGGGGTGCTCGGTTGGACATGCTGCTTTCGGAGCGGCGTCACGGCGGCGCCGGTCTTCGGGGCCGGAGCGGCGTGCACGATCGGTGCCGCGGGTGCCGGTGCCGTTTGCGGGGCCTCGTGCTCGAGTTCCTCATCGGCGAGGCCGAGGTAGACCATGGTCTTCTTGAGCGGGTTCGACATCGCTGCCTCCGTCTGTGTTCCGTCTCTTCGAGGCTAACCGGCGTCCGGCCGATTCCCGGTGATTGCGGTGCCGATCCGGAGGTGTGTCGCACCCTCCAGAATCGCCTCGCGAAAGTCGTATGACATCCCGATGGACAGATCGGTCGCCTCCGGTGCGAGCGCACGGATGCGCTCCGAGAGGAGGCGGACCCGTCCGAACGCAGGCCGTGCCGGCTCCCCGAGCGGCGCCACCGCCATGAGGCCGCGCAGGCGGAGTCCCGGCGCCTCGAGCACGTGTTCCACCAGGGCATCGAGGCCGTCGGGCGCGACGCCGCCGCGACCGGGGTCATCGGTGAGATTCACCTGGACGAAGCAGTCGACGGATGCCTCGTCCGATCGCAGCGCGTCGACGAGGGCCGGTCGATCGAGGGAGTGGATCGCGGTGGCGTATGCGCGCACCTGACGGGCCTTCTTGCTCTGGAGCTGTCCGACGAAATGCCACCTGAGTTCGAGCTCCGCCAGAGCGGCGGCTTTCGCCTGCGCCTCCTGATGCCGGTTCTCTCCCACGTCGCGCACGCCGAGCGATGCGAGCTCGGCGACGAGGGTCGCGGGCTGGAACTTCGTCACGACGATGGTCGTGATCTCGGAGGGACTGCGGCCGGCGTCGCGCGCGGCATCCGCGATGCTCCCCTGCACCGCCGCGAGTCGGTCGGCGAGGGCGCTCATCGGCGCCCTCTCTCGACCGGCACGCATGGTGTCACTTCAGGAAGTCGGGGATGTCGAGGTCGTCGCCGTCGTCTCCGAACGCGGGATCCGAGACGATCTGGTCGGCCGCCGGCGGGGCCTCACCCCAGTTCGCCGTCTCGACGAGTTCGTCGATGTCGATCTCGCCGATGACGTCGACCGTCTCGCTGCTCAGAGCGGATGCCCCGACGCTCGCTCCGACTGCCGCGGGCACGAAGTTCGTGCGTCTCACCTCGGCCGGTTGAGGCTTGGCATTGGGCTCCCCGCCGTCGAAGCCCGCGGCGATGACGGTGACCCGCACCTCGTCGCCCAGCGTGTCGTCGATGACGGCTCCGAAGATGATGTTCGCCTCGGGATGCACGGCCTCCTGCACGAGGCGGGCGGCGTCGTTGATCTCGAAGATGCCGAGGTTCGATCCGCCCTGGATCGAGAGGAGCACGCCGTGCGCGCCGTCGATGGACGCCTCGAGCAACGGACTCGCGACGGCGAGTTCGGCCGCCTTGATCGACCGGTCCGCGCCGCGGGAGGAGCCGATGCCCATGAGCGCGGAGCCGGCGCCCTGCATGACGGACTTGACGTCCGCGAAGTCGAGGTTGATCAGGCCGGGGGTCGTGATGAGGTCGGTGATGCCCTGCACACCGGCGAGGAGCACCTGGTCGGCGGTGGCGAACGCCTCGAGCATCGAGATGCCGCGGTCGCTGATCTCGAGGAGCCGATCGTTCGGCACCACGATGAGGGTGTCGACCTCTTCCTTCAGCCGCGCGACGCCCTGTTCGGCCTGGGTCTGCCGGCGCTTGCCCTCGAACCCGAAGGGCTTGGTCACCACACCGATGGTGAGCGCGCCGATCGACTTCGCGATGCGGGCCACGACGGGCGCGCCTCCCGTGCCCGTGCCGCCGCCCTCGCCCGCGGTGACGAAGACCATGTCGGCACCCGCGAGGGCCTCCTCGATCTCCTCGGCGTGGTCCTCGGCCGCTCGGCGGCCTACCTCGGGGTCGGCGCCCGCGCCGAGGCCGCGCGTGAGGTCGCGGCCGACGTCGAGCTTGACGTCGGCGTCGCTCATCAGCAGCGCCTGCGCGTCGGTGTTGATCGCGATGAACTCGACGCCGCGGAGGCCGAGCTCGATCATCCGATTGACGGCGTTGACACCGCCGCCGCCGATGCCGACGACCTTGATGACGGCGAGGTAGTTCTGGTTTGTCGACATGACCGGCCTTCCGTGCGGACTCTGAACCTTAAACTTCTGGTCGAAGGTTAATGTTTTGCCGAGTATGCAATTCCTGATTCGAAGGTAGGGGCGCCGCTGCCCGCTCCGCCGCACGCCACGCCGCGTGTCGCGAACGGCGGGCGGCGAGAGGTCGTGTTTCGGGTCGGATCGCCCCGATCACTTCCAGACGGGGCTCATCGGCGCCGAGACGTCGTAGGACGAGACGTCGTCGGGCGGCACTGCACTCATGAGAGCGGCCAGCACGTCGGCCTTGAGCGTCGAATCCTCGGCATTCCCCCACACGACGCTCGCACCGCCCGCGAGTTCCAGCCGCACGTCATCGGCCGTGGCAGCCGTCGCCCGGGTCAGCTGCGCCCGCACGTCGGCGGGGAGGCTGCGCACCACGGCGGCGACCGCGCGGAAGCCCTCCGCGGCGACGCCGCCGTCGACCTCGATGAGCGGCTGACCGTCGGGTCGCTCCGCGGGCCGGTCGATCACGACGCCCGCCGCATCCACGAGTTCGAGTCCCGACCCGGTGTCGACGACACCGACCGGGGTCCGCTCGACGATGCGGACCACGAGGGTCCCCGGAGGGATGGTCTCGGTCGCATACGTCTCGATCAGCGTGAACGCCTCGAGCGCCGTGCGCACCTCTGCCGGGTCGATGAGCGGCAGCGGCGTGCCGATGACCTCGGCGAACGCCGCCTGCACCTCCGCGGCCGGAACGCGCTCAGCGCCCTCGACGCGCACCTCGCGCAGGGCCATGAGCGGCGAATACGCGCCCACCGCGACCACCGAAACGAGTGCGACGATCGAACCCACGACGACGGCCCACGTGATGCGCCGTCGACGCGAGCGCGTCGTGAAACGTCGCACCTCCTGCCGCTCGTACCGGCGGCGATCCCGTGCCGCCGCCCGGAGCGCCCGCCTGGAAGCTCGCGGGTCGACGGATGCGGCCTCGTCGCCGTCGGCGTCGGCGTCGACGTCGATCACCGTGATCGGCTCGGTACCGACGCGGTCCGACAACGTCGTTCGAGCAGAGGAGACCGACGCGGGAAGTGCGTACGGCTCTCGCGGCGGGGGCGACGTAGGGGGCACCGAAGCCGCCGTCGACGGCGTCGCCCCGACCGCCTCTCGCCGCACGCGCGGCGTCGGCGACCGGTCGAAACCCTGCGGGCGCTTCACGCCGGATGCACCCTCATCCGCGCTCCCGCTCGAGCGATCCGAGCAGCTGCGGCACGATACGGTAGACGTCGCCGCAGCCGAGGGTGATCACGAAGTCGCCGTTCCGGGCGATGCGGGCGGTGTGGTCGGCCGCCTCCTGCCAGTCGGGCACGAACGCGACGTGCGACGTGTCGGAGAACCGCTCGCTGACCAGCGCGCCGGTCACACCGGGAATCGGGTCCTCGCGGGCACCGTACACGTCGAGGACGACGGTCTCATCGGCGTACTGCTCGAGCACGTCGGCGAACTCCTGCGCGAATGCCCGGGTGCGGCTGTAGGTGTGCGGTTGATGCACCGCGATGATGCGGCCCTCGCCGACGACCGTGCGCGCCGCCGCCAGTGCGGCAGCGACCTCGGTCGGGTGGTGCGCATAGTCGTCGTAGACGCTCACGCCGCCGACGGTGCCGTGCAGTTCGAAGCGGCGCCCCGTGCCGGCGAACCGGGCGATGCCGGCGAGGGATGCCGCGGGGTCGAAGCCGAGCCCGACGAGCACCGCGAACGCGCCGGCGGCGTTGATGGCGTTGTGCCGCCCGGGGATCCGCAACGTCGCCCGATGCTCGACGCCCTCGTAGACGACGGTGAAGGAGACGGGACCGTCGGTGTCGATGGAATGCACCCGCACCGCGGCATCCGGGGCCTCGCCGAACGTGACCACGCGCTCGTGCGACAGCCGCTCGGTCACGCGCATCGCCCCCGCGTCGTCCGACGAGATCACGACGAGTTCGCGGGCCCGGTCGGCGAAGTCGACGAACGCCTGCTCGAAGGCCTCGCGCGAGCCGTAGTGGTCGAGGTGGTCGGGGTCGACGTTCGTGACGAGGGCGACCGCCGTGTCGTAGAACAGGAACGAGCCGTCGGACTCGTCGGCCTCGACGACGAACAGCTCGCCCTCGCCCGCCGCCGCCGAGACCCCGAGCTCCTCGATCACGCCGCCGTTCACGAAGCTCGGGTCCTCGCCGAGCGCGAGCAGGCCCGTGATGATCATGCCCGTCGAGGTGGTCTTGCCATGCGCGCCCGCCACCGAGACGAGCCGTTGCCCGGCGATGACCGCCGCGAGCGCCTGCGAGCGATGCAGCACCGGCAGCCCGCGCTCGAGCGCGAGCCGGTACTCGGGGTTGTCCTGCCACAGCGCACCGGTCACGACGACCGTGTCGATGTCGTCGGCGAGGTTCGCCGCGTCGTGGCCGATCGCGACGTCGGCGCCGAGCGCCCGCAGCGCCGCGACGTTGCCGGAGTCGCGCACGTCGGAGCCCGTCACTCGGTGGCCCGCGCCGAGGAAGAGGCGCGCGATGCCGCTCATGCCCGACCCCCCGATGCCGACGAAGTGCACGGCGCCGAGCTCGACGGGGATCTGGACGGTGAGGTCGGGCTTGATGGTCACGTGCGGCGGTCTTCCTCGGTGGGGTGGGTGCGGGTCGGGTCGCGTGCGACGGATGCCGCGGCATCCGCTCACTCCACGTTACGCGCTGTGCGCGGTGTCGTCGGCAGCATCGCCGAGCGCGGCGTCGACGAGGGCGATCATGCGGTCGGTGCCGTCGCGACGGCCGACGGATGCCGCAGCGGCCGCCATGCGTTCGACGCGAGCCGGATCGCCGAGCAGCGGCACGAGCTCGCGCTCGACCCAGCCCGGCAGGAAGTCCGCGTCGTCGACGAGGATGCCGCCGCCGGCGCCGACCACGTCCGCCGCGTTGAAGCGCTGCTCGCCGTTGCCCACGGGGTACGGCACGTAGATCGCCGGGATGCCGAGCGCGGCGAGCTCGCTCACGGTCGCGGCACCGGCGCGTGAGATCGCGGCATCCGCGACTGAGAGCGCGAGGTCCATGCGATCGGCGTACTCGACCATGCGGTAGCCGTCGACGTCGGGGGCGGACACCTCGGCGTTGCCGCCCGCGATGTGCAGCACCTGCCACCCGGCGCCCGTGACGGCGGATGCGCTCTCGACCATCGTGCGGTTGATGCGGCGCGCGCCGAGCGACCCGCCGGTCGCGAGCAGCACCGGGCGATCCGCGTCGAGCCCGAAGAACCGGGCGGCCTCTGCACGCAGCGCCGCGCGGTCGAGCGTCTCGATCTCACGGCGAAGCGGCATGCCGACGAGCTCGGCGTTCCGGATCGGGGTCCCGCTGAAGGCGGCCCCGACCTTCGCGGCCCATTTCGACCCGAGCCGGTTGGCGAGTCCGGGCTTGGCGTTGGCCTCGTGGATCACGATGGGAACACCGGCCCGGCGCGCGGCGAGGTACGCGGGGGTCGAGACGTAGCCGCCGAAGCCGACGACCACGTCGACGGTGCGCTCGTCGATGATGCGACGCACGTCGTCGATCGAGCGGCGGAACCGCGACGGGAACGAGAGCGCCGCCCGGTTCGGTCGGCGAGGGAACGGCACCTTCGCGATCGTGAGGAGCTCGTACCCACGGGCGGGCACGAGGCGTGACTCGAGGCCCTCCGCGGTGCCGAGCACGAGCACCACGGCCTCGGGGTCGCGCTCGCGGAGCCGGTCGGCGACGGCGAGCAGCGGGTTCACGTGGCCGGCGGTGCCGCCGCCGGCCAGGAGGTAGGTCGTCATCGCGCCGTCCGCCCGGCGGCGCGGGCCTCTGCACGCGCCTGCGCGCGTGCGGCGGCACGAGTCGCCGCCTCGGGATCGCGCGCCACCGACAGCACGACACCGATCGCGAAGAGCGTGGTGAGCAGCGCAGTGCCGCCCGCGGACACGAGCGGCAGCGGCACGCCGAGGACGGGGAAGACTCCGAGCACGACACCGATATTGACACACGCCTGGCCGACGACCCACATCAGCACGGCCGCGGTGACCGCCTTCGCGAAGGGCGTGCGCGCCGCACGCAGCACGCGCGCGAACGCCACCGCGAGCACGACGAAGAGGCCGATCACGACGATCGCGCCGAGGAGTCCGAGCTCCTCGCCGATGATCGCGAAGATGAAGTCGTTGTCGGCCGCGGGCAGCCACGACCACTTCGCCGTCGAATTGCCGAGGCCGACGCCGAAGATGCCGCCGTTCGCCAGCGCGAACCGACCGTGCTGGATCTGCCAGCAGTCGTCGTTGTCGATGGTCGTGCAGTTCTCCTGCAGGAACGAGTTGATGCGACGCATCCGGCTGTCGCTCGAAACGGCGACGATCACGAAGACCGCCGCACCGAGGAGCACGGGCGGCAGGAGCAGGCGGAAGCGGACGCCGATGAGGAAGAGCGCCCCCATGAGCATCCCACCCATGATCATGACCGTGCCGAGGTCGCCACCGAGGAGGACCAGCCCGATCGCGAGGCCGCCGACGAGCAGGATCGGAATGATGCCGTGGACGAAGTCGCCGAGCAGCGACTGCTTCTTCGTGACGATGAGACCGAGCCAGATCACCAGCGCGACCTTGATGAGCTCCGACGGCTGGAACTGCACGGGACCGAGCGCGAGCCAATTCGTGTTGCCGCCCACGGTGACGCCGAGGTCCGTCGCCACGACGAGGAGCTGCAGCGCGCACGAGATGATGAGTAGCGGCCAGGCGCATGTCATCCACACCCGCTCGGGCATCCGACTCGCGATGAGCATGATCGGGACGCCGAACAGTGCGTAGAGGCCCTGGCGGGACGCCTGCACGAAGAACCCGCCGTCTTCGAGGTTCGATTCGACCGACGACGACGAGAGCACCATGACGAGGCCGAAGGCGACGAGGAAGAGCGTCGTGCCGAGCAGCAGGAAGGAGTCCTTCGACTCGACGCGGAAGACGCGACCGAGCCGGATGCGGGCCGCCGAGACGCCCGCGGCCTCAGACCTCGCCGGCCTGGTCGTGCGGGGCGGTGTCGCCATCCGCCTCACCTCCCAGCCTTGCTCTGACCGCCTCGTGGAACCGCCTGCCGCGATCGGCGTAGTCGGCGAACTGGTCCATCGACGCCGCCGCCGGCGCGAGGAGCACGGTGTCCCCCGCCTCGGCGACCGATGCGGCCAATGCCACCGCCTCGGGCATCACCGTCTCAGTGTCGTCCGCGACGACCTCGAAGAGGGGCAGCCCGGGCGCGTGTCGCCGGAACGCCGTCACCAGCGCGGTACGGTCGACCCCGATGACGACCGCTGCACGCAGCCGTGCAACGTGCGCCGCGACGAGGGCATCGGCGTCGACGCCCTTCAGCAGCCCGCCGACGATCCACACGACCGGGCCGAAGGCGCGAAGCGACGCTTCGGCCGCGTGCGGATTCGTGGCCTTGGAGTCGTCGATCCAGCGGATGCCGCCGGCCTCCGCGACGGTCTCGATGCGGTGCGCGTCGAGACGGAACTCGCCCAGCGCGTCGTGGATGACGCCGACCGGCACGTCGTACGAGCGTGCGAGCGCGGAAGCCGCGAGGATGTTCTGCACGATGTGCGGGGCCGCGAGGCCGCGGGGCTCGAGCTCGCCGACCGTGATGATCTCGAGCGCGGACGTGCGGCGCTCCTCGAGGAAGGCCCGGTCGCAGAGGATGCCGTCGACGACGCCGAGATCGCTCGGGCCCGGCGTGTCGAGGCCGAAGCCGATCGCGCGCGCGCCCTCTTCGACCTCGGCTTCCTCCACCATGTGCATGGTGACCTCGTCGGCGCGGTTGTAGACGCACGCGACCCTGGTGTTCTCGTACACGGTGGCCTTCGCCGCGCGATACGCCTCGGGCGAGCCGTGCCAGTCGAGGTGGTCGTCGGCGACATTGAGGCACACGCTCGCCCACGGATGCACCGCACCCGGACCCGTCTTCGGGAGGTGGTGCAACTGGTAGCTCGAGAGCTCGACGACGAGCACGTCGAAACCGCTCGGGTCGCGCACGGCGTCGAGCACGGGGACGCCGATGTTGCCGCATGGCGCGGCGCGCAGACCGTTCGCCGCGAGGAGGGTTGCGGTCAGCTGCACGGTCGTCGTCTTGCCGTTCGTGCCCGTGACGAGGATCCAGTCGGCTGAGCCCACCTTGTCGCGTACCCGCCAGGCGAGCTCGATGTCGCCCCAGACGGCGACGCCCGATCGACCCGCCCACTCCAGCACGGGGTGGTCGGGGTGGAAGCCGGGCGAGGCGACCACGAGCTCGGGCGCGAACCGGGCGAGCTCGTCTGGCACCGAGTCGAGCGGATGCCGCAGCAGCTGCGCCCCGATCACCTCGAGGATGCGCGCACGGTCGTCGTCGGCCGAGGGGGCGAGCACGAGCACGTCGGCTCCGAGCTCGGTGAGCGTGTCGGCGACGGCGAAGCCCGTGACGCCGAGGCCGAGCACCGCGACGCGCAGGTCCTTCCAGTCGGCGTTCCAGCTGATGAGCGTGTCGAGCCGGGCGTGGGCGGCTGCGGCATCCGTCTCGGTCAACTCTGCAGCCATTCGAAGTAGAACGCGCCGACACCCGCCGCCACGAGGAGGCCGCCGATGATCCAGAAGCGCACGACGATGGTGATCTCGGCCCAGCCCTTGAGCTCGAAGTGGTGGTGGATCGGACTCATCAGGAAGATTCGCTTGCCGCCGGTGAGCCTGAAGTACACGCGCTGCACGATGACCGAGCCCGTCTCGATCACGAAGAGGCCGCCGATGAGGAGCACGAGGAGCTCCGTGTGGCTCACGATCGCGAGGGCCGCGAGCGCACCGCCGAGGGCGAGCGACCCGGTGTCGCCCATGTAGATCTTCGCGGGGTTCGTGTTCCACCACAGGAAGCCGATGAGTCCGCCGACGATCGCCGTCGAGACGATGGCGAGGTCGAGCGGATCGCGCACCTCGTAGCACCGGTAGACGTCGTTCTCGTTGAGGTTCTCGCTGAAGCACGACTGGTTGAACTGCCAGAAGCCGATGATCACGAACGAGCCGATGGCGAGGATCGACGCGCCGCTCGCCAGTCCGTCGAGCCCGTCGGTGACGTTCACCGCGTTCGAGGCGCCGACGGTGATGAGGCAGATCCAGATGACGTAGAGCAGCACGCCGACGACGGTGCCGAACACCATGAAGTCGAGCGGCAGGTCGCGGATGAACGAGATGCTGGTGTCGGCCGGCGTCACATTCTCTGCGTTCGGGAACTGCAGGGCGAGCAACGCGAACGTGGCGGCCACGACGACCTGGCCGATCACCTTCGCCCACCCGCCGAGCCCGAGGCTCTGCTTCTTGCGGGTCTTCAGGAAGTCGTCGACGAAGCCGACCGCGCCGAGCCCCACCATCATGAGCAGCACGAGCAGGCCCGACGCCGTGGGCGGTTCGTTGCTCACGAGCAGCGTGGCCACGAAGTACCCGAAGAGACTGCCGAGGATGAAGATGATGCCGCCCATCGTGGGCGTGCCGCGCTTGACGTGATGGGTCTTCGGACCGTCGTCGCGGATGAACTGGCCCCAGCCGAGCCGCGTGAACAGGCGGATGAAGAGCGGTGTCAGGAACAGCGTGAAGGCGAGCGACAACGCCCCGGCGGTCAGCAGTGCTCTCACGCGAACCATTCTCCCAGTCGGTCGCCGAGGTGACGAAGACCCGCCGAGTTCGACGACTTCACGAGCACCGTGTCGCCCGGGCGCGCCATGGAGACCACGAGGTCGCAGGCCTCGTCGGCCGTCTCGACGAACGCGGACTCGCCGTCCCATGAGCCCTCGTTGACCGCCGAGATGTGCAGTCGCCTGGCGCCCCGGCCGACGACGACGAGCTGCGAGACGCCGAGTCGCACGGCGAGCAGGCCGATGCGATCGTGCTCCTCCCCCGAGAACTCGCCGAGCTCGCTCATCTCGCCGAGCACCGCGATGGTGCGGGTGCCCGGCTGCTGCACCTGCGCGAGCGTCTTGAGCGCGGCCGCCATGGAGTCGGGGCTCGCGTTGTAGGCGTCGTTGATGACGGTGATGCCGTCGCGCCCGCCCATGACCTGCATGCGCCAGCGCTCGGCCAGGGTCACCGATTCGAGCGCCTCCACGATCGCGGGCAGGGGCACGCCGAGTTCGAGCGCCGCGGCGGTGGCGGCGAGGGCGTTCATGATGTGGTGCTCGCCGAGCACCCCGAAGCGCACGCGAGCGACGGCGCTGGTCCCGGCTGGCCCGTCGGGCGCCGTGACCGTGAACTCGGTGCCGCCCGCGTGCACGACGATGTCGGTCGCGCGCACGCCGGCGCCCTCGCCGAGGCCGAACCACACGACTCGCGCAGCGGTTCGCTCGGCCATCGGCACGACCCGCGGGTCGTCGGCGTTCAGGACCGCCACCTCGCCGGCCGTGAGCTCGGTCACCATCTCGGACTTGGCGCGCACGGTCTGCTCGATGCCGCCGAACTCGCCGGCGTGCGCGAGGCCGACCTTCAGCACGATGCCGACGTCGGGGTGCGCCATCCGCACGAGGCGCGCGATCTCGCCGACGGCCGACGCACCCATCTCCGCGACGAGGAACTCGGTGTCGTCGGTGAGCTCGAGCGCGGTGATCGGTCCGCCGACCTCGTTGTTGAAGGACATCCGCGACGCGACCGTGGACCCGTGGGCCTGCAGGATCTCCCGCAGCAGGTTCTTCGTCGTCGTCTTGCCGTTCGAGCCGGTGACGCCGACGACCCTGAGCCGCCCGCGCGATCGGACGCGACGCACGACCTCGGTCGCGAGGGCGCCGAGCGCGTCGACCGTGTCGGCCACCACGATCTGCGGCACCTCAAGGTCGAGCGGGTGTTCGACCACGAGCAGCGCCGCCCCCTGTTCGGCCGCGGCGGGTGCGAAACGGTGTCCGTCGTCGAACTCGCCGCGTTTGGCGAAGAACACGTCGCCGGCGCCGATCTCGCGGGAGTCGGTCGTGACGGCGCCGTCGACGACGGTCGCGGGCGTGGCATCCGTGCCGCCGGGGCGGAGCGTGCCGCCGACCGCCGAGGCGATCTCGGCGAGCGTCATGGCGATCATGCTGGCCAGCCCGCCTCGCGCAGTGCCTGCTTCGCGTCGTCTCGTGCTGAATACGGGATCTTCACGCCTTTCACCTCGTGGTAGTCCTCGTGGCCCGGGCCGGCGTAGAGGATGGCATCGCCTTCGCCCGCGAGGGCGAGTGCCGCACGGAACGCCGCTCGTGGGTCGGCGACCTCGTGGATCTCGCGGTCGGGAACCGCCGCTCGTGCGCCCGCGATGAGCGCCGATCGGATGGCCGCCGGGTCCTCGAAGCGCGGGTGGAAGTCGGTGATCACCACGATGTCGGCGCCGCGTGCGGCGATCGCACCCATCTCGGCGCGTTTCGTGGTGTCGCGGTCGCCGTCTGCACCGAACAGCATGATGAGCTTGCCGGTCGTGAAGCGGCGGATGGCGTCGAGGGTCTGCTGGAACGCGTCGGGCGTGTGGCCGTAGTCGATGTAGACGACGGGGCCCCGATCGCCCGAGACCCGCTCTGCTCGACCGGGGATGTACGCGCGGATGCCGCCGTCGCGGCGCAGCGCCTGGGCGATCAGCTCGAGGTCGTAGCCCGACTCGACCAGCATCAGGATGGCGAGTGCGGCGTTCGCCGCCATGTAGTGGCCGAAGAGCGGCACCTGCGTCTCGAGTCGCCGCCCCTCGGCACCGACGAGCACGATCGACGTCGACGTGGCGGTCTCGTCGAGCACCGTGAGGCGCCAGTCTGCGTCGACCTCGGGATCGGTGCTCAGAGTGGTCACCGGGATCCGCGACTCGGCGACGAGCCGGCGCCCCCACTCGGAGTCGACGGTCACGACCCCCCGCCGCGAGCGATCGGGCTGGAAGAGGTCGCGTTTGGCCTCGAAGTACTCGTCCATCGACGCGTAGTCGTCGAGGTGGTCGTGGCTGAGGTTGGTGAACCCGACGACGTCGAACATGAGCCCGTCGACCCGGTGCCGCGACAGTGCCTGCGCGGAGACCTCGATGCCGACCGCGCGCACCTCGGCCTCGCGCATCCGCGCCAGGAGCGCGTGCAGCTCGCTCGCCTCGGGCGTGGTCAGGGAGCTCGTGACGGCCTCGTCGCCGATGCGCCGCTCGGCCGTCGACGTGAGGCCGGCGACGACGCCGAGTTGCCGCAGAATCCCGTAGAGCAGGTAGACGACGCTCGTCTTGCCGTTCGTGCCGGTGACCGCGAAGAACGTGGCGGGGTTTTCGGCCGTGCGGTGGATCCACGCGGCCACGTCGCCGAGCGCGGCACGCGCGTCGGGCGTGACGAGGACGGGAAGGCCCGCGTCGGCCGCGAGCTCGGCGCCGGCGGCATCCGTCAGCAGGGCCACCGCACCCGCCTCGCGCGCCGCAGCGGTGAACTGGGCCCCGTGCGCATTGCGGCCGGGCACGCCGACGTAGAGGTCGCCGGGCCGCACCGCCGACGACGAGAGCTCGACTCCGGTCACGTCGAGGTCGTCGATGTCGCCGTGCACCTCGAACTCGAACGTCTCGGCGAGGCCGTGCAGCGATCGGGGGTTCGGATGCTGCGGCCGGAGGGCCGTGGGAGGCGATCCGGTCACGAACCCAACTTTCTCACCAGGTGGCTGGCAACTCGGGCGCCGGGGCGCCGGATGGAACAGTCCGGTACTTCTTCAGCACCTGGCTCATCACCTCTTGGAAGACGGGAGCCGATGCGGCGGACGAATTCATCTTAACGGGATTCATGATGCTGACCGAAACGACGAACTCGGGGTCGTCCGCCGGCGCGAAGCCCGACACCGAGACGAGGTGCCCGCTCAGGTAGCCTCCGTTGCCGTCGGCCACCTGGGCGGTGCCGGTCTTCGCGGCCACCCGATAACCGGGGATCTCCCACTCGTCGGCGAGCCAGCCCTCGAGGTAGACCCGCTCGAGCATCTGACTGGTCTGGTTCGCGGCGTCCTCCGAGATCACGCGCGTGCCCGAGGCCTCGTCGGCGACGAGCTCGCCGTCATCGCCGATGCATCCGTCGACGAGCCGCACCGGCATCCGCACGCCGTCGTTCGCGATCGTCTGGTAGGCGCTCGCGATCTGCACCGCGGTGGTGGTGAGGCCCTGCCCGAACATGGTCGCGTACTTCGTCTGGTTGTCCCATTCGCCGGGTCCGCCGTGGAGGCTGCCCGGCTCCTCGGCGGGGAACCCGACCTCGGTCTGCTCGCCGAGCCCGAAGCGCTGCATGTACTCGAACCGTTCCTCATCGGAGAGGCGCTCGCCGAACATCGACATCCCGGTGTTCGACGAGTCGATCATCACGCCGGTGAGGGTGTACGGCGTGTCCTCGTGGAAGAAGCTGTCGGTGATGTCCGCCCCGTTCGGCGGGAGGTACTGGTAGCCCGCGACGATCCGGCTCAGCGCGTCGGCCTTCCCTGCGTCGATGACGGATGCCGCGGTGAGCGCCTTGAACGTCGAGCCCGGCTCGAACGGCGCCGTGAACGACCGCGAACCGCGGTCGCCCTCCGCGGTCTCGGCCGGGTTGTTCGGATCGACCGTCGGCACGTCCACGACGGCGAGGAGCCGCCCGGTCTTCGCCTCCATCACGGTCACGGTCGCCCAGTCGGCCTCGACGGCCTGCACCTGGGTTCCGGCGATGCGCTGCACCATCCATTGCAGGTCGGAATCGATCGTCAGCTGCAGCGTGCCGCCGTCGCGGGCCGTCGTGTGCACGACCCTCGTGCCCGGGATGGGCACCCAGTCCTCGAGGCTGTGCTGGTAGGAGTACTCGCCGTCCTCACCGGCCACGCACTCGTCCTCCGAGAGTTCGAGACCGGCGAGCGGTTCGCCGTCGTCGGCCTGGACGAATCCGAGCAGGTTGCCCGCCACGGCACCGTTCGGATAGACCCGACTCGGATGCTCGTACGGCACGACCCAGGGGATGTCGAGCTCCTTGACCCTCTCGTACGTCGCGGTGTCGACGAGCTTGGCGACGTACTCGAAGTCGTCGTCGGGGTTCGCCGCCAGTGCGGTCGTGATGATCGCCTGCACCTCGTCGGCCGTGAGCCCGACGACGGCGCCCAGCTCGGCAGCGATCTCGGTGAGCGGCACCTCGACGGGAACAGTCTTCGAGGGATCGGCGGGATCGGGTTGTTCGCGGTCGATCGGGCCGGCGTTCTTCGGCGACAGCGCGATGTCGTAGCGCATCACGCTGTCGGCGAGCACGATTCCGTTCGCGTCGACGATGTCGCCCCGAACGCCGTACTCGGTGACCGTCGTCGAGCGCCGGCCCTCGGCCTCCGTGCTGAGCGCTGCTGCCCGCACCACCTGGATGTCGACGAGGCGCACGACGAACACGCCGACGAGGGCGACGAGCACGACGGCCGCGAAGATGATCCGCCGCATCGGGTGTCGGCTGAGGCGGTTCATGGAATCCTTCCAGTTCGGCTGGTCGTCGCGGTGTCAGTGCGTGGCGGGCGTCGGCAGGCCGTCGCTCGGCGGCGGCGCGACGGGCACGGCGTCTGGCGATGCGGTTGACGCATCGTCTGCCGCTCCCCCGATCGGAGTCTGCTCCGCCCTGTGCTCGGTGACGAGCGGCACGCCGGTGATCAGGGCATTCGGCACGAGGGGGGCGGATGCCGCGGCACCACCGGTCGCGGCCGTGGGCTCGCCGAGCACGGCACCGTCGGACAGCCGCAGGTAGACCGGCTCGGCATTCGGGACCATCCCGAGCGCTTCGGCATTCATGGCAAGGAACTGGGGAGACTCCACCCGGTCGAGGTCCTCGGCGAGCTTCTGCTCCTGACGCGCGAGCTCGGCCTGCCGCAGCTGGTAGGTGTCGATCTCGTATGCGCCCTGTGCGACTGCGATGGAGAGCAGCAGCTGCGCGACGACGATCACCGAAACGGCGCCGACGGCGATGACCGCGTAGGCGATACGCGGCTTCGGGCGCCGAGCGCGGAGTTCAGGGGCCGGTTGCAGGGGGCGTTGCGCCGTGGGCACCTGGCCACGCCGCCGGGGCGCGGGAACGGACTGGGCCGGCAATGCGGTCATGACGGCCTCCTCACTCGTTCGGCGGCACGAAGGCGCACCGGCTTGGCGCGCGGGTTCTCGGTCTGCTCGGCCTCGCTCGCGAGCTCGGCACCCCGGACGAGGAGCTTGAACCGCGGGCGGTGCTCGGGCAGCTCCATCGGCAGCCCGGCCGGCGCCGTGGAGCTCGCAGCGGCCTGCAGAGCACGCTTCACGATGCGGTCCTCGAGGGACTGGTATGCCAGCACCACGATGCGGCCGCCGATGTCGAGCGTCTCGAGTGCCGCGGGGATCGCCCGCTCGAGCACCGTGAGCTCTTCGTTCACCTCGATCCGAAGTGCCTGGAAGACCCGCTTGGCAGGATGTCCCTGACGCTGGACCGCCACTGGCGTCGCCTTGGTGATGATCGCAACAAGCTCGCCCGAGCGGGTGATCGGTGTCTCGGACCTCGCCTGCACGATGGCCTTCGCGTAGCGCGGTGCGAGCTTCTCCTCGCCGTACTCGTAGAAGAGCCGGCGAAGCTCCTCCTCGGTCGACTCGGCGATGACGTCGGCGGCGGTACGGCCGCGCGTGGAGTCCATGCGCATGTCGAGTGGGGCATCCTTCGAATAGGCGAAGCCCCGCTCCGCGCGGTCGAGCTGCAGCGACGAGACGCCGAGGTCGAACAGCACGCCCTGCACGTGCTCGAAGCCCTCGGCGCGCACGGCCTCGCCGATGCCGTCGTAGACGGTGTGCACGAGGCGCGCGCGAGCGCCGAACGGGGCGAGCCGTTCCCTCGCGATCGCGAGGGCATCGGTGTCGCGGTCGAGTCCGATGACGGTGAGCGTCGGGAATCGTTCGAGCAGGGCGCGGCTGTGGCCGCCCATGCCGAGCGTCGCGTCGACGACGACGGCACCACGTACCTCGAGTGCCGGGGCCAGCAGTTCGAGCGTGCGCTCGAGCATGACGGGGGTGTGAATGCGTTCGATGTCCATGATTCCTTCGGGACTCGGTCCCGGATCCCGATCCCCATCCGTTCGTCCTGGTGCGGGGAAGTGCATCAGGCGCACGGCTGGGAGTCGCGATCCGGGCTAGAAGAGCCCGGGGATCACCTCCTCCGCCGTGTCCGCGAAGGCCGCCTCCTGCTCGGCGAGGTAGGTGTGCCACGCCGTCGCGTCCCAGATCTCCACCCGGCTGCCGGTGCCGATGACCGTGAGGTCTCGATCGAGCCCCGCATAGCTGCGGAGCGTGGCGGGGATGGTGACGCGATTCTGCTTGTCGGGGGTCTCCGCGGACGCCCCCGAGAGGAAGACGCGCATGTAGTCGCGCGCCTGCTTGCTCGTCACCGGGGCTTGGCGGATCTTCTCGCTCATGCTCTCGAACTCCCGCGCGCTGAACACGTAGATGCAGCGCTCCTGCCCGCGCGTGAGCACGAGGCCGTTCGACAGCTCCTCCCGGAACTTCGCCGGAAGAATGACGCGGCCCTTCTCGTCGAGCTTGGGCTCGTAGGTTCCGAGGAACACCGCACCACCCCCTTTCCTCCGGCCGGGATCCAGGTGACCCCACTTTACTCCACTCTCATCCACGATTCAACGAAATGCACTCATCTTCGTCGCCCACATTCGGTGAGATCCCCGAGAAATCACTGCTGAACGGCGGTGGAGTGGAGTGGAGGGATCTGCGCTGCCGGAGTGTTCGAGGCGGGTCCCGTCTCAACGCGATCAGCGGATGCCACGACGATCGGCCGTGGGAAAGGGTCGCGCAGGCCGCGATGAACCATTCCCCACGACGAGAACGGGCCGATCCGAAGATCGACCCGTCGAGGTGGTGGAAAGTGGAGGGAGCTAGCCGTGGCCGTCTTGCCGGCGGTCCCACCGGTCGTTCAAGCGATCCATGAATCCGCCGCCCGAGCGGCGGGACTTCGAGACCGTCGGCTCGGACGGAGCCGGGGCCGCAGCACCCCGCTTCGACGGTGTGATGGCGAGGAGGACGCCGGCGAACATGAGGGCGAAGCCGACGATGCCGACGATGAGCAACTGCAGGGCGACACCGGCGATCAGTGCGCCGACGCCGGCGACCGCGAGGAGGATGCCGAGCACGATGGCTCGGTAGTCGGGCCGGCGACCGCGGACGCCTCCCACCGCGTGCACGAAGTCGGCGTCATTGCGGTAGAGGTTGCGCTCCATCTCCTCGAGAAGACGTTGCTCCTGCTCTGAAAGCGGCATCTCATTCCCCTCAGGCTCGGGCCCGACGCATCCGAGGCCATTCTATCCCCGCCCCGCCTCGCTAGGCTAGGCGAGTGGCTCACGGTTCCCGGCTGGTCGATCTGGTGCAGGCGCGCATCGAGGAATTCCTCGCCGATCGCACTTCCATTCTCCGCTCTATGAGCCCCGACCTGGAGCCGCTGGCCGCGTTCTCAAAGCGGTTTCTCAGCGGCGGCAAGCGATTCCGGGCGCTGTTCTGCTATTGGGGCTGGGAAGCGGTCGGCGGCCGGGGCTTCGATGCGTTCGGGTCGGCCGGCGAACGAGACCGGTTCGCCGTGCTTTCCGCGGCGTCCGCCCTCGAGCTCTTCCACGCCGCGGCACTCGTGCACGACGACATCATCGACAACTCCGACACGCGTCGCGGTGCCCCGTCCGCCCACCGGCTCTTCGGCGCATTGCATGCGGACGCCGGCTGGACCGGGGGCAGCGATGACTTCGGGCGAGCGTCGGCGATCCTCCTCGGCGATCTGCTTCTGGGCTGGAGCGACGAACTCCTCGACGAGGGCCTCGCCGCGCTCGGCGATCTGCGGGCGTCGCGGGCTGCCCGGGCCGAATTCGTGCGCATGCGCAGCGAGGTGACGGCGGGCCAGTACCTGGACATCCTCGAGGAGCGGGCGTGGCGCACCCAGCCCGACGCCGAGCTCCGCGCCCGAGCCGAGCGTGTCATCGTGTACAAGTCCGCGAAGTACTCGGTCGAGGCACCCCTCACCATCGGCGGCGCGATCGCGGGTGCGACCGAGACGCAGCTCTCGGCGCTCCGCGACTTCGGCCTGCCGCTCGGCATCGCCTATCAGCTCCGCGACGACCTCCTCGGCGTGTACGGCGACCCGGAGGTCACGGGCAAGCCGAGCGGCGACGACCTGCGCGAGGGCAAGCGCACGATCCTGATCGCGGTCGCGCGGGAGCGCCTCGCTCCGGGTCAGCGGCGACTGGTCGACGAGCTCCTCGGCGACCCCGGGCTCGACGCGGAGCAGGTGCGCATGCTCCAGCGCACCATCGGCGACTGCGGAGCCGTCGACGAGATCGAGCGACTGATCGGCGACAACATGTCACGTGCCATGGCCGTGCTCGCCGACGCGCCGTTCAGCCGGGAGGCGAGCGCCGAACTGGGTGCGCTCGCCAGTGCGGTGACGCTTCGCTCGAGCTGAGGCCGAACGCCGATAGCCGACCGCGCGGCCCCGCTAGGCGAGCGCCTGGGCGACGCGACGCACCTCGGACTTCCGCCCGGCGCGCAGCGCCGCGATCGGCGTGGTGCCCAGGCTGTCCTCCTCGCCGAGCAGCCATTCGAGGGCTTCGGCGTCGCTGAAGCCGGCGTCCGCGAGCACGATGGCGGTGCCGTGGAGCTCGGGCAACGGGGCATTGTCGCGCAGGAACAGCGCCGGCACCTTCAGCACGCCGTCGACGCGGGTCGCGAGCAGATGGCGATCGTCGATGAGGCGGCGGATGCGGCTCGGGGTCTGCCCGAGCAGGTCGACGAGGTCGGGAACGGTCAGCCAGTCGGGCTGGTCGGCATCGGTCACGTCTCCCAGACTGCCAGACGCACGGCACGGTCGGAAGCGTTGCCGCTCCGCCACCTCGACGCGTCAGGAACGGGTTCGGTGGACTCGCGGCGAGGTCGTTGACTCGCCGCGGCTCCTGTGCGACGGTTTCCGCGGGCGCCGGTGAACCGGGCCGGCGCGAGGGGGATCGATGGCGATGGAGCCCGGAGAGGTCGCGGCCACGAATGGACGGCGAGCGGATGTCGCGTCCGATCCGCATCCGCGCCGGCGGGGCACGCGCGGGGTGCTCAGTGTGCCGCTCGCCGTCGTGAGCACGCTCGCCGTCACCCTCGGCATCGCGCAGCCCGCGGAGGCCGCCCCGCAACCGGTGAAGCGCCACGCCAAGTCGAAGGCGCAGGAGCGCAACGCGGTGCCCGCCGCGGGCGACGTCGTCGCGAGCGCCCCGCCGAGCGAGTACGTCGTCGTCGACGGCGACACGGTGAGCGGTGTGGCCGAGCGATTCGGACTCGCGACCGCCGAGGTGCTCGCGTTCAACGGCCTCGGCTGGTCGAGCCTCATCTTCCCCGGCCAGCGCCTCGCGCTGCCGGGCGGTGCGGCCACGGAGTCCGCAGCGCCCGCTCCCCCGCCGGTGCCGGAGATCACGAAGCATGTCGTGGTCGAGGGCGACACGGTGAGCGGCATCGCCGCGGCCTACGGCCTCGACGTCGCGAGCGTCCTGAGCGCGAACGGGCTCGGGCCGTCGAGCCTCATCTTCCCGGGCGAGTCGATCGTGCTCCCGCTGCCGGGAACGCCGGCCGTGGCACCCCCGCCGGCAGCGCCGGCACCTGCACCGGCACCGCCTGCCGTGACCGTCGCCTCGGTCGACATGCCGCTCACCGACGAGATGCGGGGCAACGCGCGGATCATCGTCGACGTGGGCCGAGCGCTCGGCGTGCCCGATCAGGGCATCGTCGTCGCCCTTGCCGCCGCGGCGCAGGAGTCGGGGCTCCGCAATCTGCGCCACGGCGACCTCGACTCGCTCGGCCTGTTCCAGCAGCGCCCGAGCCAGGGCTGGGGCACGATCGACGAGGTGCTCGACCCGGTTCGCGCTGCAACCGCGTTCTACGGGGGCGCGGCGAACCCGAACCCGGGACGCACGATCGGGCTCCTCGACATCGCCGGGTGGGAGGCCATGTCGCTCGACCGGGCGGCGCAGGCGGTGCAGCGGTCCGCGTACCCCGGCCACTACGCCAAGTGGGACGTCGCCGCGCGCGCCTGGCTCAGCGAACTGGGCTGAGCCGCACGGCGGGCAACGCACGCGATCGCGGCATCCGCCGATCACGAAGGCGTTGCGATCTCGCCGGTCCTCGGCGTTTAGTCGGGTTCGGGCATGTACCACTTCGTACACTCGTACGGTGACCACCGCGCCCGCCGACCCCATGATCGGCCGTCTCGTCGACGGCCGCTATCAGGTGCGCGCGCGGATCGCGCGCGGCGGCATGGCCACCGTCTACCTCGCGACCGACCTGCGCCTCGAGCGCCGCGTGGCGATCAAGGTGATGCACGGGCACCTCGCCGACGACAACACGTTCAAGACCCGGTTCGTGCAGGAGGCCCGCTCGGCCGCACGGCTCGCGCACCCCAACGTGGTCAACGTGTTCGACCAGGGCCAGGACAGCGACATGGCCTACCTCGTCATGGAGTACCTCCCCGGCATCACGCTGCGCGAACTGCTGAAGGACTACACGAAGCTCACCCCCGAACAGACCGCCGACATCATGGATGCCGTGCTCGCCGGCCTCGCCGCCGCGCACAAGGCCGGCATCGTGCACCGCGACCTGAAGCCCGAGAACGTGCTGCTCGCCGACGACGGCCGCATCAAGCTCGGAGACTTCGGACTCGCGCGCGCCGCGACCGCGAACACCGCGACGGGCCAGGCCCTCCTCGGCACCATCGCGTACCTCTCCCCCGAGCTCGTCACCCGCGGCGTCGCCGACGCCCGCAGCGACATCTACGCCGTGGGCATCATGATGTACGAGATGCTCACCGGCGAGCAGCCCTACGTGGGCGAGGCCCCGATGGCGATCGCCTACCAGCACGCGAACGACACCGTGCCCACGCCGAGCACCAAGAACCCCGCGGTGCCGGCCGAACTCGACGAGCTCGTGCTGTGGGCCACCGCACGCGACCCCGAGGAGCGCCCGAACGACGCCCGAGACATGCTCGATCGACTCCGCGAGGTCGAGCCGTCGATCAGGACACCGCAGCCGTTCGAGCGCGCGACGCAGGCCACGATGGTCATTCCGGATGTCGCGGTGCCGACCGGTGCGCCCACCGCGGCGACCACCGTGCTCGGGGCCGGCGCCGCCGTCGCCGCGCCCGCCGCGGGGCGAGCCGAGGCATCCGACCACGGCATCGACACCGCCGCCCTCAAGACGAGCGCCGCGCGACGCAGGCGCCGCGGCTACTGGCTCTTCGCGCTCGTGCTGCTGCTCACCGGCCTCGCCGCCGGCACCGGCTGGTACTTCGGTGCCGGCCCTGGCGCGCTCGCGACCGTGCCCCAGACGGCGACCCTGTCCCCCGACGAGGCGCGCCGAGTGCTCACCGAGGCGGGGTTCGACGTCGCCGACGCGGAACGCAACGACCCGGAGGTCCCTCAGGGCCAGGTGTCGGGCACCGATCCGGAGGCCGGCGATCCCGTCCCACGCGGATCGACCGTCACCATGTTCGTCTCGCTCGGACCGGCGATGCTGCCCGTGCCCGACGTGATCGGCCAGCCGGAGGACACCGCCCGCGATGCCCTCGGCGACTTCACCGTCGCCGAGCAGAGCGCCGGGCAGTTCTCGGCGGATGTCGCGACCGGTTCGGTGATCGCCGCGCTCAACGCCGACGGTACGGCGCTCGGTGCGACCCACCCCGAACTCGGCGCGATCACGCTCGTCGTCTCGGTCGGACCGGTTCCTCCGGTCGAAGGGCTGCCGGCCGGGGAGGCCGAGGCGAGGCTCACCGATGCCAAGCTCGAAGTCGAGTACGCCGACCCCGTCTTCCACAACGAGGTGGCGAAAGACCATGTCGTGACCGCCGACTGGCTGAACGAACCCATGCGCCCGGGCGACACGGTGAGGCTCACGATCTCGAAGGGCCAAGACCTGGTCGCGGTACCGAACGTCGTCGGATTGAACTGGCAGGACGCGGGCAAGCAGTTGCGCGATGCTGGATTCGAACTCGAGTACAACCTCCTGGCCGACGTTGCGCCGGGGGCCTTCGTGGTCTCGAAGACGTCTCCCGCCGCCGACCAGACCGCACCCCGAGGCTCCACCGTCACCGTCAATTTCGCCGGGTTCTGATCGCCCGACGGAGTCGACGACGATGACGCCGCGCGTTCAGGCGCCCATTCGACGGGGCGGGGCTTCTCATCGGATGCCCCGCCTCGACTGATCTCAGCGCGCAGCGAGCTCCTCGGCGACGAGGAACGCGAGCTCGAGCGACTGCATGTGGTTCAGTCGCGGGTCGCAGAGCGACTCGTAGCGCGTCGCCAGCGTCTCCTCGTCGATGTGCTCGGAGCCGCCGAGGCACTCCGTCACGTCGTCGCCCGTGAGCTCCACATGGATGCCGCCCGGATGCGTGCCTACGGCGCGGTGCGCCTCGAAGAAGCCCTTCACCTCGTCGACGACGTCGTCGAAGCGTCGCGTCTTGTATCCGGTGGGCGTCGTGATGCCGTTGCCGTGCATGGGATCGGTGACCCAGAGCGGGTTGGCGTCGCTCGCGCTGATCGCCTCGAGCAGGGGCGGCAGCGCATCGCGGATCCGGCCGGCGCCCATACGCGTGATGAATGTGAGTCGACCGGGCTCGCGGTGCGGATCGAGCTTCTCGACGAGTTCGAGCATGGTCTCGGGCGTCGTGGTCGGGCCGAGCTTCACGCCGATGGGGTTGCGCACCCGCGACAGGAAGTCGACATGCGCGCCGTCGAGATCGCGCGTACGCTCGCCGATCCAGATGAAGTGCGACGACGTGTCGTACGGCGTGCCGGTGCGCGAGTCGATGCGGGTCATCGGGCGCTCGTAGTCCATCAGCAGGCCCTCGTGGGCCGTGTAGAACTCCGTGTGCTTCAGCGCCTCGAAATCGGCGCCGCACGCGTCCATGAACTTGATGGCACGGTCGATCTCGCGCGCGAGCGATTCGTACCTCGCGTTGGCGGGGTTGGACGCGAAACCCTGGTTCCACGAGTGCACCTGGCGCAGGTCGGCGAACCCGCCCTGCGTGAACGCCCGGATGAGGTTCAGCGTCGCGGCGGCCATGTGGTAGCCGCGGATGAGCCGTGCCGGGTCCGCGGCGCGGGACGCCGGGGTGAAGTCGTAGCCGTTCACGATGTCGCCGCGGTATGCGGGAAGGGTCACGTCGCCGCGGGTCTCGGTGTCGCTCGAGCGGGGCTTCGCGAACTGCCCGGCCATGCGCCCCATCTTCACCACGGGCATCGAGGCGCCGTAGGTGAGCACGACGGCCATCTGCAGCACGGTCTTCACGCGGTTACGGATCTGATCGGCGGTCGCGCCGGCGAACGTCTCGGCGCAGTCGCCGCCTTGCAGGAGGAACGCCTCGCCGCGGGAGGCGCTCGCGAGCCGTGTGCGCAGCATGTCGACCTCGCCCGCGAAGACCAGCGGCGGGAGAGTCGCAAGCTCAGCGGATGCCGCGTGCGCCGCCTCGGGGTCGGGCCAGACGGGTTGCTGCTTGATCGGCAGGGTGCGCCAATAGTCGAGGCCGTCGATCACTGAGGGATCTGCGTTGACAACGGGCTCGAGGAGCTGTACCACGGGAGTGTCCTGAATGTTCGGGCGCGAGCGCCGGGAATGGGAACGCGGCGCCGTACGTCGCGGCCGCCGCCCTCACGAGCCTACCGCGATTGCACGGCGCGTTGCTCTCGCACCGAGCTCGCGTAGACATCGACGTACTGCTGCCCGCTCAGTGCGCGAAGCTCGTAGACGAGCTCGTCGGTGACCGAACGCAAGACGAATCGGTCGCCCTCGAGTCCCTGGAAGCGCGTGAAGTCGAGCGGCTCGCCGATGATGATGCCGATGCGGCGCACCTTCGGCAGGCGCCTGCCGATGGGCATGACCTTCTCGGTGCCGATCATGGCGACGGGGATCACGGGCACGCCCGCCTCCAGCACCATGCGGGCGACGCCCGTGCGACCCCGGTACAGGTTCGCATCGGGGCTTCGCGTGCCCTCCGGGTAGATGCCGAGGACGCCGCCCTCGCCGAGCACGCGGAGACCGGTGAGGAGTGAGGCCTCCGACGCCTTCCCGCCGGAGCGGTCGATCGGCAGCTGGCCGGACGCCTGGAAGAAGACCCTCGTCGCCCAGCCCTTCAGCCCCTTTCCGGTGAAGTACTCGCTCTTGGCGAGGAACACCACGCGCCGGTCGACGACGAGCGGCAGGAAGATCGAGTCGATGAACGAGAGGTGATTCGAGGCGAGCACGACGGCACCCGACCTGGGCACGTTCTCGAGGCCCACGACCCACGGCCGGAAGATCGCCAGGAGGATGGGGCCCACCACGACGTGCTTCATGATCCAGTAGAACATCGCGTGCCTCCCCTCCGTCGCGGACGATCCAGCCTAACGCCGTGCGGGTCAGGCGTGCTCGGCGACCCAGACGCGCGCGAGGTCGGCGGCGCCCACCACGCCCGCATCGTTGACGAGTTCCGCGATGACGAAATCGGGCTCGGGGTGATAGCCGCGCGCCGGCAGGTGATCGAAGTAGGCCTCTCGGATCGGGCCGAGGAGCAGCTCCCCCGCGACCGCGACCCCGCCGCCGAACACGAAACGCTGCGGGTCGAGCACTGCCGAGAGCGACGCGGCCGCCTGACCGAGCCAGTTGCCGAGCCGGCGGAGCGCTTCGATCGCACCGGGATCATCCGCCTCGATGAGCGCGCCGACGAGGCGGCCGTCGAGCATGCCGTGCTCGTCGCGCGCTCGCGCGAGCTCCTGGCCGATGCCGCCGGCGTCGGCGATCTCGTTCGCCATGCGGAGCAGGGCCCGACCAGAACCGTACTGTTCGAGGCATCCGCGCCGGCCGCAACCGCACGCGATGCCGTTCGGAACCACCCGCACATGGCCGAGCTCGGCGCCCGCACCGAAGCCGCCGCGGAACAGGCGGTCGCCGGCGACGATCGCCCCGCCGACGCCAGTGCCGATCGTGAGCATGACCATGTCGCTCACGAGCCGTCCCGCACCGAACCGGAACTCGGCCCACCCCGCGGCGTTCGCGTCGTTGTCGACGACGACGGTCGTGCCGATCCTCGCCTCGAGCTTCTCGCGGAACGGCTCGTTGCGCCAGTCGATGTTGGGCGCGTAGTACACCATCGATTGCGCCGCGTCGATGAAGCCGGCGGCGGCCACCCCGACGGCGGCGGTCGGCTCGCCCGCGGACAGCGACCGGATCATCTCGACGACCGTGTCCTCGAGGAGTCGGGAGTCGCCCGCGGGGGTCGGCGTGCGCTCACTGCGTACGATCGCGCCGAGCTCGTCGACGACCGCTCCGGCGATCTTCGTTCCACCGATGTCGATACCGATTGCGTGCACCACGAAGCTGCCTTTCGAGGGTGAGGCGGGATGGTCCCGGGGCCTCACGGCCGCACGAGCAACGACTAGAGTGTAATCGACCAGAATGCCGAGATCGGCGCGCGCTCCTGCCGCCCTTCTCCTCCGGTGCCGAAGGAGCTACCGTGATCGAATTCGAGACATCCGCCGTCGTCGCAGCCGACCCCGACGCGAACACGACCGACCTGCTCGTCCAGCGCCTCGCAGAGTCGCCCGATTCGGTGCTGTTCTCGCTCCCGATGTCCGACGGCGGCTGGTCGCCGGTCACGACGCGGGAGTTCCACGACCAGGTCATCGCCCTCGCCAAGGGACTCGTCGCGTCCGGCATCCAGCCGGGCGACAAGATCGGCCTCATGTGCAAGACGCGGTACGAATGGACGCTCATCGACTTCGCCACGTGGTTCGCGGGTGCCGTGCTGGTGCCCGTCTACGAGACGAGCTCGCCGGCGCAGGTCAAGTGGAATCTCGGCGACTCGGGGGCGATCGCGGTCTTCGTCGAGACGCCTGACCACTTCGCGCGCTTCGACGAGGTGCACCCCGAGCTGCCCGCGATCCGCAACGTCTGGCAGATCGACCTCGGCGACCTCGACAAGCTCGCGGCGGCCGGCGCAGGAGTCGCCGACGAAGAGATCGAGCGGCGTCGCAACCTCGCGGTCGGCTCCGACATCGCGACGCTCATCTACACGTCCGGGTCCACTGGCAAGCCGAAGGGCTGCGTGCTCACCCATTCGAACTTCGTCGAGACGTCCCGCAACGCCGCAGTCGCGCTCCAGGAGGTCGTGCTCGACCCGAACGGAGCCTCCACGCTGCTGTTCATCACCACCGCGCACGTGTTCGCCCGTTTCATCACGGTGCTCTGCGTCCACGCCGGCGTGCGCGTCGGACACCAGCCCGACACGAAGCAGCTGCTCCCATCGCTCGGCAGCTTCAAGCCGACGTTCCTCCTCGCGGTGCCGCGCGTGTTCGAGAAGGTCTACAACGTCTCCGAGCAGAAGGCCGAGACCGGCGGCAAGGGCAAGATCTTCCGCGCTGCCGCCGACACCGCGGTCGCGTACTCGACGGCGAAGGAGTCCGGCAAGATCCCCTTCGGCCTCAAGGCGAAGTTCGCGCTGTTCGACCGGCTCGTCTACGGCAAGCTGCGCGCGGCGATGGGCGGCAACGTGAAGTACGCCGTGTCGGGCTCGGCCCCGCTCGGCCCGCGTCTCGGCCACTTCTACCACTCCCTGGGCATCACCATCCTCGAGGGCTACGGACTCACCGAGACCACGGCGCCCGCCACGGTGAACCTCGCGACGAAGTCCAAGATCGGCACGGTCGGCCCAGCGCTTCCGGGCGTCTCGGTCCGCGTCGCCGACGATGGCGAGATCGAGGTCAAGGGCGTCAACGTCTTCAAGGAGTACTGGAAGAACCCAGAGGCCACGGCCGAGTCGTTCGACGGCGACTGGTTCAAGACGGGCGACATCGGCACCTTCGACAGCGACGGCTTCCTCACGATCACAGGCCGGAAGAAGGAGATCATCGTCACCGCGGGCGGCAAGAACGTCGCCCCCGCGGCGCTCGAAGACCCCATCCGCGCGAACCCGCTCATCGGCCAGGTCGTCGTCGTCGGCGACAAGAAGCCCTTCATCTCGGCCCTCGTGACGCTCGACCCCGAGATGCTCCCCGTGTGGCTGAACAACAACGACGAGGACGCGGGCATGAGCGTCGAAGAGGCGTCGACCAACGCCGCGGTGCTCGCGGAGGTGCAGCGCGCCATCGACGCCGCGAACGAGAACGTCTCGCGCGCCGAGTCCATCCGCAAGTTCACGATTCTCGCCACGGAGTTCACCGAGGCGAGCGGCCACCTCACGCCGAAGCTCAGCATCAAACGCAACATCATCCTCGAGGACTTCTCGGGGCAGATCGAGGCGATGTACTCGGGCGCGCCTGCGACCGAGGGTCACTCGATCGTGCACTGAGTCGACCTCACGACACACGAGGGTCCCGCGGCGATTCGCGGGACCCTTCGTGTCGGTGCCGGCGGGTCAGAACCAGTCGGACTCGCGCACCGCTCGCATGGCGGCACGACGTTCGTCCTTCTCGAGCCGATCGAGGTAGACGAGGCCCTCGAGGTGATCCACTTCGTGCTGCAGCATCTGCGCCATGAGCCCGGAGCCCGAGAGTTCGATCTCGTTGTTGTCGAGATCGATGCCGCGAACCCGGGCGAACGGATGCCGCGGGGTCTTCTGCCAGAGGCCGGGCACCGAGAGACATCCCTCGTCGATGAGCTCCGGCTCCCCCGACACCTCGACGATGACGGGATTCAGGATGTACCCGACGTCCCCGTCGACGTTGTAGCTGAACGCCCTCACATTGACGCCGATCTGCGGTGCGGCAACCCCGGCGCGGCCGGGGAGCTTCACGCTGTCGACGAGATCGGCGATGAGCGCACGCACGCCGTCATCGACCTGTTGAACGGGGGCGGAGACGGATTTCAGGACGGGGTCGCCGAACAGGCGAATGGGACGTTCGGGCAATGAATCTCCGATCAGTGCCCGCGGTCTGCGGGCAGGCCTTCCACCACGAGGGCTGCGAGTTCCCGCGCCGCGTGTTGCGTGACGGGGCGCAGGTCGTGCCAGTTCACCACGGAACCGGCCGCGAGCTGCGGGTCGTACGGGATGCGAACGATCTCACGCACCCTCGACTGGAAGTGGGCCTCGATCTCGTCGACCTTGACGAGATGCGTCCCCTGCGTGGCGAGATTGATCGCGACGACCGCGTTGCGGACGAGCTCGCCGTATCCGTTCGCCTCGAGCCAGGTCAGGGTCTCGGAGGCGAGCCGTGCCTCGTCGACGCTGCCGCCCGAGATGATGACGACCGAGTCTGCGCGCCGCAGGGTGGCCTGCATGACCGAGTGCACGATGCCAGTGCCGCAGTCGGTGAGCACGAGCGAGTAGTATCGGGCCGCCAGATCGGCGACCACGTTGTAGTCGTCGTCGTCGAACGCCTCGGAGAGCGTGGGGTCGGTGTCTGACGCGAGGATGTCGAGTCGCGTCTCATCACGCGAGACGAACTGCGAGAAGTCGGTGTACCCGCCGACGGATGACGCCTTCGTGACGACGTCGCGCACCGTCTCGCGCGTCTGCCGGTCGACGCGTTCGGCCAGCGTGCCGCGATCGGGGTTCGCGTCGATCGCGATGATGCGGTCGTCACGCGCATCGGCGAGTGCCATGCCCAGGAGCGTGGTGATGGTCGTCTTGCCGACGCCGCCCTTGCGGGTGAGCACCGGGACGAATCGCGCGCCGCCCTCGAACCGTTTCTGGATGCGCGCGCTGAGCGCCTTGTGCGCCCGCACCTTGGCGGAGTCGCCGAGGTTGACGACGTGGAACGACGCCTCGTAGAGGAACCTGTTGAGTCCGCCGTGCGGGGCGGGACGTGTCGTGCGGTTGAGGTCGATCAACCGGTCGGCGGTGAGCGACTCCGACGGTTCGGGCAGGTCGGCGGGGGCCTGCGCTTCGGCGGGCACGTCGACCACGGCCACATGACTGCCCGAGTCGGTGCTCACCCGCTCGCGGCGGAGCCTCGACGCGTCGGCGGCCAGGATGGCCCCATACGGCGATGCATCCCGTCGCGCGGCACTGCGAGAGCGGCCGCTCGTGAGGCCGGGGGTGACGACCTCGACCGAGGTCGTGCTCTGGCCGCCGCCGGCGACGGTTCCGGGGTTCACGGCGACATCGTCGATCGCCACCGCGACCTCGTCTTCGGGCATCTCGGGCCGCGGGGAAGGTGGGAGGTCGACTCTGATGTTCGGGCTCTGCGGGGGCGCATCGGCGGCGTGCGCACCGCTCGAGGGTTCGAACTCGCCGCGACCTGACGACGACGCGCGACCACTCGGTGCACGGCGCCTCGTGACCTCTTCATCGCCCACGTCGCCAGCCACCGATATCCTCCTCATCAGTGCGCACTCATGGACAGCCTAGCGCGGTCGCACCACGACCAGCAGATCGCCCGCCTCCACCTGCTGGGTCTTGGGAATCGCGACGCGCTCGATGACGCCCCCGATCGGCGAGGTGATGGCGGCCTCCATCTTCATCGCCTCGATCGATGCGACGCTCTGTCCGGGGGCGACTTCGGCGCCCGGCTCCACCTGCAGGGTCACCACGCCGGAGAACGGTGCGGCGATCTGGCCCGGCTGGGAGGCATCCGCCTTTTCGGCCGTGCGCGAGTCGACGACGATGCTCCGGTCGCGCACGAACACCGGACGCAGCTGACCGTTCAGGATCGTCATGACGGTGCGCATGCCCTTGTCGTCGGCCTCGCCGATCGCCTCGAGGCCGGCGTAGAGCCGCACGCCCTTGTCGATCTCGACCACGTGCTCGGACCCCTGGCGAAGGCCATACAGGTAATCGGCGGTGTCGAGCGCGGAAAGATCGCCGAAGAGTTCGCGGATCTGCTCGAACTGGCGCGTGGGCGCAGGGAACAGCAGCGCGTTCAGGGTGGCGCGCCTGGTCGCGCTGTCGGCCTCGAGGGCCTCTCGCTGGTCGGCCGTGAGTTCGGTGACGCCCACGCGGACGTCCTTGCCGGCGAGCACCTTCGAGCGGAACGGCTCGGGCCAGCCGCCCGGGAGGTCGCCCAGTTCGCCCGCCATGAAGCCGACGACCGAGTCGGGCACGTCGTACTTGTCGGGGTTCTCCGCGAAGTCGGCGGGATCGGCCTTCACCGCCGCGAGGTGGAGGGCGAGGTCGCCGACGACCTTCGACGACGGGGTGACCTTCGGCACCCGGCCGAGGATCGCGTTCGCCGCGGCGTACATGTCCTCGATGAGCTCGAAGTCGTCGGCGAGGCCCAGGGCGATCGCCTGCTGCCGGAGGTTCGAGAGCTGGCCGCCGGGGATCTCATGGTGGTACACGCGCCCGGTCGGGCCGGGCAGGCCCGACTCGAACGGCTTGTAGATGCGACGCACCGCCTCCCAGTACGGCTCGAGGTCGGCGACCGCCTGCAGCGAGATGCCGGTGTCGCGCTCGGTGTGCGCGAGCGCGGCGACGAGCGACGAGGCCGACGGCTGGCTCGTGGTGCCGGCCATCGGCGCGCTCGCGACATCCACGGCGTCGACCCCCGCGCGACTCGCGGCGAGGAGCGTCGCGAGCTGGCCACCGGCGGTGTCGTGCGTGTGCAGGTGCACCGGCAGGTCGAACCGCTCACGCAGCGCCGTGACCAGTCGCTCGGCGGCCGCGGGCCGCAGGAGACCTGCCATGTCCTTGATGGCGATGATGTGCGCGCCCGCTCCGACGATCTCGTCTGCGAGGCGCAGGTAGTAGTCGAGTGTGTAGAGATCCTCGGAGGGATCGAGCAGGTCGCCCGTGTAACAGAGCGCCACCTCGGCCACGGAGTGGCCCGTGGCGAGCACGGAATCGATCGCCGGACGCATCTGCGAGACGTCGTTCAGCGCGTCGAAGATGCGGAAGATGTCGACCCCGGTCGCAGCGGCCTCGCGGACGAACGCATCGGTCACCTCGGTGGGATACGGCGTGTACCCGACCGTGTTGCGGCCGCGGAGGAGCATCTGGATGTTCACGTTCGGCAGTGCCTCGCGGAGCGCGGCGAGCCGCTCCCACGGGTCTTCGCCGAGGAAGCGGAGCGCGACGTCGTACGTCGCGCCGCCCCACGCCTCGATGGAGAGGAGCTGGGGCGTGGTGCGCGCGACGTACGGCGCGACCGCGACGAGATCCTTCGTGCGCACGCGTGTGGCCAGCAGCGACTGGTGCGCGTCGCGGAACGTCGTCTCGGTGACCGCGAGCGGGGTCTGCGCCCGAAGCGCGGCGGCGAACCCGGCGGGACCGAGCTCGAGGAGGCGCTGACGGAATCCGGCGGGTGCTGGCGCCGACAGGTCGACCGCCGGCAGCTTCTCGGCCGGGCTGACGGACGTGGGTGCCGGTCCGTTCGGCTGGTTCACCGTGACATCCGCGAGCCAGTTGAGGATCTTGGTGCCGCGGTCCTTCGAGACCCGACCGCGCACGAGCGACGGGCGCTCGTCGATGAACGACGTGCTGAGGTCGCCTGCGATGAACGCCGGGTCCTCGAGCACCGCCTGCAGGAACGGGATGTTCGTGGAGACGCCGCGGATGCGGAACTCGGCGAGGGCGCGCTTCGCGCGGGCCACCGCGGCCGGGTAGTCGCGGCCACGGCAGGTGAGCTTGGCGAGCATGGAGTCGAAATGTGGGCTGATCTGCGCACCCGGGTTGATGGTGCCGCCGTCGAGGCGGATGCCCGCACCGCCGGGCGAGCGATAGGTCGTGATCTTGCCGGTGTCGGGCCGGAACCCGGCGGTCGGATCCTCGGTGGTGATGCGGCATTGGAGGGCAGCACCGCGGAGACGGATGTCCCCCTGCAGGAGCCCGAGCTCGGCGAGGGTCTCTCCCGCCGCGATGCGCATCTGCGACACCACGAGGTCGACATCGGTGACCTCCTCGGTGACCGTGTGCTCGACCTGGATGCGCGGGTTCATCTCGATGAACACGTGCTCGCCGGCACGCTCGCCGGCCGTGTCGAGCAGGAACTCGACGGTGCCCGCGTTGACGTACCCGATCGAGCGCGCGAAGGCGATCGCGTCACGGTACAGCCGCTGGCGGATCTCATCGGAGAGATTCGGCGCCGGGGCGATCTCGATGACCTTCTGGTGCCGGCGCTGCACCGAGCAGTCGCGCTCGAACAGGTGCACCGTCTCGCCGGACGCGTCCGCAAGCACCTGCACCTCGATGTGCCGGGGGCGGAGCACCGCCTGCTCGAGGAACATCGTCGGGTCGCCGAAGGCGCTGTCGGCCTCGCGCATCGCCTCCTCGAGGGCACCCCGGAGCTCGTCCTTCGAGTTCACTCGGCGCATGCCCCGTCCGCCTCCGCCGGCGACGGCCTTGGCGAAGATCGGGAAGCCGATCTCGTCGGCCTGCTCGATGAGCGCTTCGATGTCACGCGACGGGGGCGTCGACTTCAGCACCGGGACGCCGGCCGCGATCGCGTGCTCCTTGGCGGTCACCTTGTTGCCCGCCATCTCGAGCACGCTCGTGGTCGGGCCGATGAAGGTGATGCCCGCCTCGGTCGCCGCCTGCGCGAGCTCGGGATTCTCGGAGAGGAACCCGTAGCCCGGATAGATCGCGTCGGCGCCCGATTCCTTGGCGACGCGTACGATCTCGGACACATCGAGGTAGGCCCGCACCGGATGCCCCGGCTCACCGATCTGGTACGCCTCATCGGCCTTCAGGCGATGCAGCGAGTTACGGTCCTCGAACGGATACACCGCCACAGTCTTCGCACCGAGTTCGACGGCGGCACGGAACGCACGAATGGCGATCTCTCCGCGATTGGCAACCAGGATCTTCGAGAACATGCAGGCCTTTCCGACGGACAGCGCAGAGTGAACACGGCGCACAGCGAACATTTAGGTATCGCCCGAGGACTAAAGGTAACGTATCTGTTCGTGCACGTACTCAGCGTCAGTTCCCTGAAGGGCGGCGTCGGCAAGACCACCGTTACCCTCGGAATGGCGTCGGCGGCATTCGCCCGCGGCATCCGCACGTTGATCGTCGATCTCGATCCGCAGTCCGACGTATCGACCGGCATGGACATCCAGGTGTCCGGGCATCTGAACGTCGCCGATGTGCTCGCGTCGCCGAAGGAGAAGATCGTCCGATCGGCGATCGCTCCGAGCGGGTGGGCCAGGTCCAACCCCAGCTCGACGATCGACGTGATGATCGGCAGCCCCTCGGCGATCAACTACGACGGCCCGCACCCGTCGATCCGCGACATCTGGAAGCTTGAAGAAGCGCTCGCGAACGTCGAGGCCGATTACGAACTCGTGCTCATCGACTGCGCACCGTCGCTGAACGCCCTCACGCGCACGGCGTGGGCCGCGAGCGACCGCGTCGCCGTCGTGACGGAGCCGGGGCTGTTCTCGGTAGCCGCGGCCGACCGTGCGCTTCGCGCCATCGAGGAGATCCGTCGTGGGCTCTCCCCGCGCCTGCAGCCGCTCGGCATCATCGTGAACCGCGCCCGAGTGCAGTCGCTCGAGCACCAGTTCCGCATCAAGGAGCTGCGCGACATGTTCGGGCCGCTCGTGCTCTCGCCACAGCTGCCCGAGCGCACCTCGCTGCAGCAGGCCCAGGGCGCGGCGAAGCCCCTTCACATGTGGCCGGGCGAGAGCGCCGAGGAGATGTCGCGCCACTTCGACCAGCTGCTCGACCGAATACTCCGCACTGCCCGCATCGCCGACGGCGCGGGCGTACCGCTCGAACTGGATTCCCCGGTCATCTGACGCGCCGGTCATCCGATCGGCCGGCCGCTCATCGTGCGACGGATGCCGCGGTCGTACCGCGGGTCGGCGTCAGGAGATCTTGCGCGACCGCGCGCTGCGTCGCGCGGCGAGCTCGTCCATGGGATCGGCCGGTTGCGTGTCGAGCTCGACGAGCGTCGACTCGACCTCGCGGAGCACTTTGCCGACCGCGATGCCGAACACGCCCTGGCCCCGGTTCACCAGGTCGATCACCTCGTCGTCCGATGTGCACAGGTAGACGCTCGCGCCGTCGCTCATCAGCGTCGTCTGTGCAAGGTCCTCGATGCCCGCAGCGCGGAGCTGCGTGACCGCCGTGCGGATCTGGCGGAGGGAGATCCCCGTGTCGAGAAGGCGCTTCACGAGCTTCAGCACGAGGATGTCGCGGAACCCGTAGAGCCGCTGCGAACCGGAGCCCGCAGCGCTGCGCACGGTGGGCTCGACCAGTTGCGTGCGCGCCCAGTAGTCGAGCTGGCGATAGCTGATCCCTGCGGCTCGTGCGGCGACGGCGCCGCGGTATCCGACCGCGTCGTCATGCTCGGGCATGCCGTCGGTGAAGAGCAGGCCGAGGTCGTAGCGAGCGCTTTCGCTCCGGTCGAGCTCACTCATCCGATCGCCCCTCACTCCCACGCCCGCACCCCGACGGCGCGACTTCCACGCTACCCACGGCGCGGGACTCCGCCAAACACATCGGGCCGAACGTCACGGCGTGTCGCGGATCATCGCACGAGCCGCGCGAGGGCGTCGCGCACCAGGCTCGCGTGCACCGTCTCGAGGTATTCGGCGAGTTCGACCGCGCGCTCGGCGGCACGCGCCTTGTCTGCGGCATCCGACCGTCTCGACGGTGCGATCGCGTGCTCGACGAGGGCGGCCTCGCGCTCTGCTGCGGCTCGGAGCCCACGGAGGTGGCGCGCCTCGATGCCGAAGCTGCGGAGCATCACGAGCGATCGGAGCACGCCGACCGCGTCGTCGCCATAGCGCTCGGCGGCGGGCAGCAGCGATGCCGACACCGCCTCGTCGAGGACGGCGCGGGTGGCACCGGCGGCCTCGATGAGCTCGTCGCGGCGATAGCGCCTGGCGCCGGCCAGGAACGACGCGGCATCCGTCGCACCGGGCAGCGCCGGCGTCTCGCCGGCGTCGATCGCCTCGAGGTGCGCCCTGATGACCTTGAGCGGCAGGTACTGGTCGCGCTGCATGGACAGCACGACCGTGATGCGCTCCACGTCGGCCGCCGAGAACTTGCGATATCCCGCCGCGGTGCGCGCAGGAGACACGAGACGCTGCTCCTCGAGGAAGCGCAGCTTCGATGGTGTCAGCTCGGGGAACTCGGGCTGAAGGAGAGCGAGCACCTGACCGATGCCGAGCAGCTGGGCCCGGCTGCTCGCGTGCGTGGATGGGGCGGTGCCCGGCACTAGCCGCTCGCCAGCGGCGCCAGATCGCGTCGGGAGGCGTAGAAGGTGAGCCGGAACTTGCCGATCTGCACCTCGGCGCCGTCGCTGAGGAGCGCCGTGTCGATGCGCACCCCGTCGAAGTACGTGCCGTTGAGCGAGGAGAGGTCTTTCACCTCGAATGCCGTGCGGTGGCGGAGGAACTCCGCGTGCCGCCGGGAGACCGTGACGTCGTCGAGGAAGATGTCGGCGTCGGGGTGGCGCCCGACGGTGGTGACGTCGGTGTCGAGGAGGAACCGTGCCCCGCTGTTCGGTCCGCGGCGCACGATGAGCAGCGCCGAGCCCGACGGCAGTGCCGCGATGGCCTCCTGCTCCTCGGCGGAGATGTCGCCGTCGACCGCCGAGAGCTGCGCCGCGGCCTCGCGGCTGAACCCGATCGTCGTATCTGCCGTCGCGTCGCTGACGGCACCCGTCGACGTCGTCTCGGTCGACTCGTCGCCGGCTTCGCTCGCGCCGCCGGCCTGAGTGTTGTCATCCGCCACGACTAACCTCCCTGCTCCAGCGTATCCGATCGAGGCTCGTCCGCCACACGGGGAATCCGGATGACGCGGGCGGTCTCGATCGCGTAGATGACGCCCGCCCACCAGTACAGGAAGGCACCCCAGAGCGTGATCGCCCAGCCGATCGGTTCGCTGATCGGCTGTACCACCGGGAAGGCCAGACCGAGCATGATCACGGGCACTCCGAAGAAGAGGGCGAACGTGGCGACCTTTCCGAGCTGGTGCACGGGCAGCGGCCCGAAACCGTGGTTGGCGAGCACCACGCCGAGCACGAGAAGGAGCACGTCGCGAGCGACGATGACCACGACGATCCACCACGGCACGAGGTCGTTGGCCGCGAGGCCGACGAGTGCGGCGAAGATGTAGAGGCGATCGGCCGCGGGATCGAGGAGCTGGCCGAGCCGGGTGACCTGCCCCAGACGACGCGCGAGGTACCCGTCGAGAAGGTCGGTGAGGCTGGCGATCACGAGCACGACCAGCGCGCCGACGTAATCGCCGACGACGATGAGCACGAGGAACAGGGGCACCAGTGCGAGCCGCAGCATGCTGAGGACGTTCGGGATCGTCCAGACCCGCGATTCCCCGGCACGCTCCCCAGCCACGATGCGATCCTACCGAGCCGCGGAATTCCGCCACGGTCCCCGGTCGTGTGTCTCGTGATCTCCGCGCGGTCGCCGCGAGTGCTCGCGCGTCGTCAGAGACGATCGCGGAGCGCGGGCCACGACTCCGAGAATCGCGGATGCAACGGCAACCCACCCACCGCCTCGACCGGAACCCAGCGCAACTCGATGCTCTCGGGGTCACTCACGACCGGTGCGAATCGCTCGCTCGCATCGGCCACGACGGTGGTGTACGACCAATACCCGAGATCGAGCACCGAAGTGAAGCGCACCGCGAGGACCGCGGCCGGCACCCCGGCCTCCTCGGCCGCCTCACGGACGGCCGCATCGACGGCGCCCTCGTGCTCGTGGCGGGCGCCGCCCGGCATGCCCCAGGTGCCGCCGAAGTGACTCCAGGTGGCACGGTGCTGCAGCAGCACCTCGAAGGCGGGGCTCACGACGAGGAGCCCGGCGGCGCCGAACCTGCCCCAGTATCGCGCGCCGTCGGGTCCCTCGACCCAGGCATCCCCGCTCGCTCTGCTCATCAGTCCAGCATGACGCACGTCGAGATCGGACCGGACCGGCGTCCGGTGGGCGGGAGTGCGGTCGTAGGCTGAGGCCATGTCCTCCGATTCGCCGGTGCGCATCGACGCATGGCTGTGGGCCGTGCGGCAGTTCAAGACCCGCTCGGCGGCCACGGCGGCGTGCCGCGCCGGGCATGTGCGGGTGAACGGCGAACGCGCGAAGGCGGCGCAGTCGGTGCGCCCCGGCGACGAGGTGCGGGTACGCATCGACGGCTTCGACCGCATGCTGGTGGTGCGCCGGACCCTCGTGAAGCGCGTGTCGGCGACGATCGCCGCGACGGCACTCGAGGACCGTACGCCGCCGCCTCCGCCGCGCGAGGCGACAACCATCGTGCCGGTGCGCGACCGTGGTGCCGGGCGGCCCACGAAACGCGAGCGGCGCGATCTCGAACGACTCCGCGGCAGGTGACGACTCGCCGCGATGGCCGCCCGGCTCCGCCCGTGCACGGCCGGGCGTAGCCTGAAGCAGTGCAGAAGGAACTCACCCACGAACCGGATGCCCGCCGCTACGTGCTGCGCGTGGACGGCGACATCGCGAGCGTCCTCGACTATCGGGTGCTCGGCGACGCGGTCGCCTTCACCCGCACGTTCACGAACCCGCAGTACCGGGGAAGCGGGCTCGCGGGCGAGCTCGTCGCCTTCGCCGCCGACGACGTCGAGGCGACATCCGACCGTCGCATCGTGCCGAGCTGCTGGTACGTCGGCGAGTGGTTCGACCGCCACCCCGACCGGGCCGGCCTGCTCGACCCCCGGACGGCCTGAGGCCATGGCCGCAGGCTACTCCGCAGCCCAGGTGCGCGCCGCCGAGGCGCCGCACCTCGCCGCCGGGGAGCCGCTCATGCGCCGCGCGGCTGCGGCGCTCGCTGCGACCGTCCGTCGATCGATCGGCGAAGGTGATGCGCCCACCGGGCCGGTGGTGCTCCTCATCGGTTCGGGCGACAACGGCGGCGATGCGCTGTTCGCCGGGGCGGAGCTCGCGGCGGAGGGGGTGCGGGTCGTCGCCGTCCCCGCATCCGAGCGCCATCACGTCGGCGGCGGCGAGGCGGCTCAGCTGGCGGGCGTGCACCTCCTCGACGCCGATCCGGATGCCGCGGCCGACGCGCTGGAGACGGCGGCGCTCGTCGTCGACGGCATCCTCGGCACGGGCACGAGCCGTTCTCCGGCGCTCCGGGGCCCCGCACGAGCGCTCGTCGCCGCAGCGATCCCCGTCGTGGCGCGCCGCGGGATCCCGGTGGTGGCCGTCGACCTGCCGAGCGGCATCCAGCCCGATGACGGCAGCGTGCCCGATCCGACCGTACTGCCGGCGACGATCACGGTGACGTTCGGTGCGGTGAAGGCCGGGCTCCTGCTCGAGCCGGCGGCCGCCTACGCCGGCAGGGTCGAGCTCGTCGACCTCGGCCTGGGGCCGCAGCTCGCCGGAATGACGCCGCTGATCGTGACAGCGGACTGACGACGGGCAGGAACGGAGTCCACGACTCCGGCCCCGTCGACCAGACGGATCAGTACCAGTTCATCGACTGGGAGTGCGACCACGCGCTGCACGGGGTGCCGTACGCGCTCTTGATGTAGCCGAGGCCCCAGGTGATCTGGGTCCGCGCGTTGGTCTCCCAGTCGTCGCCCGCGGTGGCCATCTTGCTGCCGGGCAGCGACTGCGGGATGCCGGTGGCGCCGCTCGAGGCGTTGTACGCGGTGTACGACCAGCCGGACTCCTTCTGCCAGAGCTTGTCGAGGCACTGGTACTGGTCGGAGCCCCAGCCGTACTGCGACGCGGCGAGGTCGGCGGCGAAGGCTCGTGCGCCGTCGGGGGTGTTCGCCGCGGCGAGGTCGGCGGCTGCGGCTGCCGCCGCCGCCTCGGCGGCCTCGGCCTGGGCCTGGTCGAACGCGGCCGCCGCTGCGGTCGTCTTCGCGGCCTCGGCACGGGTCGCCTCGGTGAGGTCTGCGACCTCGTCGATCGGGATCCGGCGGTAGTCGCTGAGCGACGCGACGGACGCGGCGAGGCCCGAGGCGTCGATCTTGCCCTCGGCGGCGGCGAGGGCCGCGTTCGCGACGGAGATGGTGTCCTCCGCGTTGTCGAGGACCCTCGCCTCGGCGATCGTGCGGTAGGCGTCGACCTGCTCGCCGTGGAGGCTGCTCGCGAAGTTGAGCGCCGCAGTGGCGTCGACACGCTCCTGGGTGGCGACGGCGTTCTGCACGGTGAATCCGGTGCCGACGACAAGGCCGGCGGCGACGATGGCGCCGGCGACGATCAGTCGTCTGCGGCCGGTGCGGCGGCGGCGGCGGTCGCGGCGCGGGTGTTCTGCGGTTGAGTCGGAGGCGTTCTGGGCGTACGTGATGGAAGTGTCGTTTCGCATGGATTCTGGGGCGCTCGGTCGGGTTCGTCGGGGGCGTGCCACCGAGCGTGGGCACGGTCAGCCACTCTGCCGTGCGAATCTGGACAGGTCCTCGGTTTCTCCTGTGCAGACCATGACCGTGCGGTCTTGAGGCCGAGTCATACAGACGTAGAATCTCGAACCGTCGCAATCGGTCGGTTCGGCCGGCAGCAACCCGCCATTCGCGACGGTTCGGTGAGTTGCTGCGCGGGTTCGACGAGGTGCGCGGTCCGGGGCTTCGCGATACTGGGACGATGCGCACCCCGTCCGACGGCTTCCCTCAGCTTCGTTCGTCCGATCGCTGTCCGTGCCTCAGTGGCGACACGTTCGGCGAATGCTGCGGCCGGCTCCTCGAGGGAGTGACGCAAGCCCCGACCGCGGTGCAACTCATGCGATCCAGGTATTCGGCGTTCGTGGTCGGCGACGCGGAGTACCTCCTCGCCACGTGGCATCCGTCGACCAGGCCACACACGCTCGAACTCGATCCGGCAATGCGGTGGTACCGGCTCGACATCGTGCGCCGGGAAGGCGGCGGACCGCTCGACCGGGACGGCATCGTGGAGTTCCGGGCGTACTACCGGGACGGCGAGCGTGGCGAGCGTGGCGAACAGCAGGAGACCAGCACCTTCGTGCGCGACGGCGGGCGCTGGCGGTACGTCTCAGCCGTCGCCTGAGTCGGCCCCGGCTGCCGCTCAGTCGCGCTCGTCGTCGGTGGCGAAACCGTCGAGCACCGCGCGTTCCCCCGACTCGAGGAGTTCTTGGAAGAGGGTGATCTGGAGGCCGGCCGGGGCGTCGAGCCGGGAGTTGAGCGACTGCCAGGGTGTCACGACGGGTTCGGCCACGACGCGTGCGCCCGCACCCTCCAGCCGGCGCGTGACACCCTCGGCGTCGACCACCTCGAACGCGAGCCGGATGTGCGGGCTCTCCGCACCTGCTGCCTCGACCCGGTCGACGGCGCGCTTGTGCACGGGGTTGCCGATCTCGAGGGTCGCGCGGCCGACGTCGAGGATGACGACCCGGTCGTCGCCGCCCTCGGCGAAGGCGAGGTACTCGGGGAGGCCGAGCGCGTCGCGGTAGAACGCGACGGCGGCCTCGTAGTCGGCGGCCTCGACGACGACGCGGAGTTGCAGGACCGGTGGCGTGGCGGCATCCGTCATGCCCGAATCCTGCCAGGAGCCGGTGACATCCGCGAGGGTCTCACCCGTTCGGCGGAGCGGGGTACGGATGCTGCCTCAGCAGCCCCGCGAGATGCACGGCGTTCCGCACGAGTGTCGCGTTGGCCTGCAGGACGGCGTCGGGTGTCACGTCGAGGTCCTTGTAGTCGGTCTTCTCCATCGCGGCGCCGTTCCAGTAGGTGCCGCCCTGGGCGGGCACCGTGAACCCGACGTCGTTCAGTGCCTGGTGCAGGTCGGCGGTGATCTTGTGGGCGCCGTCCTCGTTGCCGAGGACGGCGGTGGCCGCGACGCGGCCGAAGAGGATGGGGCGGCCCGCGTCATCCGTCGTCGAGAGCTCGGCGTCGAGACGCTCGAGCACGCGCTGCGCGATGCTGGACATGTGGCCGAGCCAGGTGGGCGTGCAGATCACGAGGATGTCGGCGTCGAGGATCCGGGTGCGCAGCGACGGCCACTCGTCGCCGTCGCCCATGTCGGCGTCGACGCCCGGGGCGACGTCGAGGTCGACGACCCGTACGATGTCGCCGTCGGCGCCGTGCGCGGCGAAACCGCCGAGGAGCTGTTCGGCCAACAGCTGGCAACTCGATTCCGCAGGCGAGTGCTTCAGCGTGCAGTTCAGCAGGAGCACGGTCTGGTCAGTGGCGTGCATTCTCGGTCCGCCCTCTCCCGCGCGATGACACGCGCCTCCTCTTGTTTCTAGGCGAGCGGGCCGGTCGGACTGAAGGGGTTGACATGGTCCGGCCTCAGGCGTCATCGACCCCGCCCTCGTCGAGCGTGCGTCCGTCGAGGGCCGCGTACGCCCGTTCGACCGCCCAGACCAGCCCCTGCACGGGCACGGGCCATCGATCGTGGGCGGCGAGCGCCTCGGCAGCGCCGAGCCCCGCGTCGTGGGCCGCCGCGAACCGGTCGGCGATGGTGGCGAGATCGGCGGCTTGATGCGCGACGAACCCGCGATCGACGATACGTCCGTGCCCGGGCACGATGACGTCGCCCGGCTGCAACTCCCGCACCATGGCCTCGAGGACACGGGGCCAGTCGAGCGGGTAGCTCCCGGAGCCGTACATCGGCGGCCCCGACTCCTCGACCAGATCGCCCACGATCCACACCCGCTCGGCCGGGACGAATACCACGAGGTCGGTGTCGGTATGCCCGCGTGGCTGCGGCCTCAACTCGACCATGCACCCGCCGAGGTCCAAGCGCGTCGGCACCGCGACCGGATGCGTCGGCGGGACGAGTCGGACGTCGGCCCACCGCATCCCGGGCTCCCGCGCCGGATCGGCCCGCCATGCGGCCAGGCGCGGTCCCTCGTAGCGCTCGAAGTGACGGGCTGTGGCGGAGTGGCCGTGGATCGCGGCATCCGTCGCCGAGCCGGGGCCGAACATCTGGTTGCCGAACGTGTGATCGAAGTGCGCGTGGGTGTTCACCAGTCGGCGCACCGGCCGGTCGAAACGCGATCGGAGGTCGGCGAGGATCTCCTCGCCCTCGTGCGGGTCGCCGCCCGAGTCGACGACGAGCAGCTCCCGCTCCCCCTCGACGACCACGACGGAGAGGTCGAAGGGGCCGCCGCGGCGCTGGTGGATGCCCGGGGCGACCGTCGTCCAGGTGGTCACCCTCCGAGCCTAGTGAGGCTTCGCCGTGCCCTTGTCGGACTCGTCCGCAGTCAGCAGAATCGTCGACCGGTCGGAGGCAATCCAAAGGGTGGAGCCGTAGCGTGGCATCCGTGACCCCGCTCGATGGATCCCAGAACACGAGGCGCGCCGAGGCGCCCACCATGCTCACCGATCGTGCGCAACGCACGCTCGAGTCGATCGACGGGCGCACGCTCGACGAGATGCGTGCGCTCCGCGACGAGACCGAGCGATTCATGCTCCGTTACCGGTTCGGCATGGACGAGGTCATCACGAAGCTCTCGATCCTGCGCGACGAGTTCAGCCAGAACCACGACTACAACCCGATCGAGCACATCTCGAGCCGTCTGAAGAGCCTCGACAGCGTCATCGCCAAGATGCAGCGCAAGGGTATCGAGCCGTCGTTCGACTCCATCCGCGAGACGATCACCGACATCGCCGGGGTGCGGGTGACGTGCAGCTTCGTGTCCGACGCGTACCGGCTCGCCGAGCTGCTCACTGCGCAGCGCGACATCCGGGTCCTGAAGGTGAAGGACTACATCGCCGAGCCGAAGAGCAACGGATACCAGAGCCTGCACCTCATCGTCGAAGTGCCGGTGTTCCTGTCGACCGGCGCGCACCCTGTGGCCGTCGAGGTGCAGATCCGAACGATCGCGATGGACTTCTGGGCGAGCCTCGAGCACAAGATCTACTACAAGTACGACCGGCAGGTGCCCCCGGAGCTCCTCGACGGGCTCACGGATGCCGCGCGCACCGCTGCGGAGCTCGACGCACGCATGGAGCGACTGCACCGCGAGGTGCACGGTGCACCGGCGCACGCGCGCGGGCACATCGCGATCTGACGGCGAGCGCGGTCGGTGCGCCCATCGGCGGAGCGCGATCGGCCGGACCCGACGTGCGGGGCGCCCCCGGCTCGGGTGGACGCGGCATCCGCTCACTGGGGGTTGCGTGCCCGGCTGGGCTGCACCCGCATCGGCTCGCCCGGCATCTTCGGGAAATCGGGCGGGAAGGGCAGCTCGCCGAGGCCGTCGTCGAGATCGCGCTGCCACCAGTCGAGCAGCATGCCGATGCGACCCGGGTTCGACTGCATGCCCGCCCACGGGTCGCCGACGTCGCGCAGCCGGTCGGGCACCGTGCGGATCGTGAACCGCGTCGGGTCGGCGTGCTCGAGCTCGTCCCATTCGAGCGGGCACGACACCGACGCGTGCGGCAGCGGGCGCGGACTGTAGGCGCCCGCCATGGTGCGGTCGCGGTTGGCCTGGTTGTAGTCCACGAAGATGCGATCGCCGCGCTCCTCCTTCCACCACGCCGTCGTGATCTCTGCCGGCATCCGTCGCTCGAGCTCACGGCCGAGTGCGATCACCGCATGCCGCACATCGAGGAACTCGTGCTCGGGCTCGATCGGCGCGAACACGTGGATGCCGCGACTGCCCGAGGTCTTCACGAACCCCGTGAGGCCCACCTCGCCGAGGAGCTCGCGCAGGGCGAGCGCGGCGGGAACCGCCTCGGCGAAGCCGGTGCCGGGCTGCGGATCGAGGTCGATGCGCAGTTGGTCGGGGTTGTCGGTGTCGGCGGTGCTCGACGGCCACGGATGGAACACGATCGTGTTCATCTGCGCCGCCCAGACGGCGCCGGCCGGCTCGTCGAGCACGAGCTGCGGATGCCTCCGTCCGCTCGGGTAGGTCACGGAGACCGATCGCACCCACTCGGGTGCCCCCTTCGGCGGGTTCTTCGAGAAGAACTGCTCGCCGTCGATGCCGCCCGGGAACCGTTGGAGCGATACCGGCCGGTCGCCGTTCGCCTCGATGAACGGTCCGCCCACCGCGACGAGGTACTCGGCCAGCTCGAGCTTGGTGACGCCGACCTCGGGCCAGATGACCCGGGTCGGACTCGAGATGCGCACCTCCCGGTCGCCGTGCGGACCAGGAACATCGAGTGTGACAGCATCGCCGGCCATGGGTGCGACGCTACTCGACTCCCCCGACGGTCGCACCACGGAAGCCGGGCTCGCGTGCGGTTCGTGCTACGCCACGGAGGCGTACCGCCGCGCCGCGCGTTCCCTCGCCTTCGCGGCCTCGACCTCGCGGTCCTTCGGCGGCGCGGTCGTCACGAGGTCGTCCAGCAGGTGCCGCGTGATGTGCGCGATCTCGGCGACCGCCCGGTCGAACGCCTCAGCGTTCGCCTTGGACGGTTTCGTCGATCCGCTCACCTTTCGCACATACTGCAGGGCGGCGGCGTGCACCTCGTCGTTCGTCGCCGCAGGTTCGAAGTTGTGGAGGGTGTGGATGTTCCTGCACATATCCCGAGCCTAACCCCGCGAAGGTGAGGTCGTCTCGGCTCCATTCGAGATCCGATAGGACGGGAGGCCACGCCGCCGGATCAGCCACTCGGCGACGACGAGATTCGGCAGCCAGGCGAGGAACGGCACGGCGAAGTAGGCGTTGTCGAACGCGTCGCCGAAGTCGACCGAGCCGCCGCCCGCCAGCATCTGCGCGGTGACGAGCACGCCGAGCCAGAGGCGCAGCGTCACGGCGGAGTAGGTGAGCGCGAAGTTGCGCATCATCCAGGCACGGTGGCTTGCGACATCCCGCCGCCGGATCGCCCGGTAGGCCCTCCAGCCCGTGACCAGCCACAGCAGGGCGAGCCCGCCGAAGCCGAAGAGGCCGACCAGGCCCGCCTCGTTGAACGGCGCCATCACGAGTCCGGCGACGCCCGCGATCGCGACGGCGGCGAGGTATGCACGACCCATCCAGCGGTGCACGGAGCGGTATCGATCGCGAAGGCCGCGCCAGAACTGGAACGGGCCGATGACGAGCGCGAGCCCGCCGGCGACGATGTGGGCGTAGAAGGCGGCCTGCACGACGACGGGACGACCCTCGTAGTTGCTCGCGAGGCCGGCGCCCGAGTCGGACAGGTCGGCGAGCGAGGCAGTGAGGTACGGGACGACGGCATACGCGGCGATCGCGAGCGACGAGAGGACGAGCCAGGTCCAGGCGACCCGGGTCGCCGCCGTGCGCGTCTTCGGGCGGCGACGACCGGGCGCGGCGTCGGCGGGGCGCGGCGGGAGTTCGGTTCCAGTGGTCATGGCGGTCAGGCTACGAATGCACTGCCGCCCGCCGGTATGGGGCCAACCCCCGAATCCACGGATTCCGTCACACGCGCGTCTGGCGCTCGTCTGTCACCGGTCGCAGCCGGAACAGCCGGACGACCCGGCCCGAGCCGCGCTCGTAGTCCCGGTACCCGGGCCACTGCGCCTCGATTCGCGACCAGGCCGCGTCCCGATCGTCGTCGCCGATGAGGCTCGCACGCACGGACATCCGCCGACCGCGAACGGTGATCGCGGCATCCGGGTGCGCGAGCAGATTGTAGGTCCAGGCCGGATGCCGCTCCTGCGCGAACGTCGTGCCCGCCACGATGGCGCAGCCTCGACCGTCGGGCGTGTACATGAGCGGGGTCTCACGCGGCTCACCCGACCTCGCCCCTGTCGAGTGGAGGAGGAGGGAGGGCACGAGGAGCGCGCTGAGCTGCACGCGGCCGCCGCTGAGCCACGCCGCCAAGCGCTCGACGGGCGGAAGGACGACGGGGGCGAGCGCCCGGAACGGGCGTGTGCGGGTGAGGGGAGCGATCACCTGGCGGACGACCTGTTGCACTGTGGCCATCCGCCCATTCTGCTGGACGCCGCTACTGCCCCGGATGCGGCCCGTCAATCCCCTGCGTGCGCCCGCCCACGCGCCGTAGCGTGGGCAGAGGCCCCGCGACCGCGGAACGGGCCCGAACGATCGGAGGAGCCATGTCCGACGCACTGCGACCGGGAGAACCCGCCGAGGGCGAGTACACCGACTCCGAACTGCCGCTCGACGCGGAACTGCCCAAGGAGGAGTACGACGAGGCCGACGCGGGCGACGCGCGGACCGGGGACACCGAGCCGGTCGAGGTCGACGTCATCGAGATCGTCGACGACGACCGCGCCTGATCACCCGCGATCCGACGGACTCGGAGCCTTCGAGTCCCGCTCGCCCTCCACGGCGGCGCGTGCCGCGGCGAGTTCGGCAGCGGCATCCGTCGCGCGACGCTCGGCCCGCTGCATGCGCCTGATGGCGAGCGACGGTGCACCGTGCCGCGCGTGCACGCGATCGTGCTCCTCGTCGACGCCGGTGACGATGTACGAGGCGGCGATGAGGATGACCTGGGCCGAGAGGTTGAACCAGAGCAGCAGGGCGATGAGCGATCCGAACGAGGCGAACAGCGGGTTCCTCGACGCGCCGCCGACGAACAGGCTCGACAGCACCTGCAGCGCGGTCAGTCCCACGCCGCCCAGCAGCGCACCCGTCCAGAGCGATCGGGCGCTCGGCCGGAGCCCCGAGAGGAGCCGGAACATCGCCGCGATCACGATCGTGTCGATTGCGAAGATCACGAGGATCGACACGACCCGGGTGGCACCGTCGTAGACCGGGGCGCGCTCGGAGACGCCGAACCAGCCGAAGAGCGTCTCGAGCGCCGCCGTTCCGAAGAACGTCACCGCGGCCGCGAGCGCGAGCGCTGCCCCGAACGCTACCGCGAGCGCGAGGTCGCGCAGGATCAACCAGAGGAAGAAGGTCTGGTCGTCGGACTGGTCGCCCAAGTCGCGGAACGCCACGCGCAGCGAACCGATCGCGCCGATGGCGGCCACCACGACGCCGATGAGGCCGATGATGCCGGCGATCGAGAGCGTGACCGGCTGGATGAGGTCGTCGGGACTGATCAGCCCGTCATCGCCGACGAGGCCCGGGATGGCGGCGCCGATCGTCGCGACGAGCGCGTCCATCGCGTCGGGCCGGCCCGACAGCCAGATGCCCCCGACCGCGAATCCGAGGAAGACGCCCGCGAACACGGAGAACAGCGCACGATACGTCACGCTGTCGGCGAGCATCGGCCCGTGGTGCTCCTGGTAGAGGAGCACGGCACGCACCGGTTTCGTCGCGAGCGCCCATGCGGTGGCCCGTCTGCCCCACGCGACGATCCCCGCGAACGGCCCGGCCTGCTTCGCCTGCGTCTGCTGCGCGCCCATTCCGTCAGGCTATCGAGCGCCGGATGCCGCGTGCACACGCTTGACACGGGGGCCGCCGCAGCAGCCCCCGTGTCAGACGATGCCGATCAGTACCAGCCCTGGGAGTTGAACGTGTCCCACGCACCGCACGGCGTGCCGTAACGGCCGGCGATGTAGCCGAGGCCCCACGAGATCTGGGTCGCCGGGTTGGTCTCCCAGTCGGCGCCGGCCGAGGCCATCTTGCTGCCGGGAAGGGCCTGCGGGATGCCGTAGGCACCGCTCGACGGGTTCGAGGCGTAGACGTTCCAGCCGGACTCGTGGTTCCAGAGCTCGACGAGGCAGCCGAACTGGTCGTCGCCCCAGCCGCGCTGGGCCAGCATGTCTCGGGCGATGGCCTGCGCCCCGGTCGGGTTCGCAGGCGCGCCGGGCCGCGACGACCCCGACGAGGACGACTCGTTCTCGGCGGCGGCCGCGGCGTCGGCAGCAGCCTTCGCGGCGGCCGCGGCGGCCGCGGCGTCGGCGGCGGCCTTCGCTGCGGCTTCGGCGGCGACGCGGTCGGCCTCCGCCACGGCGGCGCGCACGGTCTCGGTGTGCACCGTCGTCGTTCCGACGAGATCGAACACGCGCTCGGGGGCGAGCAGCTTGTAGTCGGCCAGAGCCGCGACGGACGCCGTGAGCTGCGCGGCATCCGTCTTGCCCTGTGCCGCGACAATGGTGTCGTTCGCGCCGCTGAGCGTGTCCTCGGCGGCCTTCACAGCACGAGCCTCGAGAATGCCCCCGTGCGCGTCGAGCTGGTCGACGTTGAGGTTCGTCGCCTCCGTCAGGACACGGGTCTCGGCGATGCGATCGTTCTGCGCCGCCACGGCGCCCTGCACGACGAATCCGGTGCCGACCATCGCGCCGATGGCGGCGACGGCGCCGGCCACGAGGAGCGGGCCCTTGCGCATGCCCTTGGACGTGCGCCGGCGACGGGTGGCATCGGGCTGGACTTCGGAGATGGAGGTGTTCTTTGAGGAGGAAGACTGGTTCTGCATGACCTTCACGGGGCGAACCGTGAGCCGGGGGGTGCTCGACGATCCTGGACTCGACGTTCCGCGGACGCGGGGGCGCCCGGGCGAAGTGGCCAGTCTGCCGAGAACTTCTGGATAAACCCTCACGTGTTCCTGTGAATGTCATCAAGACTGTTGACGATGGCTCACGATTTCGGCGTGTGTGCGGGCGCCGCCGCCACCCGGCGATCGCGCGCGTCAGGCCTCGTCGCGGTGGTCGCCACGCAGTTCGATGCTGATCTGCTCGGCGTCGAGGGTCTCGAGGGCGCCGGTGAGCACGGAACCGCTGAACGTGCCGTCCTCGCGCGCGGCGAGGAGCGCCTCGCGTTGCGCCTCGATGATCTCGAGCCGCAGCACGCGGTGCAGTTCCTGGTCGGTCGCCGGTTCGGGCTCGACCTTCGGCCCGCCCGCGACGACGGCCGCCTCGCGGTGCCGCCGCTCGACGTCGTCGGCGGCGCCGCGCAACAACCGGCGCAATCGGGCGCGTTCCGCCGTCGCCGCGTGGTGGTCCACTCCGGCAGGCTTCACCAGCCGGACGACCCAGGGAAGGGTGCCGCCCTGGATGATGAGCGATCCCGCGGCGACGAGGAACGCGATGAACACGATGAGCGACCGGTCGGGGGTGTCGTGCGGGAGCGTCTGCGCGGCAGCGAGCGTGACGGCGCCGCGCATCCCGGCCCAGACGATGACGGCTCCCTCGCGCCAGCCGAGCGGCACCGCCATGAAGTAGTCGATGTCGGCGACCTTGCGGCGGATCCGCGACCTGAACCGTTCGAGCGACCCCGACGACGGCGCTCGCCGTCGTCCGCGGCGGCTCTCGGGCGCCGTGTCACCGGCGCCCGATGCTGGAGCAGGATCGAGGCCGTCCAGCCGCTCCTGCACGGCGGCGAGCTTCGGCTTCATGCTCGCCCCGCGCCGGAAGCTCCTGCGCTGGAGACTCAGCGTCGGCCACACGTAGAAGGCTCGCACGAGAAGCACCGCGACGAACGAGATCGCCGCGATCGCCGAACCCACGGCCACGCCGCGCGTCTCGTCGCCGAGGTCGCCGAGGATCGCCGACAGCTCGAGCCCCATCACGAGGAACACGGCCCCCTCGAGGACCAGCTCGATCGTGCGCCAGTTCTGGGCGTCGGACAGGCGATGCTGCGGCGACAGGCTCCGGATCGCGCCACGACCGGTCACGAGTCCGGCGACGACCGCAGCGACGAGGCCGGATGCCCCGAGCAGCTCGCTGGGCACGGAGGCCAGGAACGGCACGGTGAACGAGATCACCGTGTTCACCGTGGCATCCGTCACCTTCGACCGCACCCACAGGTTCGCCTTGCCGACGAGATAGCCGATCACGACCGCCACGACCACGGCGAACACGAAGTCGCCCACGATGCCCCAGAAGGTGACGGATGCCGCGGTCGCCGCGATCGCCGTTCGCAGCAGCACGAGCGCCGTGGCGTCGTTCAGGAGGCTCTCGCCCTCGAGCACCGTGACGATGCGCGGCGTCACGCCCACGCGCTTCACGATCGACGTCGCCACCGCGTCGGTCGGGCTCACGATCGCACCGAGCGCGATGCCGGCGGCGAGGCTCACGCCCGGCACGAGCCAGGTGAAGAGAAACCCGAGCGCCACCGAGCTCAGCACCACGAGCGCCACCGAGAGCCCGCTGATCGCTCCGAATTCTCGGCGGAACTCCATCGACGGCATCGACACGGATGCGGAGTAGAGCAGCGGCGGCAACACCCCGGCGAGGATCCACTCGGGGTCGACCACGACGTCGGGCACGATCGGCAGGAAGCTCACCGCGATGCCGACGATGACCAGCAGGAGCGGCGCGGAGACACCGAGCTTCGGACCGATCGCGGTCGCGCCCGCGATGCCGAGGAGCCCGAGCACGACGACGACCAAGAGCTCCACGCGCCGCTCCTTCCCCCGCCTGCCGCCAAGTCTGGCGCATCACGCCGCTCCGGCGCGACGGGGCATCCGTCACCGAGCTCGGAAACCGCCCTCCCAGCGAAGTCACAGCGGAAGGGCGTGGGATGCGGAACATGGCGCCCGCACCGCCGGTTGACCATCGTGAGGAGGAACGAATGTCGCAGGACTATCGCAGGACTCCGGAGGCGCTCGCCGGCCTCTCCCCCGACCAGTACCGGGTCACCCAGGAGGACGGCACCGAGCCGGCGTTCCGCAACGAGTACTGGAACCACCACGAGCCCGGCATCTACGTCGACGTGGTCTCGGGGCAGCCGCTGTTCGCGTCGACCGACAAGTACGACAGCCGTTCGGGGTGGCCGAGCTTCACCAGGCCGATCGAGCAGAGCGCGGTGACCGAGAAGCTCGACCGCTCGCTCTTCATGAAGCGCGTGGAGGTGCGCTCGTCGGGCGCCGACAGCCACCTCGGCCACGTCTTCGACGACGGTCCCGCCGAGGCCGGCGGCCTGCGGTACTGCATGAACTCGGCCGCGCTGCGGTTCGTGCCGGTCGCCGAACTCGAGGTGCAGGGATACGGCCGGTACCGCAGACTGTTCGAGACGACGGATGCCGCGGCCGCGGCATCCGAGGAGGAGGACGCATCATGACGAACCCCGGCGAGATCACCAGGATCCCCGGCACCGAGACCGCCGTGCTCGCGGGCGGCTGCTTCTGGGGCATGGAGGACCTGATCCGCAAGCGCCCCGGCGTGCTCCGCACCCGGGTCGGCTACACCGGCGGCGACGTGCCGAACGCGACGTACCGCAACCACGGTTCCCACGCCGAAGCGCTCGAGATCGTGTTCGACCCGTCGAAGGAGTCGTTCCGCGACCTGCTGGAGTTCTTCTTCCAGATCCACGACCCGTCGACCAGGAACCGCCAGGGCAACGACATCGGCACGAGCTACCGCTCGGCGATCTTCCCGACCACGCCCGAGCAGGAGGTCACCGCGCACGAGACCATCGCCGACGTCGACGCGACCGGCCTGTGGCCCGGCCCCGCGACGACCGAGGTCGTGGCCGCCGGCCCGTTCTGGGAGGCCGAGCCCGAACACCAGGACTATCTGGAGCGCTATCCGAACGGCTACACGTGCCACTACGTGCGGCCCGGCTGGAAGCTGCCGAAGCGCGACGCCGAGACCGTGGCGTAGGCGGTCAGCGGGCGACGATCCCTCGCACCGCCCACGCCCGTGCGACGAGGGCGATCGAGCCGTCGTCGCGGAGCGGCATCCGCTCACGCAGTCGCTCCCTCAGGCGATCGCGTTCCGGTGCCTCGAGCGACATCGCGTATGCCGGCGCCGGCCCCTGGCCGCCGAGGAACGGCGCCCAGTAGTCGTCGAAGTCGCGGAACACCGTCGGCACCTCGATGCCTGTGGTCTCGATGTCGAGCAGCCCGGCGGTCGCGAAGCGCCACGTGAGCGCCTCAGGGGTGCACTCGGCGAACCGCACCCCCTCGTCGAGCGCCGCCGCGGCGGGGTCGAGCTCGGTGGCGACTTCCCAGAACCGACGCATGAGCTGCATGCGACCGGAATAGTCCCAGACATAGCCGCCGATGACGCCGTCGTGCGCTGCCACGCGCGTCATCTCGGCGAGCGCGGCGTCGAGGTCGGGCAGGAAGTTCAGCACGAGCCCCGAGACGACAGCGTCGAAGGACGCGTCGTCGAGCGGCAGCGCCGCGGCATCCGCTCGATGGAACGTCACCCGGGCGCTGAGCTGGTCGACCGCCGTCTCGAGGAATCCCTCCGACTGCTCCACGCCGTCGACCGACGCGGGCACGCCGTGCTCGAGGATGGCCGCGCAGAGCGCGCCGGTGCCGCAGCCGACGTCGAGCCACCGTTGATCGGGCCGCACGCGCAGCCACTCGAGGAACCGCGGGGCGACCTCGCGGCTCCATCGGCCGACGTACCGTTCGTACGCGCGGCCCTGCTCCCATGTGTCGGGCACAGGATCCTGAGCCATGCTCAACGGTACCGCGCCCCGACCAGCGGCGCTCGGCTCGGGCGGGCAGCCGAGTCCGCCGAGCGCCTCCCGTGGTCAGGACACCGGGCGAAGCCCCGCGAGCACCTCGTTGAGCGCCTCCGTGCTCGACGGGTGCGTCCAGATGCCGTCGCGCAGTTCGCCGGCGGTGACCCCGGCGCGCATCGCGAGCGCGATCAGGTTGATCACCTCCTGGGCGTCGACCGAGAACACCGTCGCGCCCAGCACGAGGTCGGTGCCGGGATCGACGATCACCTTCATCAACCCGTGGGTCTCGCCCAGGATCTTCGGCCGCGGCATCGCGGCGATGTCCGCGACGTGCTTCGCTGCGACGAGCAGTGCCTTTCCGCTCGCACGTGCCTCGGTCTCGTTCATCCCGACGCGGGCCAGCGGCGGCGTGAGGAAGATCGTGTTCGGCACCGCGACGCGATCGGCGGTCGTGCGCTCGTCGGAGCCGTTCAGCTGCGACATGGTGATGCGATGGTCGTCGAGCGAGATGTACGTGAACTGGGGTCCGCCGTTCACGTCGCCGACGGCGAACACGCGGGGCACCGATGTGCGGAGCCGTGCGTCGTAGTCCACCACACCACCCGACCCGAAGAGCACGCCCGCCCCCACCACCCCGACGACATCGCGACCCCGGCGGCGGGCCCGGGCGC